>CAZMBZ010000096.1:9828-16357 GCA_964564285.1 uncultured Planctomycetaceae bacterium | reverse complement strand
ATGACGTATGGAACGATCTGCCCGGCCCCGTCGAACAGGCGCAGGTCGCCGAGGTTCGCGCGAGCCTGGGAAATCGCGTCGGGATTCAGTGTGAACTCTACCAGTCCCCCAGCCGGCGGAGCCTTCGCGCCCAGTCGAACGGGCGCGACCACAGCCCAGCGAGAAAGGTCCTCCGTCTTCGAGCCCGATGCGGGGTCCGCGGGCGCGGCCTGTACGCCCGACGCACCCACAAGGGCCGACACCGCCAATACTGTCAGCATGATCATCCAGTCGCAACGCAAAGCTGTCATAGGCTTTCTCCGTTGGCGCT
The DNA here is from genome assembly GCA_964564285.1 of uncultured Planctomycetaceae bacterium. Taxonomy (GTDB): domain Bacteria; phylum Planctomycetota; class Phycisphaerae; order SM23-33; family SM23-33; genus JAUWQU01. The sequence continues at coordinate 16,047 of CAZMBZ010000096.1, read as the reverse complement.
CGGCCCAGCCGTCTCTGCCGGTCCTGGCAGGGCGCCAAGCAGTCGCTTCTCCAGCCTATGGTACAGGTACGAGGCCGCGACCATCAACACACCAAGCGCCACAAACGAAATAATGCGGAAGATGTCCTGCATGCCCACCATGTCCACCAGCACGAGCTTGACGACCGAAAGGGCGAACAACCCCAGCCCACAATGACGACAAGAACGAGAAAACCCAGGAGCATAAGTAAGATCTCATCGCCCATATCGCGCGCTCCCAAAGTGTTCTGAAATGGCCTGAAGGAATCCGTTCCCTGCGCCGCCTTGACCAAGTCGCACAGCACGTGATCGTATCCCCTCACCCGACAATTGGCAAACATCCAGAACTCAACCGCGCCATTCAAAGCGAATCTGCCAGCCGTTGCCACCTGCTGCTTCTTCTGCCGCTTCTTCTTCTGTCCTACTGCCTACTACCTACTACCCATTACCTACCTGCCGCCAGGCAGGACTACTCCCTCACCTGCCCGTTACCCGTAACCACCCATTTGTAGGTCGTCAGGTCCGCGGCCCCCATCGGGCCTCGGGCGTGTAGTTTGTCCGTCGATATGCCGATCTCCGCGCCCAGGCCGTACTCGCCGCCGTCGGCGAAACGCGTCGATGCGTTCACCATCACGCTGGATGAATCCACGTTCGTGACAAACCGATCCGCAGCAGCAAGGGAACTCGTTACGATCGCGTCGGTGTGCCTGCTCGAGTAGGTGTTGATGTGCGCAATGGCGGCGTCCAGACCGTCGACCACCTTCACCGACAACACCAGGTCCAGGTACTCGCGCGACCAGTCGGCCTCGGTCGCCTTCAGCATGTCCGCCACGATGGCCCGGCTGCGGTCGCAGCCGCGAAGCTCGACGCCGCGAGCCCGCAATGCCCTCGCCGCGCGAGGCAGGAACGCCTCGGCCACCGTAGCATCCACGAGCAGAGTCTCCATCGCATTGCACACGGCCGGGTACTGGGCCTTGGCGTTGACGGCGATTCGCTCAGCCATGGCCAGGTCGGCGTCGGCGTGGACGTAGACGTGGCAGATGCCATCGTAGTGTTTGATAACCGGAATCGTCGCGGCCTCGGTCACCGCGGCGATAAGACCCCTGCCGCCTCGCGGGATTATGAGATCCACCAGCCCGACGGCAGTGCAAAGGGCAGGGACTACTGCGTGGTCGAGTTTGTCGATAACCGTCACGCAGGCTTGCGGCAGAGACGCGGCAGCGAGGCCGGCGCGGAGGACATCCGCGATGGCGAGGTTGGAGTGGAAGGCCTCCTTTCCACCGCGAAGGATGCACGCGTTACCGCTTTTGAGGCACAGGCCGGCGGCGTCGCTGGTGACGTTGGGGCGGCTCTCGAAGACGATCGCCACAACGCCGATGGGCACTCGCCGCTTCTCGATCCGCAGCCCGTTCGGGCGATTGCAGGCGGCGTCGGCCTTGCCGACCGGATCAGTCTGGCCGGCAATGTCACGCAGGGCACGCGCCATCAAGTCGATACGGTTGTCATCAAGCGTCAGGCGCTTGACCATCGCCGAGGTCAGGCCGAACTCTTCGCTGCGAGCGAGGTCCTTGGCATTGGCGGCCCGCAACTTGTCCCGCGAGACATCCAAGGCCTCCGCGCATGCCGTCAAGGCCGCATCCCGCTGCGACCCGGTAGTCCCGGCAAGGGTCCCTGCCGCCACGCGGGCTGCCCGAGCAATTCCATCAACGTATTTGCGTGCCTGGGAAGAGTTCATCTGTCGGCTCCAAATAGAAGATCCCCCCGGCAAGACCTGGGAATCTCAGAACTGAAATCCAAGATCTGAGATCTCAAATATCAAATCTGACAACCTGCCTGCCGACAGGAAGATCTCAAATCTGAAATGTCAAATTTGAAATCTAAAGTCACAAACGCCTGCCGCAAGGACGTGTATTTCGGCCTCGGATTTCGATTTCTCATCACCGCAGCATTCCCACCGTAACGATCTTTTCCAGCTTGAACGTCACTGTGGGCGGCGCGGCGAAGAGGCGGAGGCTCAGATCGCTCGGCAGTTGGACATCCACCGGACGTGTCAGCCAGCTCACCGGCTTCTTATCTTCGTCGGTCAGAGTAATGTAGGCTCGCACGTTTTCGGGCTTCAGCTTGTCCAGGTCGGCCCGCGGGCCACTGACTTGCAGCGTCACCCGCCACTCGGGGATATCCTTGCGGCTCAGGGAATATACCTTCCACGTGTCGTCTTCCAGCCAGCCCGGCGGCTGGAGCACCAGAACGGGAACGGTGATCTCCTGCGTCTCGGTCAGAGTAATAATCTTCACGCTGACGCGGACGGTTGGCTGGTCCGGCTCGATGGCCAGGCCGGCAATCTGCGGGATCACCTCAACCTCGAAAGGCTTTGACGGATCCACGACGGACTTCAGGTCCACCTGCTTTGTCTTGAGCACGGGAGTGGGCTCGGCTCTCAGGATATTCTGCCAGTCGCTCCTGGCTACGTGAATGCCCATTTTGGGCGGGTCGATACTGACCTCGGGACCAAGAGCGCCGGTGTAATCGAACTGCACCGGTATATCAGGCTGATATATCTTTGTGTCCAGGCGCACCCGCAGGTTACTCGGCGAGGCCGAAAGAACGGTCAGGCCCTCGGCGACGATCATCTTGTCACGGTTGAGGATGTTTCGTACGGACAGGTCTTTCTCGCCTTTGCTGACAACGTATTTAACGACCGTATCTGGCGACTGGAGACGGTACTGGAGTTGTTCGAGGCTTCGCTGTCGGCCCTGGACCTTGAATGTTACGCGGACGCGGCTCTTACTGAGCAGCACCAGCTTGCTGGGCGGCGCGGTGACCAGTTCCACCGTGGCGGTCATTTCCATCTCGTCGGTGAACTCAACATCCGCCCATATCCACAGGAAGATCGTAACAAGCACCACCCACGCGGCGCCGCGGATACGCGCCAGCCACCACTCGCGGCTGAAGCGGTCGGGTTCCATCAGGCTGTATAGCTCGCGTCGAGTCATTTATTCGTTCACTTGTTCGTATTCACGTGTTCGCAACAGTTCAGGCGCGATGTAGCAGGCTGCTGGGCGCCAGCAGACCGCGGAGCATTTCGCGAAGGCTTTCCGGAGGCAGGCCCAGGTAAAGCTGCCCATCGCACGCCAGTGAAACTCGCCCGGTCTCCTCGCTGACGACCAGCACCATTGCGTCGGAGTCCTGGGCCATACCCAGAGCCGCCCTGTGCCGGCTGCCGAGCGACGGGTCAACGTCCTCGCTCTCGGCAAGGGGGAACTGGCAACCGGCGGCCGCGAGCCGGCCCTCGCGGATCACCACGCCCATATCGTGCAGAGCGCTGCCAGGGTAGAAAATCGTATTCAGCAAGCTGCTGGTCACCACGCCGTTGATCGGCGTGCCGGAGTCGATAATCCCGCCAAGCCCGACGGACCGCTCGATGGCGATCACGGCGCCGATCTTGTTGCGGGACAGGTACGCAGCCGAGTCTAAAAGCGCCCCGACGATGGCCTCGGTCCGGCCTTGAGCGCCGCGGAACAGCCTGGCCTGGCCGATCTGAATGAGCGCCCGCCGCAACTCCGGCTGAAACGCCACCACCGTCGCAACGAAGGCGAAGACCAGGAAGTGCCCGTAAAGGAACTCGACCCGCCGCCAGTCGTCATTCTTGGGCAGCAGACGGATGCCGATATACACCACGCCCAGTAGCAAGGCCGCCCCCTTGAGCAGACGTGCCCCGCGCGTGCCACGAAGGAAACGCATCACCAGCCAGACCACGAAACCGATCAGCAGAAGCTGCACCACGACCACAACCGGGTTGTACGTCACAACCCGCCGCATGTAGCCCATGATGCCTTCAACCAAATCGTTCATGCTTCCACTCGTCCGCGCGCAGCCATCCCGTACCGATACTTAATCTTAGTCATCGTCAGCAAACGGCCTGAGGCTAAAGGCCTTTTGCCCCGAATATTCGATTTCCGAAGCGATTGGGCTGGCAATCCGCTTAGCGGTCTGCTTAGAAATAAACATCGTCGCGAGAGCGACGAACCTGGATTGCGAGCACATGGGGGAAGCAAAGGCAAGAAAACTGCAAAGGAAAGCAATGAACCGACGCAACTTCCTGAAGCTTCTGGGCACTGGTGCCGCGGCCGCCACGGCAGCGGTCGTTACCCCACCTTCTATCCTGACCGCCGCTACGCGCGCGAACAAGGGCGCGGACCACAACAAGCCGCCAACAGATCGGCCCAATGTTCTGTTCCTCTTCACGGATGATCAGCGTCACGATACTATCCGTGCGCTGGGCAACAAGTCCATCCACACGCCAAATATCGACCGGCTGGTGCAACGTGGAGTCAGCTTCACTAATGCCTATATCATGGGAAGTTCCTCGTCCGCCGTATGTTCGCCATCGCGCGCGTGCCTTTTCAGTGGCCGAACGCTTTGGAACCTTGACAATCAAGGGTTATGGGGCTACGAAATCTCGGCCAAATACAAGACCTTACCCCAGGTGTTCCGTGAAAATGGCTATATCACGTTTGGCACGGGCAAGAATGAACCCGGAAGGGCCGGACACTTTGCCCGCTCGTTCAGCACGGGCGACAAAATACTTTTCCGGGGCATGACTCGAAGTCAATACAGGCTGCCGCTTTGCCCTTACTCGCCCACCGGAAACTATTCGAGGAAGAACGAGGTCTTGCACGAAGGGAAGCATTCAGCGGAGGTATACGCCGACGCCTGCATCAACTTCCTTGAAGGCCAAGCGGAGAGTGCCCAGCCGTTTTTCGCGTATGTGGCGTTTCAGACACCACACGACCCCCGTCAATCTCCACGCGAGTTTCGCGAAATGTATGACGGGGAAAAGATGGCGACCCCAGAATCATTCAAACCCAGTCACCCCTTTGACAATGGTATGCTGAAAATCCGCGACGAAAAGTTGGCACCGTTTCCGCGTACAGAGAAGATCGTGCGGAAACATATTGCCGACTATTACGCGATGATCTCTCATGCGGACGCACAAATCGGACGCATCCTGTCTGCCTTGAAGAAAAGCGGGAAAGAGCAGAATACGATAATCGTCTTTTCCAGCGATAATGGACTGGCAGTGGGAAGACACGGTTTGATGGGCAAGCAGAATGTCTACGACCATTCTGTGCATGTGCCTTTGATTATCGCGGGCCCCGACATTCCACAAGGGAAGATGCGCGAACAATTGTGTTACATCTATGACATCTACCCCACCCTATGTGAGAGAGCTGGGCTGAGAACGCCTGAAACCGTGGAATTCAAGAGTCTCAATGAAACACTCAACGATGATAAAGCCAAACACAGGGACTATCTCTACTATGCTTTTATGTCGTGGCAACGCTCGGTACGCGATGAGCGATATAAACTGATCGAGTATTGTGTCGACAATGCCAGGCACACGCAATTATTCGACCTGATCGACGATCCGCAGGAAATGAAGAATCTCGCGGATGATAGCAAGTATTCTGAAACACTACGCGCGATGAGAGCTCTCTTGATCAGAGAGGCGGCCAGGCTCAATGACGGTAACGCTCCGTTCGAACTCCCCGACAAGCAGGGCAAGGCTTTCTGGGCAACCTACAAAGCCGCGAATCAGAAACAGATCTCGCAGTAGCGAAAAAATGTGGTGTCCCAGCGCCGTGTTTACCCCGCCCACGGACCCGAAAGCGCCGCGCCTGCCGCGCCAACGGCGGCGATCCCGCGAATGCGGACCACGTTCTGGCTCTGGACGCTCAGTAGCGCGGTCAGGCCAATTTCCTGAATCGCCTGGGCCGCCCGGTCGGTGAGGTAGACTTCCGCGCAGGGCATGATCTGCCGGTCGCCGTCGGAGTCGGTGTATACGTACGCCGGCAGGTCGTCGGATTCATGGAAGACCTCGGCGCCCATGTCCCATTGCTCGGCCGAGAAGGCCGCACCCAGCGCCTCGGCCAGCGCGAACCCAGCCGAGCCCCAGAGGAAATCCTCGTGCGAGCGGCCTTCGCCGAATTCCTCGAAGTCGAAGGCATCCGCCGGATCGCTGCCCTCGCCGTAGGGCTGACGCATCAGCATCCGAGGCAGGCCCAGTGCCAGCCAGCCGGCCTCGGGCAACTTGCCCAGCACATCCCACGCGGCCGCGGCTTCGGGGTCCGGCTTCCAGGTCCACTGGCGCGGGTCCGGCTGGGCGGCGATGCTCTCGCAACCGGCGACGCGATCGGTCGC
>CAZMBZ010000096.1:0-9728 GCA_964564285.1 uncultured Planctomycetaceae bacterium | reverse complement strand
GCCAGGCGGAGGTCCTCGTCGGTCTCGATGTGGCTGACGAGGAACTGCACCCCGCGCCACGCGGCCTCGACGGCCTGGAAACCCGGATAGTGCAGTATGCTACGCATCTGTGCCGCGATTGCCTTGTCCACACAAGCGACCAGCGACGACTGCTCCTTGTCGCGGTCCGGCACGATGTGAGGTGCCACGATGCTGCGAATCAGCGAGTCGATCGCCCCGGCCGAGCCATGGGTGCCACCGGCGGTCGCGGGGGCAGAAGCGCCCGCGGGCCTGTCGCCCAAAAGCCGGCCTAGAAGGTCCTTGTCACCTTCGCTGGATTCGTCGGATTCGCCAGCCGGGGGGGCGTCCGCCGGCGTCTCGGCCTGTGGTGCTGACGCCCAAGACCGCACTTCGCCGGCGGCAGCGTCGAAGGTCGAGTTGTTCATCAGACGCTCGCGAAGCGAACGCAACGCCCGGAATACATCCAGCTTCGAGTACAGGAAATCGGGATGGAAGTCGTCGATCTCCGACGGCGCGAAAACGATCTCGTCATCGCCGGCAGGGATGCGAACCTCCGCGCCAAGCGAGCCGAGCACCCGCTCCCAGTTGTCGACGTCTACTTTGATTCGCTTTCGCCCGGCGAGAGGCTCGCGAACACCCCGGCCTGCGCGACCGCTGAAGTCGCCCATCACCAAAATGCCAAACGCACCACTGCCACCGCCGCCATCGCCGCTCTGCGCAGCCAACCTGCCGAATGATACCTGTCCAGACATGTGCCCAGCCTCCCTGATAGGAGTTTCGTTGCCTCGCCGACCGGGGCAATACAAGCCACAGCCGCGTCTGGAAACATTCTCAACCAATCCTTCCCTCGCGCCAAGGGCGAAGTATAATGTGCCCCACAAATGCCGGCCTGCCGCCAATCCCGACACACATGGAGATATCGAAATTGGCTGACCTCTGGTACGAAACATACATGGGCAACGGCCCGAAGCGGATCGCTCACGTCGAACACTGGTCCAATCCAGACGCCGCGACGTACATCACCGGCATCGACTTCTACGACCATCCCCGAAGCTGCATGACCAAGCTCAACGAGATGTACGAATTCCTCGAAGTCGGCGTGCCAGCCAGCGACGACCCGCTGCCCAGACCCGAGGACCAGATCGACCAGGGCAAGGGCCGCTGGGGCCACGCCTATCGCGACCACTGGCACGACGAAGACGCCGAGGCGCGATTCGCCAACGAGGACGAGATGCTCGCCTTCAGCCCGCTGGCCAAGGCGGACTTCACCGACTGGCGAATGGGCGGCGACTGCAGCAGCGAAGAGGTGCTCTACGAACACTTCCGCTCCCGTCTCCCGGCCAAGTGGGGCAACACGCCGCCGGAAGGCTCGCCCAGACGGGTTGGGTGGTACGAGACGCTGTTCATGTGGCCGTTGATGAGCTTCGGCTACGAGAGCTTTCTGTCGATTTGCCTGGACCCGCGATTCGATCGCGTGATGGATGAGTTCGCCGAACTGAGCCGGCGAGTGTTCCGCGCGATGTCGCGCCAGCCGGTACACTTCGTCGGCTCGCACGACGACATCGTCCTGCCTACCGGCCCGGTGTGCAGCCCGCGGTGGATGCACAAGCACATTTTCCCGCGCTACGAGGAGTTCTGGGGCTACTGCACCGCGGCCGGCAAGCGGGTGCTGTTCACCGTCGACGGCTGCATCGACGCGTTCGTCGACGACGTGATCGCCTGCGGGGCGAACGGGTTCACCACCGAGCCGTACACAGACTTTCGCGCCATCGCCCGACGCCACGAAAACTGCTACATCGCGGGCGAAGGCGACAACCGCATCCTCATGCGAAACAAGCCTGATGAGATCCGCGACATGGTCGAGCGTATGGTAGAGACCGCCAAAATGTCCGGCGGATACGCCATGTGCATCGGCAACCACATCCCCTTCAACGTCCCCCCCGAAGCCGTGAAATTATACTTCGACCTCTCCGAAGAATTGGGGTATCGCTGATCGGCCGGGGCGGTTTTCCGCAACCTTTTCGGCCTCGATAAACCCATACCCAAAAAAAGCCTACCGGCCAACAGAACGAGAAACCCGCCTTCCCGCAGATTTTCGTTACACAAAACACCCCTCGAAATGTCCATAGGTATTATGGAGGGGCACTGCCCTGTCGGGTGCGATCTTGACATCCGCCCTTGTCCACGCGCCGCCGACGTGCGATAATTCATCAGTGGGTCGGAACCAGCAGCGGCGCGACCGCGGCGCTAATGGGGCAGCAGTTACGAAAGGAAAGGGTTGGGCCATGAGATCATATTTCTTCCACTGGCTGGTTTTCGTATGCGTTGTCTTCGTATTGGTTTGCCCTGATGGCCAGGCCCTGGCCCAGGGCGGCATCTTCGACGACGAGCCAGACCCCGCCGTCAGTCATGCCCGCATCGAATCCATGTCGCTCAGCGTGAAAGTCCGCGGCCGGCTCGCGACGACGACGATGGACCTGGTATTCGCCAGCACGCGCGAGGACGCGCAAGGCATCTTGCAATGGCGGATGGCCCCCGACGCGGTCGTACACGACCTGGTACTGTGGGTGGAAGGCCTGCGTATCCCGTGCGAAGTCTGCCCCCGAGCCTCGGCCAAGGCGACCTACGACAGGATTGTCGCGGCGAAGGTCGACCCTGCGATAGTAGAGTACATCGGCGGCGGAGTGTGGAACCTATCGGTATTCCCAGTCTCGCCTGGCGACAATCGAAAGGTGCGCGTAGTTTATTCGCAAGTGCTGGGCTATGGGAAATTCGCGCCATACGTCGGGCCTCGCATAGCGAAGGGATCGCCATGCGACCGTGTCGGCAAGCTGGATTTCGAGGCCGACATCGACTGCCCAGGCGGCGTGAAGGACTTCTCCGCCAGTCGGCGCATGGGCGTTTCGCGCCGGGGTCGAACCGCCAAGAACCTTGGCAAGCTCATCGTGGGATTCCGCGAAAACAACATGCCCGACTACAAAATTCCCTGGTTCATATACACGTCCGCCGAACCCTTGCCACAGGTGCTAAGCGCCCTTGCCGACGTGGACCCCGACGACCAACCAGGCGATACGCGAGTCTACCTCTGCCACGCCAACTGCCCCGACGACGTCACCGGCCCGGCCGCCAAGGCCCGCAACGTCGTCCTCGTACTCGACGCATCGGGCTCGATGGCCGGCGAGCCGTGGAAGATTGCGTCCGCCGCGGCAACGGCGGTATTGGCCAATATCACCAGACAGGACCGTCTTAATCTGGTCATCTGCGGTCCCGAACCGAAACTGTGGGAAGACTCACTCTTTACCGCCACCGCGGCCAACATCGACAGCATCAAGCGTATGATCGCAAAGACCGCCCCCGCCGAAGGGACCGACCTGGCCGGGGGGCTGCGGGCCGCGGCACAATTCAGCAAGAACGGCGAACCGGTGGAGATCATCGTGATCGCCGACGGCTGGGATCATGTGGCCGCCAGATACTTCACCGTCAAGCCCCGACCCGACGACCCCAACGATCCAAACTGCCCTGTCCCGCCTTGTAGAGTATTCGCCCTCGGCGTCACCGGGCGAAACCTGGGAATGGAGAATCTCGCACGCTCCTCCAACGGCATGGCTGCATTCGTAACCGATGGCAGGGCCGTCGAGAAGGCCGTATCCCTGCTGCTCAAACAGATGCGACATACGGTTGTCAGCGACGTCGAAGTTCGCCGCGGCAACGGCGAGGCCGCCAGAAAAGCCGATGGCAAAGCCGAAATGGCCTTTGCTCGGTCGGGCGACTCCTGGCCATGCGCGATCGCCTGGACGGCTGCAAGGGGCGACAAGGTTGCGGGCTACAGAATATCCGCAGTCGTCAACGGGCGCCGGGTATCCGAAAAATACGACCTGGCGTCCCTTACGAAATCGGACCCCAACTCGCTGACCAGCGAGGACGCCGAGGCCATCCGGCGGATTCACGCTCACTTGAAGTGTCAAACACGATACCCGCTGATCGAAAAGCCGGACGCGACCGTCGACGACTTGGCCAAGCTCCTGGGCCTCTGCCGGCGGCGGCACATCGTGTCGAGCGGCTCGGCCATGCTCGTGCTGGAAAGAGACGACGACTATCGCGACCTCGGTTTGGTTCGAACCCCGACGATCCTGCCGAAAGATCTGGGCCTGTCCGAAGAGGAAACGTGGGCGCCGCCCGAGCCCAAGAAACCCGATCGCCTCAAACGGGACAAGCAATTCGAGAAGGATCTGCGTTCCCAAGTGGATGCCCTCCTCGCCAAAGGCAAATTGTTCGAAGCCATGGTAGTATCTCAAAGCGATTACATCGCTTGGGATCAAAGGCCCCAGTTTTGCCTGTACCTGACGGCCCTCCAGGAATTCGTGCGAATCCGCCTGGATCAGCGATGGCGGGATGATCAGGATCACGAAAGACGAAAAGGCAGATCCAAAGCGTGGTACGAAGCCGCCGCCGAAGAAACACCCGCACAGTCGGTTCCGACGGCCGCAAGATTCGCCGTTGATATCACGCCCGATTTGTCCCCGGCAGAGCAGGAGCGGCTCGCCGGGCTTACGGAAAAGGCGCCGAAGATCGATTTCGAAGAAACAGAACTCGAGCAGGCCTTTCTGAATCTCGCAATAAAGGCAGGACTCGATATCGACGTATGCTGGCCAGCGCTGTTACAAGCGGGGCTCAAGAAGGACGCGGAGTTGACCGTGTCCGTAAAGGCAGGCACGGCCAGGGAAACGCTGAAGGCCTTTCTCTCGGCCGTCAAGTCGAAGGAGCCTCTGGCATTCCTGGCAGACGGCGGAAACGTGATCGTCACGACCGAGTCTGAACTGCCGAGGGTGCCGCTGATGAAGCTCTACGACCTTCGGCCGATTCTGTGTGGCCTGCCCTGTTACCGGCTCTGGGGCGAATGGGACCCGTTCTCGGGCGGCCGCGCGGCAGCGGGAGGCGGCATCTTCGGCGGCATCTTCGACAACAGCGGCGGGGCGGGAATCTTCTCAGACCCCGGCCCCCACCGATCTCGATCCTCCTGGGGCGATGACGGCTCAAGCAACGATAACTTGACGCTCTCAGCCAGAGAAGAAGACGCCCACATACCCGGAAGCGCATTCGAGGTCGCGGTAGACCCGGTCCAGGATGAACTCGCCATCAGGCAGCTTGAGCCGGAGGACTGGCATAGCATATTTGGCGAACGCAGCAGCGATCCTGTCTCGCCTGCCCAGGTATTCCCAGACCGCCAGAGAGTCGCGATGAAAGTTATTCAGAGAATACTCAACATGCGGACCGACGACCCCAACCGCCTGTCTCGCGATATTGAGACTTGGTGCCTGATGACAGCCGGCACGGTAGCCATGCGGAACTCTCGGAAAATGCACAATCAGATCGCCAGGACCATCCGCCAGCTCAACGAGCAGATGCGTAACGGCAAGCTCACCGACGCCTACCTGCCGCACTGGCCGGAATCCATCTTCACGCGGCGGGCGACTATCGAAAAGTGGACGGCCGGGCTGCTGGAAAAGGCGAGCACGGCAACGCTCTCGCAGTTCTCCTCCGCGCGGATAGAAAACCTCCCCGGCAGGCGGATGGTGCGCATCGGCGGGATATGGTTCGACGCAACTCTGACGGCCAAGGCGAAAATCTACACCGTCGCCCGCACCAGTCCAGCCGGGCTGGCGGTCAAGAAGGCCCTCGGCGAACGCGACCAGTGCTTCGACCTAACCGGCCCGGTGATAATCCCGGCCGGGGCCGACATGGCGATCTGCCTGGACCGCGCCGGCATTCGCGACGAGAACGACCCCGACCTCAAACGCCTCCTGGCAGCCTTCAAAGCCGCACCAACGGCCAGGTCGGAACCTTCAACCAAACCCGCGGAGCCCAACAAAGCCGACTGACGACAGCAGCCGATCCAGACCACAGCGTCAATACCGGGAAGACTCAGGCTCTGCCCCCTGCCGGCAGGCAGGCCTAAGAGCTAACACCTAAGAGCTTCCCCGCCTTTCACCCCCGCACGCGGGCGATTACTTGCAAGGCCCATTCTACTTCGTTGGCGTCGATGGCGGCGATTTCGTAGCTGCCGTTTAGCGGGACCAAATGGACGCTGCCGGCCAGGGCTCGGTAGAGTTTGCATGTCACACCGATCTGCCCTGCCAGTTGCACCACGGCGGCCCGGCCTTCGATGGCTGGGACGCTCGGGCTTAGCACGACCACGTCGCCGGGGAGGATATCCGGTGCCATCGAATCGCCGTCGACTCGCAGTGCGAAGGCGTCCGGATAGCGATGCTTGATCGTCTCAGCCACGACGAACTCGACGGCATCGCGCTCGTCCGGGGCTGACAGCGTCACCAACTGCGCCCCGGCGGGCGGGGTGGACTCTCCCTCGGCGGCGACTGCGGGGCGGATGGCATGGGGGGATTGCCCGGCCCGGCGAGCCACGAGGTCAGCCAGCGTGGTCAGGCCGGAGACATCATCGGCCTGGCCCCAGAACCTCGCCACCCCGGCAGCGGTTTGGCCGAGGATCGGAATCCAGTGCTCCCGGCCCGGGTCGACTTGCGGGGTGGCGCTGGCGCGCGGATTGGGCGATTCCGACGCCGCGGACAGCCTGGCCGGGTCGGCGGGCGGGGTGTCGGACGCTGACGAATCCGCCGCGGCCTGGGCCTGCGGGATCGGCTTGGCGGGGAACTTGTGGGTCTCTATGAGCAGGTCCACGAACGCCCCCAGCGGCCCGGCGACATCGGGGCAGTCGCCCAGCAGCTTCGCCGCGCGTCGCAGTAGGGAATGGTCCGCCGCGGTCAGCGTGGCCGAGCCAGCCTGGCCTGTAATCAGCCAGTGGAGGTCCGCACCGGTCAACTCGGCGATCTTCACGAGTATCTCCGCAGGCGGCACGCGGGTGCCCTCGTAGTAGTCGTACGTACTGGCTGAGATCCCTAACTGCTTGGCAAATGTAGCCTTGCCTCGCGGACCGGTTGTCTTGGCGCGCAGGTCGGCTATCCGCAGGCAAATCTCATTGGCAGGCTTTTTGGCAGAGTTTTTCGCCATGGCGAATCAAAATCTTCGCAAATGCGAATATTACTATTGACAGCAAATGCCGCGTCAGATATAGGAGGGTGCCATAAGTAAACGATACGGGGTGATTGTACGGACCCGGCCGAAAGGGGCAAGGGCAAAATGTCGAGACAGCCGAGAGGTGCATTGCAGAAGCTGTTGAAATCCGTCGAGGCCGATCTCGATCGCCTCGGCCTGCAAGCGCAGTTGCTGCGGCATCTGGCCTACGAAAAAACCACTCGCCGGGCAAGGCCCTCGGAAAGATCGCCCAGACCAGACTCGATACGTCGCACAAGCAAGCCGGGGATTCCTGACTGCTAACAGCTGGGGCGGCCGGTGTGGGCGATTCCCTGCCCGCCCGCGGCGTCAGGTGGTCTTGAAGGTCTGGCCACACCCGCTGGGATGGCGGGCGACCATGCCCAGGATGCGCTTCTCCAGGCGATGCTGTACGTAGTCGACGGCGACGTCGTGGACCCGGTCGCAGCGAAACCACGGGTGACGCTGGCCAAACAAGTCCAGCAGGCGCTTCTTGACCTCGCTCCTGGTCAGCAGGCTCGTGGCACAGCCCATGCCGTTGCCGGCCTCGGGCTGCTCCCGGGCAATCTCGCGAAGCACGCTCGGAAGGAACGCTTCGAGGTCCTCAAAAGTCTCGCTCGCAACCCGCGTACACTTCCAGCCGGGACGCTTCTTCTTAACCATCGCCAGGATAAAACTGCGGGTCTGGGCCTTGTTCAAAAGACTGGCCATGCTGCACTCCGTTGTCTGGGGAGCTGGAACTCCGTTTCGCCGCCTTGGTCGCATCCGCCGGCAAAGCCTGCCGAGACGCTCGCCACTCGCAAGAAGATCCCGGCCAGGCCTTCCAAACAATCCCCCGACCGGGGGCCTGCGGTATACGCCATGAGCCCAAAGCTGTCAACAACCCGCAACGAATCACCGAACAACACCGTCCGGCTCGACCCGCCCGGCAGGGGTTTGTTCTTGACCGGGGCCGGCATCACGATACGGTTGCTTGAACCAAGGTGGAACGCCGCCGTCGCGAGGCAAGACGGCAAGCCGATGAAAGGGTGAGCAATGATGGGGTCGCGAATGACGGCTGTGGGGGCGGTGTTTGTTCTTGCCGTAGTGTTTTTCTTTGGCAGCCTCTCGCTGTTTGGTCCGCTGATGACGTTTCTGAGGCCGACGCAGCCCGATGGCTCGAAGGTGCTAGTGATTTGCACCGATATGATGGGGCCATTCCGGGCACAGCTATCATTTGCCGCCGCAGCGACACTCGCCGGGGCAGCCATTGGGCTGGGGGCGATGATCTGGCTTCGCTTCGCGCGTCGCGGCCCGTACTTTCGTACCATGGCTGTGCTGCTTGGCGTGGTTGTGGTGTCAGGCCTATTGGCGGTGGTTTGCTATCGCTACTACTTGGTGGCATCCTTTGAAGTAGGTTACCGCATGGCCGAGCTTCGCGACATTAGGGGATTTTTCAATATCTCCGAGGTGAGCAAGGCTGCCAGCCGAATCCCGCTCATCGCAGGCGCTTCTGCCCTGCTGGTCAGCGCGATAATGAGAACAGTGAGAGACCGAGCGGAGAAACAGAGCCAGTCATTGCGTTCGGGCGACGTTCAAGTAACCTGTGACACGAATGACGGCACGTTGCCGCCGGATGCAACAGACCGCTAGACCCGCAGGGCGAAGAACGCAAGAAGGAGATCGGCAACATGGGTATCAGCAGCAAGCCATTCGGCGTAACGGGTGATGGGGAATCGGTGGAGCTTTTCACGCTTACCAATGCTCGCGGGCACGTTATGCGGATAACCAACTACGGGGCGATCGTCACTGGCCTGGACGTGCCGGACCGCGACGGCCAGACCGGCGACGTGCTGCTCGGTTTCGACAGGCTCGATGATTACCTCGCGGAGCATCCGTTCTTCGGCGCGGTGGTCGGGAGGCTTGGCAATCGCCTGGCGGGCGGAAAGTTCACCCTCGACGGCAAGGAGTACACGATCGCCATCAACGACGGCCCCAACAGCCTGCACGGCGGGCTCAAGGGCTTCGACAAAGTCGTCTGGAAGGCCGAGCCCAGCCAGACGCCGGACGGGCCGGCGCTTACGCTTTCGTACGTCAGCGCAGACGGCGAGGAGGGCTATCCCGGCGAGATGAGCGTCCGCGTGACCTACACGTGGACCAACAATGACGTGTGGCGCGTCGAATACCAGACCGAGACAACCAAGCCCACCGTGCTGAACATAACGCAGCACGCGTACTTCAACCTCGCCGGCGCGGGCGATGGCGACGTGCTGAGCCACGAGCTTCAGATCTTCGCCGACCGCTTCACGCCCATCGACGACACGCTGATCCCCACCGGCGAGATTCGCGACCTGGCTGGGACGCCGCTGGACTTCCGCCAGCCGCACGTCTTCGGCGAGCGAATCAACGCCGACGACAAGCAACTCGCCAACGGCGGCGGGTACGATCACAATTATGTGCTCAACGCCGAGCCAGGCCTGCTCGCCCGGGCCGTGCGCGTCGCCGAGCCCACCACCGGGCGGGTCATGGAAGTCTGGACAACCGAGCCGGGCGTGCAGCTCTACTCGGGCAACTTCCTGGACTCCACCAACGTCGGCAAGGGCGGCAAGACTTACCACAAATATTACGGTTTCTGCCTGGAAACGCAGCACTTCCCGGACTCGCCGAACCATCCGGATTTCCCA
>CAZMBZ010000095.1:0-16489 GCA_964564285.1 uncultured Planctomycetaceae bacterium | reverse complement strand
CCCGTCAGCGAGATCGTCCCCAGCAGCATCCGCGTGTGCGGCTCGACCAGGCTCAGCACCCCCAGCGACAGCGCGAAAAAGCCCAAGCCCAACTGACAGACCTGCCACCGCCAGAGCTTCCTGCCGAACGCAGCCAGACCGGCAAGCAGGAAGGCCCCCGTTGCGTACCCGCCGCAGCGGGTAATATTGCTGGACAGGTAGCCCCAGAGGTTCGCCAGCCAACTGCTCGCCATTGACATCCCGTGCGAGGCGAAAACCTCCAGCGCCGTCGGACCCTTGCCTGCTGAGGGAATCACCTCGTGGGTCGCCCCGGCACTGTAGAGCATGAACTGGCCCATGTTGCGGCGAAGCGTAAACCGCCCTTCCTCCATCGAAACCATTGCCACGTGAACCGACACGATCGCCAGGCAGACCACCAGCATCGCCAGGGCTCCCAGCAGCGCCGTTCGCCGAGGCAGCTTGCGGCGAATGGCGCCAGCCGCGAGCATCAGCAAACCCAGCGGAAGCAGCATGAGCCCCTCGGTGCGAGTGAGATACGCCAGGCCGCCAAACGCCCCCGCCAGGCCGAATGCCCAGAGCTTCGCGTCGGCCAGGCCGCGAACGATGAAGAAATACACCCCGTACATCATGATCGCCGCGTAAGTGGTGTCCGCGATGCACCGGCCGCTGCAACGCATGGGCTCCTTCATCAGCGCCAGTATCGCCAGGCCGACAAGAGCAGGCGCCGCGGGTCCGCATCGTCGCATCAGTAGCCAAGCCGGGTGCAGCACCAGCAGCCCGGCCACCAGCGCAATCAACCTGGCTGCAAGGATTGGGTCGAGCCCGAGCTTCCACCCAGCCGCGATGAGCCCGCTGTAAACCGGCGGCTTGGTGTGGACGGCGAACCATCTATGAACGTCGCCCTCGACGAGGCTCTTGGCCTGGTAAAGGAAGCTCGCCGTGTCGCGGTCGACGGTCCGTGACTGAGCCATCGCGTTAAAACACCGCAAGGTCAGTGCCGCCAGCACTATAGCCGCCAGACAAAGACGCACGCGCCGCGGGTCCATCCGTCCGTCTTGTTGTAACGCCAAGTCCTGCATGGCGGCAATTGTACAGGCTCGCGGGGCGCGGAGGCCCGGAAATACCGAACGATAAAAGCCAAAAGGCAGACAAGCAACACTGCTGGATTTCGCGCCCCCTCCCACAGACTGCGCGGGCAATAACCGCGGCCTGGAAGCCCGTTCAGAAAGCTGCCTCTGCTACGAGAGGCCCGGGCTTCCGGCGGTGGAGAACTCATCGCACGCATAGTCCTGCCACTTAGGGTCCAGGCCGATGGATGCGTTGTCGCCGTAATAGCCGGCAATGAACCCACCGCGCCCGCGCCAGAGTTTGTCCAGCATTTCTCTGGCCTTGCTCCGGATGACGTTCTCGTCGCGCTGCTGAAGAGTCTTCTGAATATCAATGGGACACCAGAAAGTGATCTTGCCTCGTTTCTGGTGAGAGGCCAGCACGTCAATGCCATGGAGGTCAGGTTGATCGAATTGCAGAACATCAATTCCCGCTTCCATCAAGCCTGCAACAATCGCTTCGATCTTCCCGCATGAATGCATGAAGACCTTGATTCCGAGGTCATGCGCCATACCGCAAAGCTTCCGGAATCGCGGGAAGAACTCGCCCCGCCACATGTCTGGGCTGATGAGTGTCTGGTTCTGTGTGCCCCAATCTTCGCAAAACATGACGCCGTCCACGCCAGCGGCGGCGTAGTTCCTGATCATGTCCTCCAGCATCGTGTCGATACGGTCATGCAGTTCATGCATGCGAGGCGCTTCCAGCACGAGATCCATGAGATACTGATCCAGCTTCCGCATCTTTCGCGCAATATTGAAGGCAAATCCCGGCATGCTGCCGATAAGCCATTTGTCCGGGACCTGTGTGCGTCGCTCGGGGACGCAGGCGTAGTCCTCCACATCAGAGTAATCGGGGAACTCGTAGGCATCCATGGCCGAGATGTCCTCAAGCACTCCTTTGACGACTTCGCCCTTGGATGTCGGGTCGAGACGTCCCCAGACGTTGCCCCATTCATCGGTTCGCCGCCATCGGTCGCTGCCAATTTCTTCCCAACGCGAGGCATGGGTTCTGGCGGAGCAATGAGCCCAGCTGAAATCCGAGTCACCAAAAGATCTGGCGACTCTTTCCGGCCGGGCATACTCGAGTGTGCGACGCACGATTTCTCTGGATGTCATCATCTTTCCTTATAGCACCCGGATTGCCCTACCTAACGAGAAGGCAAACCGCGAGACCGCAACTCCACCGCGATGCCCCCCGGGCGGCGATGGATTCTCCGACTTGCGACCGTCCAAGTCAATATCCCGATTGCTGGTGAGTCCGTTGGGCGACGTGCATTCCAACCCGTCTGCATCCATCCGATCTTCTTGGCTCTTGAAGACCGGCCATTGCTCTTTCCCTATGACGCGGGCCTCGTTTTGCGGTGTCAAAGCTCATTGACATGGGTTGCTGGCGCGACTACACTACTTGTCCTGTTTTCCGCTTTTTGGCGGAATGAATAGCAGGGATGTGAAATCGTTGTGTGGCCCGGCTATTATTCCCGTGTACCGGTGATCCCAGCGGCGGTTTTCCGGACCGGTTCTTTAACACAAACGCAGACGGAGAGTAGCGAGATGGCTAAGATGAGCAAGTACGTGTATTTCTTTGGTGGCGGCAAGAGCGAGGGCAACACCTCGATGAAGCAGTTGCTTGGCGGCAAGGGCGCCAACCTGGCTGAGATGTGTTCGCTGGGCCTGCCGGTTCCTCCCGGCTTCACGATCTCGACAGAGACGTGCGACGCGTTCTACAAGCTTGGGCGTAAGTATCCGGCCGAGCTGGCGGGACAGATCGACGTCAACATCAAGAAGCTCGAGAAGGCCTCCGGTAAGACATTCGGATGCGGGGCCAATCCGCTGCTGGTCTCGGTTCGCAGTGGCGCCGCCGTCTCCATGCCGGGCATGATGGACACCGTGCTGAACCTGGGCCTCAACGACGACACCATGCCGGCGATGATCGAGCTTACCGGCAACGAGCGGTTCGTCTGGGACGCTTATCGGCGTTTCATGCAGATGTTCGGCGACGTCGTGCTGGACATGGAGCATCATCATTTCGAGGCAGCGCTCCAGTCGGTCAAGGACGCCCACGGCGTCGAGTTGGATACGGACCTGGACGTAGACGGCCTGAAGGACGTCGTCGCCGCCTACAAGAAGGTATACCAAAAGGACGGCAAGTCGTTCCCGCAGGACGCCCACCAGCAGCTTCAGGCCGCCATTGACGCGGTGTTTGGCTCGTGGAACAACCCCCGCGCCATCAAGTACCGCGAGCTCAACGACATTCGCGGCCTGCTCGGCACGGCGGTGAACGTTCAGGCGATGGTCTTCGGCAACATGGGCGATACTTCCGGCACGGGCGTGGCCTTCACCCGCGACGCCTCGACGGGCAAGAACTTCTTCTACGGCGAGTATCTGATGAACGCTCAAGGCGAGGACGTGGTCGCCGGCATTCGCACGCCTCAGCCGATCGCCACTTTGGCCAAGGTCGACAAGAAGTCCTACACGCAGCTCGTCGCGATTCGCAAGAAGCTTGAGAAGCACTACCGCGACATGCAGGACCTCGAGTTCACCATCGAGCAGGGCAAGTTGTATATGCTCCAGACTCGCACCGGCAAACGCACCGCAGCCGCGGCTGTCAGGATCGCCGTGGACATGGTCAAGGAAGGGCTCATCACCGAGAAGGAAGCTGTCCTTCGCGTCGATCCCAAGGCGCTTGATCAGCTTCTGCACCCGATGTTCGACCCCAAGAGCGAGAAGGTCGCCAGCCAGATCGCAAAGGGCTTGCCGGCAAGCCCCGGCGCCGCCACCGGCACGATCGTCTTCAGCGCCGAGGAGGCCGAAGTCGCCGCCGAGAGCGGCCAATCGGTCATCCTCTGCCGCATCGAGACCAGCCCCGAGGACATCGGCGGGATGAATGCCGCCAGTGGCATCCTCACCAGTCGCGGCGGCATGACCAGCCACGCGGCGGTCGTCGCACGCGGCATGGGCAAGTGCTGCGTCGCCGGTTGCGACGGCGTGGTGATGAACTACAAGGCCAAGACCATCACCGCCGGCGGCAAGACGCTCAAGGCGGGCGACTGGCTGAGCCTCAACGGTTCGCTCGGCACGGTCTACGCGGGTAAGGTCGACACCATCGATCCGAAGCTCACTGGCCCGTTCGGCACGATCATGGCCCTGGCGGACAAGTACCGCAAGATGGGCGTCCGGACGAATGCCGACACCCCACACGACGCTGCCGTGGCGGTCAAGTTCGGTGCCGAGGGCATCGGCCTTTGCCGGACCGAGCATATGTTCTTCGAGGGCGACCGAATCGTCGCCATGCGTAAGATGATCCTCGCCGAAACCCCCGAGGGTCGGCAGAAGGCTCTGGACCAGTTGCTGCCGTTGCAGCGGAAGGACTTCATCGGGATCTTCAAGGCCCTCAAGGGCCGGCCCGCGACCGTTCGCTTCCTGGACCCGCCGCTGCACGAGTTCGTCCCTCATGACAAGGCCGGGCAGAAGGAAATGGCCACCGCCATGGGCACCACGCCCAAGCGGATCGCCGAACTGGTCAACTCGCTGCACGAGTTCAACCCCATGCTGGGCCATCGCGGCTGCCGATTGGGTATCTACTATCCGGAAATCACCGCGATGCAGGCCCGCGCCGTAATCGAGGCCGCCTACGCCGTCAAGGGCTCCAAGGCCGAGATCATGATCCCGCTGGTCGGCAACGTGAAGGAATTCACCCACCAGAAGCAACTCGTGCTGGATGTCATCGAGCAGGTCAAGGCTGAGAAGAAGGGCAAGAAGGCCCCCGAGATCAAGATCGGCACGATGATCGAGGTGCCCCGTGGCGCCCTCACCGCCGATGAGATCGCCGCCGAGGCCGAGTTTTTCTCGTTCGGCACGAACGACCTGACGCAAATGGGTTGCGGCTTCAGCCGTGACGACGCTGGCAAGTTCCTCAAGCAATACGTCGCCCTGGGAATCTACGAGCACGATCCGTTCCAGGTCCTTGACCGCGACGGCGTTGGCAAGCTCGTCGAAATCGCCGTCGAAAAGGGCCGAAAAGTTCGTAAGGATATCAAGCTCGGCATCTGCGGCGAGCACGGCGGCGACCCGAGCAGCATCGAGTTTTGCTACATCACCGGGCTCGACTACGTGTCCTGCTCGCCATACCGCGTGCCAGTAGCCCGCCTCGCAGCCGCCCAGGCCGCCATCAATCACCCCGAGGTGTCGGGCAGGGCCCCGGCGAAGAAGGCGAAGAAAGCCAAGAAGGCGAAGAAGTAAGCAAGCCGCCAAAGCGGCAAACGCAGCATAATCAACAGCGGCCGGGCCTGCCCATAACGGGCGAGCCCGGCCGCTTTCGTGCGCGGCCTTGGGTATCAACGGATCCCAGTTAGATTGTGTGCCCGCGCGAACATACCACAGCCCACGCAATTATTGCGTGGGCCTTATACGCATCCATGTTAGTCTTCGTTGTCAAGTCCTGGCTTCCGGTTGTCACTTAACCGTCCGACTTCTCACTGCTTTTTCGACCGATACCGCCAGAATATTTGGAACTCCAAGCTTCGTCTCTGTGCCTTGTTCCTGTTGTTGTTTTGACTCTTGTTTCTTTTTCAAATTCTCTCAGTGTCTCAGTGTCTCTGCGGTTGCTGTCTGTTGTTCCCATTCCTTATCGTCCGTTCCCATGCGTCGGGTTGCCCGCGAAGCATCTGGGATGCGTATTACCCCACCAGCGCCGCCGCGCCCTGCCAGATCAGCCAACCGCCGGCGAGGGCGAGCAGGCCGTAGACTATCGTCGTGAACTGGGCCTGGTTCACGCGGTTGTGCAGCAGTTTGCCCAGCAATCCTCCTGCCGCGATGGCAGGCAGCAGGAGCAGCCCCGCCCCAAGCGTGCCGGTGTTGATCATGTCCTCGGCGAAGTACGGGATGAGCTTGGCCTGGTTGGCTATCCAGAAGAACAGTGCCGTCGAAGCCACGTACCGGCCCTTGGGCATCTGTTGGGGGAGCATGTACATCGCGATGATCGGCCCGGCAGCGTGGGCAAGGGTGGAACTCGCGCCTGCCGCGGCCCCGGCGACGGTGCCCTGCCAGAGCACCGGCCTGAACGTCAGCGGCTTGCCCCGGGCGCTTCGCACCACGTGCAGCGCCACGAACGACAGCGCGATCGTCCCGACGCCCAACTTGAGCCATGCGTTGGCAGCCTCGCCGCCGCCGCTCGCGCGAAGCTCGCCGATGGCGTGCAGTACCGCCCACCCGGCTGCGATTCCCAAGACAGCCCCGGGCAGGAGCATCATCACGGCCCGGAGGTTCCATTTGCCCATCCACGCGAAGAAGGCCACGTAGTCGGCTGCGATAAGTATTGGCAGCATTATGCCGATGGCGAGTTTGGAATTTCCGCCGCAGGCGAAGATCATCAGCGGCACGGCCAGCAGGCCCACACTGCCACCGAAGCCCGCTTTGGCCATGCTGAAAAGCATCGCCGCCACCGACCCCACCGCAAGGAACAGGGCCAGGTTATTCAATTCCGCCGGTACCAGCGACCAGGAAAGCATTCTCATCTCCATTAAGGGAAGAAATATTGGAGGTTCCGGCGCGACTTAAAGCAAATGGAATCTCATCGCACACTGGAGAGTTGTCCCCCCGGCGGTTTTGCTGGCGGGGTTATGGGCCAGCGGCTACAATGAACGCGTTGTCGCGTTAGCGTGAAATGATACGGGTCCTCCTGCCGTCGGGGGCCTTGCCTTTAGATTTCTGCACGGATTGAAGGATGCTCATACCCATTCGTACCGAGTATCGGATGGCTCACCGGCCGTGGGTCAACTACGCGCTGGTCGCCGCCAACGTGCTCATATTCGTGGCGGGTCTTAACGGCGCCAGCGATCTCATCAACCCCTGGTTGCTGAATCCGGACAATCCGAGTATCGAGCAGTTCTTCAGTTCGGCGTTCCTCCATGCCAACTTCGCACACATCGCGGGCAACATGTTGTTCCTGTGGGTTTTCGGCGGGCCTCTAAACGACCGCCTTGGGCATGTGGCATATCTGGCGTTCTACCTGGCTGGGGCAGTGCTGGCTGGGGTTGGTTACATTCTGCTGGGGGGCGCCGCGCCGGTGTTGGGCGCATCGGGAGCCATCTGCGCCGTGACCGGCGCGTACCTGGTGCTCTTCCCGCAGGTCAGGCTCACCGTGCTGATGATCCTCTACTTCATCACCACGTTCCAGATGTCCAGCCTGTACTTCGTGGGTTTCCAGTTCCTCTACAACGTTGTCATGACGGCCACCGACGCCGGCGGCGGGGTCGCATTCGCGGCCCATACGGCCGGGTATGTCTTCGGCATCGCGGTGGGTTTGGTGCTGCTGGCGCTTCGCCTCCTGCCGCGCGAGGAGGTGGACCTGCTCAGCATGTTCAGCCACGCCCGCAAGCGGGGCCGGTACAGGCGAATGGTCTCGCAGGGATACAAGCCGTTCCAAGCTGACGGCCCCGCCCAGTCGCGGTTAGGCCAGCCCAGGTATGGCCGACGTGTCGAGGCCAGGAGTGTCCGGTCCGAACCGTCCGATACCCAACCGGCCCGCGAGATCGAGCTTCGCCAGGAAATCGCCGCCGCCTGCACCAGTCACGACCTGCCCGTCGCGGCCCAGAAATATCTCCAGCTCGTCCAGATAGCCGAGGACGCCGTTCTGTCGCGCCAGGCGCAGCTCGACGTGGCCAACCAGTTGATGGCCCAGGAACTGTACCCCGCAGCCGCCGACGCTTACGAGCGGTTCCTGGCACACTATGGTGCCTACGAGCACACGCCCGACATTCACCTCATGCTGGGGCTCATATACGGGCGATATCTGCAACAGTACGACCGGGCCGAGCACTATCTCAGCCAGGCGGTCGATTGCATCGGCGACGAGAAGAAGACCGCCATGGCCCGGGCGGAGCTCGACGTGATCCGTCACCGGCGCGGCAGGTAGGCCGGGCTGGCCGCTTGCAGTAAGGGCAGCTTTCTAAACGGGCTGCCCGGACAACAAAGAGACTAACGCCCATGCCGACAACCATGCCGACTGACCTTGAGTCGTTGACGGCGCTTTTCGCCGGCCTGGCGGCATTGGGAACCTTGCCCTACGTGCTGATAGCCATCGGAATCGGCATACTGGGCCTGGCGATTCTGCTTTGGGGGCGTCACCTTCACCGGGCGATGCTGGCGCTCATCGCGTTTCCGATGGGGATGGGGCTTGGCGCGATCCTGGCTGAACAAATCCACCTGAACGTCTGGCTGGGCGTGCTGGCGGTGGCTGTCTCGCTTACGATTCTCGTCATCGTGCTGGCGAGGGTTGTCTGGGCGCTGCTGGCGGGGCTCTGGCTGGCGGGCTTCGCCGCTGGTGTCGCGGGCATGCTGTGCCTGGGCGGGATTTCCGCAGCCACCCAGCAGGCGGCAGAACCGACCGGCCAGGCCATCATCCAGGCGGCGTGGCAGGCCGGCAGCCTGACCATCACCGCCGCCGGTGTCGGCGCCGGCGTCGCGGGGCTGATACTTGGCCTGTTCCTGCCCCGCGCCACCGTGATAATCGTAACCTCCATGATCGGCGCCAGCCTGCTGTTCGACGCGGTCCTCACGCTGGCAGGCCTCGGCGCGCCCGCCTTCCTGGACCGCATGCTGGCCAACCCGCTGCTTCTGCTGGGCATAAGCGTCGGCATCCTGATACTGGGCATGATCTACCAGTCGATAGGCGAAGTCCGAGCCAAACGAGCCCTCGCCGGCGCCGGCACCGACCAGGACGACGCCCCCGCCGACATCCGCCAGCCACCCCCCAGACGAGGCAGAGGCTGACAGTTTGACGACCATCCACAATCTCAAATCCCAAATAACTGCGCCCAGTCTCAAATCTCAAATGACACAGGCCAAATGATAACCCGCCGCAAACAAAGCCAAAACCGAGCAAAAACCGGCGAGCAGTGCCATTCCTGACCCCAATGGCAGCTCTTAGCTCATAGCCCATAGGGACATGCGACCGATCGCGAGGTCGGAAGTGACACCGGCCCATTCACCCCGAAATCCCCCCGCCGCCCCCCTTCCCGGCCAAGGCCGAGTACCCCGCGAAAAAATTATGGTTTTGTGCTTGACAATCAGCGATTTTAGTATATCATACAGGCAACATGCGGGCATACTACGGGGAGATTCCATGCAAACACATACAGCCAACCTGTCGCGAGCAAACACCAACCGGACCTGTGGACCAGACAAGTCTTTTCTTACACTGTATTTACACCTGTCAGCCGCAATACTGACCCGCCCGACGACGGCCGACATCCGCCCGAGAGAATCCGACCCAGCCGCCACAGCCCGAGACACCGGCAGCGTCTGTCCTCCTGGCATTTGTCATTTCCCTTTTACGCTCGCCGCACCAACCAGTTACAATAAATGACATTCACCGACAAAAGACACCAACGGGACGACTTGGACGACCCGGCCAGAAACAGCGGGGCCTGCCTGCCGGTAGGCAGGTAGACAGGCCGCAAAACCCACGGGCAGAGAGGATGGGCACACGGGTGGACAACAGGGCATTTGACATCGAGAATCCGCCAGTCGCCATCGGTGATTCCCCCGCCACCGCCCGCCAGCCCACGGCCGGGAGAGACGGCAAGACCATATGCCAACCTCGAACATCCAGCCCGGCCGTCCGATTCGCCATGGAATCGACCTCCGCCCCCGAGACCGATCCAGAAAACAACCAATCGAAACAACGAGTGGCATATAACAGCTTATGAAAACAGAAGATAAAATAGTTCTGACCCGTTTTATGTTCCTTTCTTATGTTGAGCGTCGTGGGAGTCTTGCCCTTGAACTCGCCGTTATAGTACACCGAGGCGCCCGAAGGGCTGCTCTGGATCGCCACGGTCTTGCAGCCCGCCAGACAGCACACAGCCATCACAGCAAGTAGGTACCTGCTCATCAAGGTCTCCCAGGATACAACTCAAAGACTCGCCGCAATATGCGCCACCAAGGCACACGTCCAACATATGTTGATTGAACCCGACGTGGACACAACGCGCCTCAGCATGGCCCGCTTACCGCATTCTGCCCTGTATGCCAATTGTCGTCAATCGGATTTCGCCGGAAACGCCGGGCGCGTTGGCTGAACGTCTTACAGATCAGCTCGTTGCGGGGTCTTTGAGGCGAGGCAATGGCCGATGGCTGAGAAACTCGGTCGGCTAATCGGTGTTTCAAGAATCGGTGGCGCGGCCTGGACCTGCGGGCCGGGCTGCGGGCAATTCTGATGGCGGTTGTTCTCGAAGGCTTTGATGGGAATCGAGCAATGAATCGACGCGACTTTCTGAAACTATGTGGCCTTGGCGGGGCGATGGGGGCTTGTGGCGGGTTGGTGCGGGCGGCCAGTGCGGCGGTCGCTACGAAGCCACCGAACGTGCTTTTTATCATCTGCGACGATCTCAATGACTGGGTGCTGAGCCCCGCGGGGCATCCCAAGTGCAAGACGCCCAACATAGATCGCCTTCGAGCCCGAAGCGTGAACTTCGCCAACGCCCATGCGGCTGTGCCGGTGTGCGGGCCGTCGCGGAAGTGCCTGTTCGCGGGGCAGTATCCCCAGCGGTTGAACGACTACGGGTTCGCGGCCTGGAAGTCGGTGCCTGCCCTTCGGACTTCCGTGCCGCTGCCCGCGCATTTTCGTGCCAATGGGTACGGCGCATACGGCACGGGGAAGCTGCTGCACGAGGGCGCCGGTGGGGATTTCTACACGGACTACGGAATCGGACCGGACTACGGCCCCTGGCCGTGGCGGGGTAAGGGCAGTCCGTACAACACCCCACATCCGGGCCAATTTGAAAAGTGGAAAGCCCATCTGCCGACACCGATGCATCGCGACCTGAATTACGGCCCGCTGTCCAACGTGCCCAACTGGAAGCCCGACCCGGCTGGGAAGTTCCCCGGCGCCAAAGGGTGGTACACCCAAGGCCGCAAGCAGTTCAGGTATGTCGATGACGGCGACCGCGACCAGATGCCCGATGAGGTGTCTGCCGACTGGGCGGTGAATGTCCTGAAACGGAAACATGATCGCCCGTTCTATCTGGGGGTGGGTTTCATCAGGCCGCACACGCCGCTGTACGCTCCCAGGAAGTACTTCGACATGTTTCCAATCGGGGACATTCAGCTCCCGCCGTATAAGAAGGATGACCTTGAGGACTGCGCGCCGGTCCTTCGCAACCGGTGGCAGTGGGGGTACAAGAAGTTCGAGGCATTGGTCGCGGCCGGGGGCGAGCGGGCGTGGAAAGAATGGGTGCAGGCGTACCTGGCGTGCATGGCGTTCGTGGATGACCAGATCGGCAAGGTGCTCAAGGCGCTGGATGCGGGAGGCCATCGCGAAAACACGCTCATAGTTCTGACGGCAGATAAC
Source organism: uncultured Planctomycetaceae bacterium (assembly GCA_964564285.1). Lineage (GTDB taxonomy): Bacteria > Planctomycetota > Phycisphaerae > SM23-33 > SM23-33 > JAUWQU01. Next base: position 5,032 of record CAZMBZ010000095.1, on the reverse strand, counting down.
GGCTATCACGTGGGCGAGAAGGACTGTATCCAGAAGTGGCACCTGTGGGATGAATCCACCCGCGTGCCGCTGCTGATTCACGTGCCGGGTTGTGCGGGCAACGGCAAGACGTGCGAGTATCCCGTATCGCTGGTCGATGTGTATCCCACACTGGTGGACCTGTGCGGTTTGCCCGCCCGGCCTAACGAGCGAATGGGTGGACCGGACCTGGACGGTCATTCGCTGGGGCCGCTGCTGAACGACCCTGAGGGTGGCTCATGGAACGGCCCATCAGTGGCGTTGACGGGCATAAGGGACGGCAAGGCCGATCCGCATTTCTCCGTGCGGTCGCTTCGCTACCGATACACACTTTGCGGCAACGGTGAGCAGGAGCTCTACGATCACAGGGACGATCCGAACGAGTGGACCAATCTCGCGGGCAAGCCGGAGATGGCGGACGTGGCTGGGAAACTGCGAAAGGAGATGATGAAAATCCTTGGCAGGACGAAGGCGAATAAGATGTAACCGTGGGCCATATTCTACATCACGCGGGCCTGCTATCTATTTCGGGTTGTCCGCGACGGTGACCGATCACTTATTTCTTGGTAATGAATTGGCTACCGACACCGGTAATGGGCTAACTGGGTATCCACTTCGCTCTCGTACCTCCCACATGTTGTGTCTGCCCATACTGCTGCCACCCACCAACCGCCTGCATGGCCCTGGATTGACAGGTGCGCCTTCGGGCACGCTCGGGACATCGATGCCCAGCACGAGAGAATTCGCGGCGGCAAGACGGCGAGTCGCCATCGGTATCACTATGCTGCGTCAACTCTTACACCTCATCTCTACGACACTGAGTCCTTTGTGTGTTCCTCGCTCACCCGTACAGTTCGTGGGAACGCGGCACAAACGAGAACACCAACGGCCTGCTTCGTCAGTACCTTCCTAAAAATCAACCGTTCACACAGTTGACAAACTGGCAGTTGGAAGGTTATGTAAACCAGTTGAACAACAGACCGAGAAAGTGCCTCAACTACCGGACTCCAGCCGAAGTGTTCTGGTGTCGAATTGTTGCACTTGGGATGTGAATTGGCATTGCCTTCGGAGGGCATTGGGGTCAGGAACCTTGTCCGGGCGTTGCCTTCGTGTTTTTAGCCTGGCCGCGGGTGTGGAGGGGTGATTCCGGATCGACCCGCGCCGCCATGCGATTTACCCAGGCGGGGCAGCCGACCGGCCGCGCTTTGCGGCGGCTTAGGACGCGGGTAAAGATTCCACCAGTTCCCAGCCAGCGTGATCCGGGCATGTCCATAACCCGCCGCAAACAAAGCGAAAACCGAGCAAAAACCGGCGAGCAGGGCCAGAAAAGGTTCCGAACCCCAATAGACCCAATGGCTTTCAGGAATCGGCATGGGCAGCACGCAACGCTGTCAATTCGGCCATCGCCTGTTCTGTTTCCTCAGCTATTCGCTCTGCTTTGTAAATGTCAGCGGTGCTTGCACTGCGAAGCCCCTGCTCCAGAACGGCATCGCGAGTGCTTTCCAGCCGAGCCTGGGTTGTCTCAAGGAACAACCATGTCGCAAAGGTTCTATCCGCTGCATTTGGCGATGCCAACCCAAGCTTTTCCTGCAAGTCATCGTACATGGCCAAGTCGCCAACAAGATCCACGAGTTGTCGCACAGGAGGAAGCCCGTCCTGTCCATTCCATGCCTTCAACGCCTCACCGAATGGCATACCAAGCTTCTGCATGGCCAAGAGGCTACCAAACGCCTTTCGGTTCTCAGGCAACCATTCCGGCCAAGCGTCGTCAGCTCCACCGTACTCCAAACAAGCTTGGAACCAAGCCAGAAGCCACTTCGTAATCACTGCCCTTTCCTGAAGGTCCCAAGTACTCCAGCCCGTCGCCTGCATCCTGTCGGTGAGAAGATCAATATCAAAGACGGGATGGAAGGCGGGGGTGTCGAAGTCCAACTCTTCACGCACTGTTGAGAAAACATCTAGCAGACGCGGCAGCCAATATCGAATGGCCTGCCTCTCCTGGCCCTCGCAGTAGAACGAATGCCAAGTGTAATCAGTCATTTCCTCCAGTGTGAACTCACGCAAGGTCTTGGTCTTTTGAGCTCTCAGTTGCTCATCGGTATAGACGGCGAGATCGTCGGAGATGTGCCGGGGCTTGCGGACCGAGGAGAAGGTATCGTACAGCTCCGCCACTGCCTCACGAAGTCGCGTCTCATCGCTGTTTTCGTCTGTCATCGTCACACCTCGGCCGCGGAATGCATCTTACTGTTGTCGCTGCATCATGCCTTGGGAGCCCCAGTCGCAAATCACTGAACGATCTAATGATATCTCAAACGGCTATCTACGTCCACAACAGCGCCAAGCCCTCTTCGATCCAAGGAGTCTTCCGTGGCGACAGCAATGGCACACGCGTGCGAACCCCCTGCGGCGCGCCGACACGGCCCCTTGCCCTTCTCTCCGTTCGGTAGTAGCATCTTTGGATAACCCGGCAACGATGGGGTGGCTGTACGGGGCCATTTGGCGGCCTCGTTACGCGCAGTTCGATTCCTTAATGCACGGACACTAACACGATATAGGGGCACGGCATGTCATCATTGGTGAAGTTCAAATTCAAACGCCTCGACGAGAACGACAAGCCCATCGGGTTCATCTCCGAACGGGCCACTATCGGCGACGAATCCCTGAAAATGGGGGATCAGGATATTCCGTTGGGCAAGATACTGCTTGCGACTCGCTATCCGGGACACCTGGTTCTGCGCATCGACGGGGAAATCGACGCGATGGTTTTCGCGTTCAAGGGCGGCAACGCCAAGAAGGTTCTGCTGATACTGAATGTCCGAGCCTCGGCGGCCAGGGCCAGGCTCCACCGGCAGCAGCTTGCGGCGATTGGAATGGGGAGCCTATTCTCATCTTTTTTGTGCCCTCATTGCGGGTTCACCAGCGAACTGAGCGGCCTGCCTGCCACGCCCCAGGCCTACTGCTGCTACTGCGACACGGTGGTTACGCTCTCCGATGCACCAGCGACCTATGAGGGCTGCTACCACCTTTGTGAGTCGTGCGGGATGTACGGACGGGTGAAGAACTACACGACATTGTTCATATTGTTCGCCATAGTCTTCTACTACTTCAAGGCGCATCCGTACCGCGAATGCCGCGGTTGTATGAGAGGCAGAGTTTGGGGGAATCTGGGCGCGAACCTTCCTACCTTGGTGGGAGTGGCCCCGGCTCTGTGGCAGGTGGCCCGGGCGTATTGGCCCGCATCCGATCCGCTGTCCTCTCTGGACCGCGCCAACCGCATGGCGAAGAAGAAACACATGCAAAGCGCGGCCGTGGAGTATGAATTGATCCAGCGCAAGCTCACGTCCTGCGCCGGGGTGCGATACAATCACGCGATAGCCCTCTGGACCGAGGGCCGAACGGCGGAAGCGGTTACAATACTTGAACAGTCTCTCGCTGACTGTGCCAACTTCCTGCCGGCCCGTGACCGCCTGGAAAGCTTATATGAAGCCCTCCAGATGACCGACCGCCTGGCAGCGATGAACCAGACATGGTCCCAAGCCGAAGCCCTGCAAGCCGGTAGACCGCCGACTCCGGCGGCGAGTTGCTCGTGACAAAAAAGGGCCATCGGGTCAGGAACCGTTTCCGGGCGTTGCCTTCGTGTTTTTCGCCTGGCCGCGGGGGCGCAGGGACGTTTCCGGATCGACCCGCGCCGCCATGCGATTTGCCCAAGCGGGGCTGCCGACCAGCCGGGCTTTGCGGGGGCTCGGGACGCGAGTAAAGATTCCACCAGTTCCCAGCCAGCGTGATCCAGGCATAACCATAACCCGCCGCAAACAAAGCGAAAACCGAGCAGAAACCGGCGAGCAGGTCCAGAAAAGGTTCCCGACCCCTGATAGCTCGGATGCGCCAGACTACCTGCGCGCAGCGCAAAGCGCAACCCTAACGTAACCCGAACTTGCAAGATTTCTGTCGATCACCCCGATTTAGATGCGATTGCCCTGGGGTATTGACGATTGTGCCCGGTTATCGTAGAAGTGATCGTTTTCGCAGGACCCGTCAGGCGCGTGTGAAGCCTTGGCGGCACTTAGCAAGGAGACAAGGCCAATGGCGACCCAGAAAGAAATTCTCAACGCAACCAACGAGTACATCATTCCCAATTACGGCCAGCGCTTGCGGGCGATGGTTCGCGGTCAGGGGGCGCGGCTTTGGGATGCCGACGGCAAGGAGTACATCGACCTGTTCGCCGGTTTCGGCGGGGCTGGCGTCTGCGGGCACTGTCACCCCGCCATTGTCGAGGCGGTTCGCAAACATGCCGGGCTGCTGATGGCTCACGGCAACTTTTTCACAAACGAGCCTCAGGTCGAGCTTGCCCGTCGAATTACCGAGCGGGCCTTCGGCGGAAAGGTGTTCTACTGTCACAGCGGCACCGAGGCCAACGAGGCCGCACTTAAGCTAATTCGTCTGGCGGCCGGTCCGGGGCGATACAAGATCATCACCTTTGAAAACTGCTTCCACGGGCGGACCATGGGTGCCCTGAGCCTCACGCCGGGCAAGTACCAGAAAGGTTTCGAGCCCATGCTGCCCGGCAGCGTGGTCGTGCCATACAATGACCTCGCCGCAGTCGCCGCGGCCATTGATGATGAGACAGCCGGCGTGCTGATCGAGCCCATCCAGGGCGAGGGCGGCATCAACGTGCCCAGCAAGGACTACATGCAGGGCTTGCGGAAACTTTGCACGGATAGGAACATTTTGCTGGCATGCGACGAGGTCTGGACCGGCCCGGCCCGGACGGGCAAGTGGTTCGCTCACCAGCATTTCGACATCCAGCCCGACGTAATGACGCTCGCCAAGGCAATCGGTGGTGGAACTCCGGTAGCAGCGTGCGTGGCGAGTCCAAAATACGCTGACGTACTGGCCCCCGGAACGCACGGTTGCACGATGGGCGGAAATCCGCTTTGCACCGCAGCTGGAGCGGCCGCGATGAAACTTATCGAAGACGAAGGTTTGCTCGGTAAGGCCGTCGATCTTGGTGGTA
>CAZMBZ010000094.1:0-16552 GCA_964564285.1 uncultured Planctomycetaceae bacterium | reverse complement strand
CTACGGGGACCTTGACGTCGAAGGCGATATTGCGGCTGTCGAGCTTGGTGTGCTCGTGGGATTCCTTGGTGATCTCCCAGTTGGCCCATCGGTAGAGGGGCTCTTTGATCCGAACGGTGATGGCTTGCTTCTTGTGATTGCGGATCTTGAGTTCGATGCTCTCCTGGATCCAGTGCCGGCTGGACTCGACGCGGAAGTTGGTCTGCTTTCGCTCGCCGACGATGTCGAAGGCGTTGCCGATCCGCAGGCTGAGCTTCTCGTCCTTGGGTGTGTGGTCGATCTTCTCCTCGCCGATGAACTCCATGGCGTCGTCGTCGGGGTCTTGTTTGTAGACGCGGATCTTCCCAGCCGGCAGGGGCATGCCGAGATTGTTCTTCTTTTCGTTGCGGAACTCGATGAAGACGTTGACCTTCTTGTTGCTCGTCGTGCCGTAGCTTCGGTCGGTGTATCTGCCGCCGTGGCTCCATCGCCAGTTGCCCAGCGGATTGTAGAGGAACTTCTTCTCGACGCGGACGCCCTTGGCTGGGGTGAACATTTCGAGCTGCTTGACCTCGGCGTTGGCGACTGTCGACGGGCGAGGCAGCGTGTACATGTGGTATTCGAAGAAGGCCTTCTCGGCCATGTACGCCGCGCTGGACGCTGATTCTCTTTTCCCCCTCAGCACATTCCTCTGCGCTTTCTGGCTGACGATCTTCCGCACATCGCCGGCGATAAACTTGAGCTTGGCGTCGCGGTAGGTCTTGCCGGTGTTGTTCTCGACGGAGACCCAGCCGGACATGTCCGCAGCCGTGTCGTCGCCGTTGAGCACGAGGACGTACTCGGCGTGCCAGCGAATGTTGCTCGCCTGGTAGGTGACTTCGGTCAGGTGCTTGCCTGGGCGCTGCGTCGCGACCTGCCAGAGCAGCGTGGGCTTGGTCAGCAACCCGCCGGGCAAGGCGCCGAAGCGGATGTCGCGGACATTGTTAGGCCGCTGGACCATGGCAATTCTGCCGTCAGTCTGCTTGAGCACAATCTGCCCGCCGTCATAGCTCAGCAGCGTGCCGGCGTAGGTCTTGCCCTCGCAGACGACCTCGATGGACTTGTCGATGTACTTTCGCAGGAGCTTGTCCGCGGAGACGAGATCGAACTGGTAGTTCTGTTCGAGCAGCTTGGCGGCGGGGTCGGTGAGGCTCTTGAAGTGGACGGTCGTGGCGTCGATGGTTAGCGGCACATCAGTGAACTTGACCTGGCCGCTGCGGTCGATGTCCAGGACGCGATGCTCGCGGGCGACGCAATAGCCGCCATTGTACACTGTCAGGGCAACGCCTTCTTTGGGGTTGGCGGCGCCGGCGAACTGTGTGAGGGCGCCAGTCAGGGCGATCACCAGTAGAATGGTCCAGATTGTGGTGCGTGTGGTTGCGTGCATGATTCGGTCTCCTTGGTCGGGTTTGTTATAGGGCGGTGTTCGTTACCCACGCTACGGTTGATGGTTTCTATTGGTCATGGGGGCTCTTCAGGCCGCCGCCGCTCAGGGGGTCGTACTGGAAAGTGTATAGTGCGGACGCGGGGTGGTTGGCGGCGGCCGGGACGGTGATCTCCACAATGCCGACTTCGCGGACACGCCAGTCGAAGCCCTTGCACTCGAATCGATAGGTGCTCGCGGGCACGCGGACCCGGACGGTGACGGTCACGTCGCGGTCCTTATGGTTGCGGAGGTCGACCCGACAGGTGTGGGTATGGTCGCTTCCGCTACGGCGATGGTTGGTTTCTGTGGCCGAGCAGGCGATGTCGAAGGCGTGGCCCCACTGCAGGCGGAGCTTCTCATCCTTGGGCGTGTGGTCGATGGTGGTCTGGGCGACGTAGGTGGTCTCGCCGTCTGGGCCGGGGGCGTAGAGGCGCATCACGCCCTTGGGCAGGGGCTTGCCCAGGCCGTTTGCCTCGCTGTTGACCATCTCGCTGACGACGCGCGGGGCGGAGATCTTGTCGCCCGCGGTGTAAACATAGCCTCTAGTCAGCCCGACGTCCTGGCCGGAAACCATCTCGATCTGCTTGGTCTCGCGGTCGCGGAGGGTCGTCGGACGGCTGACGGTGTAGAGGTGATGCTCGAAGAAGGCCTTCTCCGTCATGGCGGCGTGGGTGAGTGAGCTGCCTTCATCCGCCTCGGACCACTTACTACGAAGGACGGTAATCACGGTCTCCGGCGGGATCAGGTTCACGTCGCCGGCGAGGAGCTTGAGTTGGGCGTTTGCGAACGTCACGCCGGAGTGATTTCTCACGGTGGCGTAGCCGACGAGGTCGGCCGCGTCGAGGATCGCCGGCACGCCGCCGTCTTCGTTGGCGTCGGGGGCGATGTCGAGGCGGGCGAGCTTGAGCACGTAATCCGCTCGCCAACTGAGGCCTTCGGTCAGGTAGGCGACTTCGAAGTTCTGCCGGCTCTCATCGCGGTTTTCGAGTTCCCACTGCAGCGTCGGTGTCGAGCGCAGGCCGTCGGGCAGTTTGGCCAGGCAGATCGATTGCAGCTCGGCGCGGGCGAGCGTTCGCGGGCCGGCGCCGGCCGGCTGAATCACCAACGAGCGGCGATCGAAGCTCAGCAGCACGCCGGTGACGGAATCGGCGTTGGCGTCTTGGGCCAGGGCGGTGACGTCGCGGTCGATGTAGCGTTTGAGCACGGCGTCAGCCGTGGCGAGATCGTACTGGTAGTTCTGTTCGAGCACGCACAGGCCACCGGGTCGGGTGAGGCTTCTCAGGCGGACCGAGTCCGGGCGAATCCCAGAGGGGACGTCCTTGAAGGATATTCGAGAGACGCCTTCGGGCAGGTCGCGGATGAGTCGACGGTCGCGGACCATCGCCAGGCCCCGCCACGGCGGCTTGTTGTAGTAGTATTGCCGTTTCGGCTGGCCGACGGCGTCCTGCCAGCCTTCGGGCTGGGAGAGCACGGTCAGGGAGATGTCGGTTCGTTCGATGACCGGCGGGCCGGAAGCGGCTGCGACGGGGCCCGTGCCGATATCGAGCAGCAGCATGATCCCCGCGACAAGAACCGCCGCCGCGGCCAGCGGGGCAAGGATTCGCAGCCAGCGGGTGGGCGTGCGCTGTGTAGGCAGGTCGGCGATCGGGGCCGCAGGTTCGCAGGCGAGGGCTCCGGCGATCGCGGCCCGGGCGGCGCGGAGGTCCGCCATTTCCGCCCGGCAGGCGTCGCAGGTCGCCAGGTGGTCCCGGACGTCGGGGATCTGCTCGGCGGGCAGCTCGTCGTAGACCCACGCGATCATCATGTCTTGGGCTTGTTGACAGTTCATTGGTCGTTCTCCGGGCTGAAGGCTTTCAGCTCTCGGGCAAGTTTCAGCAGCGCGTATCGGATGCGGCTCTTGGCGGTAGGCACGGGGATATCCAGCAATTCGGCGATTTCCGGGAAGCTCAGGCCGCGAGACTCGCGAAGGGCGAGGATCTCGGCCTGCTCTGCCGGCAGGGATTTGATGGCGACGGCCACGGCGGTCCTGGCGTCGGCCAGGTGCGCCTGGGTGGCCGGCGATGGGCTGGGGTCGAGGATGGTCAGTATTTCGGGCATAGTGGTCGTTTCGGGTCGGCCGGCTTTCCGTCGCAGCCGATCCCGCCAATAGTTTCTCGCGATCGCAAACAGCCAGGTTCGCACGTCGGCCTGACCATCGAAGCTCTCCCTCGCCCGCCAGGCCCGCAGCACGGACTCTTGGGCAAGGTCTTCAGCCGCGTGCCAATCGCCGGTCAGGACGAATCCGTATCGCCGCACGGCGGGCATCGCCTCGGTCAGGGCGCAGCGAAACCGCATGTCGCTGGGCATCTCGGCGGTGCTTGGCGTTTCCCGCTGCTCCACATGTTCTCCTGCCGGATTCGTCGTTCCCCCTAATAGACGCATGGGTGGGCAAACGGATCTACTGTTTTTCAGAAACTTGTCCCGACGCATGGGATCCTGCAAGCTCCGCCCGACAGCCGAGAGTACACGCCCGGGTACAGATTGGCACCGATGGAAGCGATGGCAAACATGCTCTGCAAGCAGCATCTTCTTGCAAACGCTGCCAAAATACAGCAGAATGCGACTTGGTCCGACACTATTGGTGGGGTGTCCGAGTGGTCGAAGGAGGCGGTCTTGAAAACCGCTGTGCGGGTAACCGTACCGTGGGTTCGAATCCCACCCCCACCGTTTTTGCTGGTCGGCGTTAGCGGCTGGTGGTCACCGGTGCCGGTAGTCCGGGGCCGCCCCGACGAGGGCCGTCGCCCTACTACCTACTACCTTCCCCTCATGGCAGCAGTTTTGGTGGGTCCTTTTCGATAAACTTCTGGCCTACGGCCCGGGCTTTTTCTCGGGTGTTGATTTCGGGATAGTTGGGGGCCGCGGTTACTGACTTGGCGGCGAGGATGCGGGCGCACAACAGGCGGGCCTGCTGGGCGTCCTGCGTGGCCCGGCTTAGGATTCTCATGGCCTCCTGTGGCGAGTGAAAGCCCATGCCATTGCTGGCGGCGGTGAAATCCCAGAAGAACTGCCCGCGTCTGAGCAATTGCCTGGCCTCGGTGAGGCTTTCATCGGAGGCCTTGGCCTGGACGCACGCGGCGATATCGAAATGCCCAGCCACGATGGCGTCCTCTGCCCTGATGCGTGCGTCGGCAACCTTCTTCTGGATGCCCTCGACTCGCGTGCGGATTTCCTGCTCGCTCCAGCGGTGGCAGACGCCGCAGCTCTCGGCGATATTCAGCAGCGGGCTCTGGACGTGGTGGTTGGTGTACTTTACGCCGCCTTCGCTACGGTAAGGCATGTGGCAGTCTGCGCATGAGACTTGTCGGTAGGCGTGAACGCCCGTCAGCCACAGTTCGTAGTCCGGGTGCTGGGCCTTGACCATCGGCGTGCCGGAAACCGGGTGCGTCCAGTCGGCGAAGTTGGCGTCCTGGTAGTACTCGTACATCGCCTCAACGCTTGTGCCCTTTGCCCACGGAAAGGCGAGGTAGTTCTTCGGCTTCGCCTTGAAGTAATACTCGACGTGGCACTGGGCGCACACGAGCGAGCGCATCTCCTGGTGCGTGGCCTTGGAGATATCCTTGCCCATGGCAGTGAAGGCCTCGACAAGGGCAGGCCGGGTAATGCGAAGGGCCATCGTGTTGGGGTCGTGGCAGTCCAGGCAACCTACGGGATGCTTGATTTCGGTCTTCAGGTCATGGAAGTTGGCGGCGTAGAAACCGGCAGGACCCATCTTTTCCATCAGACGGGGCACATCTGGTCCCTTGCAGGTCCAGCAGGTGGCAGCATTGAAGTCGGGCTTGATCCGCTTTGTGTTCGTCACGTCCTCGATGGCGTGGTAGTGACCGCGGGCCTGGCGATACTCCTTGCTGAAGCCGTACCCCGCGAACAGGACAACCTGCCTGGGGTCGTCTTCGAGATAGTCGCGCGGAAAGCTGCCTCCGTATCGCGTTCTGGTGGTCGAGTCCCGGGTCTGCAGGAAGGTCTGGTACTCGACGGGATAGTTGACTTCCCACGCCGCGTTGTCGGTCTGCCAGCGAGCGATGGGCTTGAGCACCAGCACAGGCCTTTGAGCTTCCCAGCGACGCTCCATGATCGACGTCGCCAACAGTCCCAGCAGGACGATGACGGCGGCGAGGAGAACGACTATGACCAGGCCGACAAGAATCTTCCCTCGCCGGCGGTCTCTGCGTTTGTGATTCTCATCATTCACGGGCGGGTTCCTTTCTCGTTCTCCGGGGCGAACAGATTCAGCCCGGCCTTGGGCAGACGCGGACGAAGAGCGGACGGCGATGCGGACAAACTCCCCACCGAGCCGTGGATATTGCTGTGGCAGTCCCAGCACGTTCGTTCCCCGGGGCCTGCAACACGAACCATGGAGAGCTGGTCAGTGTGGCAACGGAGGCAATTGGCCTGGACTACCGGCACGGCCGAGGCGCTCAGACGAAGAACCTGCGGTTCGGTCCTCATGGTGAACACGGCAGAGTGCTTCAGACCATCAGTGCTCTTGAAGGCCATCTTCGCCACGGGGTTGTCGTGCGGCACGTGGCAGTCGATGCAGACGGTGACTCGCCCGTGGCTTCCTCGCTGCCAGGAGGCGTAAGCGTCAGTCATCACGTGGCAGTTCATGCACGTCTGGGGCGAGTCGGACAAGTACGAAGCGGCGTTGGATATCCTCGCGATGACGATCGCCAACCCAACAGCAATGCCGACGAGTGCATAGACAGCTACTCGCCACGGCCTGGCCAGAAAGGTAAGGCCCAGCAGCGCGCCAATGCGCGAAGACATCGCAATTCTCCCGATTGATAGGTGGACAACGACGACCTGGTCACATAGTTACGCCCAGACCGCAAGACCTGTTACCTCCATCCTACGCATCGGGATATGAAATGACGCCCGGCTAACGACGTTTTCCGCGTCGGCTGGCGAGATGGGCTGAGTGCCTGAACGACACCTCCCGCAAGGCCAGACACGGATAGATCGAAAAAATCCCGGTCGCCATGTCGCCAGGATGTGGGCAGAATTCAGTTGCAGCCCAGAAACGACCGACATATTCTCATGCTGCTCTTGGTCTACCGAGTTTACCGGAATGACTTGAGGATATAACCTTGGCAGACGATTTTGCTTGCGAGACTATTGACCCAGGTGACCCGACCGGAGCGAAGGCCAAGGCGATTTTTCCGGGCGACTATACGACACGCCTTTTCAAGTACTCGCCGGTTGATTACTGGAACCTGATCGCGGCCAAACACGTACTTGAACATACGGAACGGATATTTTTTGGCGTACGAGAACTCAACGAAGGCGGCTGGTGCTACACGGGTCGTCCCATAGAATGGTACATAAAGGAAGGCGTAGTTGCGTCCTTCCCGGATAACATGGTTTTCGCAGTCTACTTGAATCCAAACATGCGGGTTTACGAATGCCGTGCCGAGTACGTCGCCGATGACGACCCGCATTGCCCAAATGACTGGCAGACACGATACAGAGGGTTAACATGGAAAAGCACTTCCTAGCGGACATGACGGAAGGAACGCCGACGTTTAAGTCGGAGCCTTGGTACAACCCTTACGGCGATTGCATCACTTACAAGATGGCCGATGAGGCTGTCGTGGCGGACAGGGTGGACGAATGGCTGACGGTCTACAATTCCGCTGTGGACAATCGCCCAATTGGTTTCCAGATGAAGGGCGTACACGCGATCATCACGAAATTCGGCGTGGACGGCCTGGCTGTATCATGGAAATCGAACGCCCAAGGCGTAAAAAGCATCTCTGTAGCCACGCTACTGCTGGCCGCATACGAACAAGGCCCGCGAACCATGAGCCGACGAAAAGCGTATGCCGGGGCAATGTGCCCGTCCGATAAGACCATACCGGCTGATGACCTGCAAGCGGCGTAAGCAGCGATTGACTGGACCCAAGGGCGAAGAGTTGCTTCCATTCCAAACTCAGCCCGCCAGCGTCCGGGGCTTTGTTCTATGGCCTCTTGGCCGGCGGGGCCTTGGCTCGCAAGCGGACCCAGGTGGCGACGTTGCCTCGGGCGACGCCGATTCGCATGGCTTGGCCTGCGCCAGCCTCTTCGAGAATCATACCGAGCGATTCGAGGTCCACCACGTAGGCCGTACCAACCTGGAATACGACGTCCTTCAGGCGCAGGCCGACCCGCTCGGCGGGGCTGCCGACGTCGATGCCCACGACCATCAAACCGTGCTCCAACGGAAGCCGAAGCTCGCGGGCGCTCTGCGGTGTAACCGCCTTGAACGTCAAGCCGAAGAGCCGCCGAGCCAGCAGTTTGCCGTCGGGCTTGGGTTTGGCCTTGACCTCAACAGTGATCTGCAGGGTCTTGCCGGACCGCTCGCACTCCAGGAAAGCCTTGGCTGGGGCGCCGAGTGCAAGCATCTCGCAGGTAAAATCCGACACCTGGGCAAGGGCCCTGCCGTTAAGCGCTCGCAGGCGGTCGCCCACCTTGAGCTTGCCGTAAGCGGGCGTGCCGGTCCGCACGGCCGAGACTATCAGCTCGTCGCCCGCCGAACCGTGACGCTGCCGGACGGTCGCACCGAAGACCGCGCGGTTGATTCTCTCGAAGTTCAGCAACATCGGAAAAAGTTCCATCAACTTGTCGACGGGGATGGCGAAGCCAATGTTCTGGGCGTCGGCACGGATTGCGGTATTGATGCCGACCAGTTCTCCTCGGACGTTAAGCAGCGGCCCGCCGCTGGAGCCGGGATTGATCGGCGCATCGGTCTGGATGAGCCCGGAATACTTCACGCCCTGGGCGAACTGCAACTCGCGGTTCAGGGCGCTGACGATACCCGTGGTGACCGTGTTCGACAGGCCCATCGGGTTGCCGATGGCGATGACCGTCTCGCCGACCATCAGATCATCGCTGCGGCCCAGGGGCAGATGCGGCAGCGACTTGCCCTTGGGCAGTTCGATCTTCAGCACGGCAAGATCGTGGTCGGGGTCGGCGCTGATTACCCGGGCGGCGATTTTCGAGTTGTCCGACAGAGTAACGGTGATCTTCGTGGCTCTGCTGACGACATGGGAGTTCGTGACGACGTACCCGGCCGGGTGAACGATGAACCCGCTGCCGAGGCTCTGGACGGGCACCTTTCGGCGGAAGGGGCTCGGGAAGATATCCCGGAAAACGTCTCTGCCGAACGGTCCGGCGCTGGTGGTGACAATCTTCTCCGACGATATATTCACAACCGACGGTCTGGCCCGACGATAGGCGAGCACAACGGGCGTTACTCGCGAAACGGGGGCATCCTGGGCCACCGCGATCGGCGTCAAGACCAGCCACGCGGAGGCTAAAAGCATATACCGTGCGAACTTTTTCATTGAAAGACCCTCTAATGCCAAAAGCGACGAAAAGAAACCGGACGATCCAAACAAGGGCGAGATGCCCACTCCACGATTCTACGGAAGTTCCAGGACCCGGAGTTTTTTGTCCGTGTAGGTGCTCCCTACGTTGACTACGTTTATGTCGCCCACGGTGATTTCCGCGGGCCAGTGGCTGTGACCGCAGAAAACGTGGGTTACCTTCGGGAAACTCTGGACTACCTCGCCCAATCGCCCGGCGCCCATGTAAGCTGCCGCGAAAGCAAGCCCCCTCGGTCTGTTGGCCGGAACGAGTTGGGCGAACGGCAGATGGTGCAGAAACACGCATATCTTGTCGGCGCGATCGGACACCTCGCGTAGATGCTCCTGGAGCGTGGTCGCGAGCATTTCCAGGAACTCCTCATCGCTGACACCCAGACGAACGTTCCTGCCGTCCATCCAACGCGCCCCGAGGCTCATGTGGGCATCGGTAAGTTCGTGGCGGTGGGCAGCGAGCAGGTCGTCATGCCCGCCGTAGTAGCGGGCCGCACCAGGTGAGAGCTTGGCGCGGTAGAACGGTTCGGGAATGCCCAGAGACTCATCCCGGAAAGAATAATCGTACCAGCCCACCGAGCCTACAAAGGCTGTTCGGCCCAGAACTGCCGGCCCCTGGTCCAGAAGGTGAAAGCCCGCGTTGGCGGCAATCGAGGGCAGGACGTTACGGTAGCGGTGCATACTGTCTTCGTTCGGGCGGCACCACAGGCAGTGATTTCCGGCGACCAGAAACTTTTGGCCTGGGAATTTCTCGAAAAGCCCCAGGCACTCGACCAGCGGCTCCGTTTCAGCCCCGGCGGTGTCTCCGACCAGTACTATCGCATCGCCCCTGCTTGCGCAAACCCGATTGGCCAGAAGCCTGGCAGGCTCCTTGGACCTGGGAATGTTATAATGCAAATCGGCAGTTATCAGTATCCTCATGGTTGGCGGCAATTATAATGAATTGACTATCGGATCGGTTGTGCATTTGACATTTTCCGATTAGCGCTTATGATAGCGATCTTACGGTTGTAGGCAGATCGTTTTTTTTCGCGTCGGCTTCCTATCATGGCTGACAATAAGATACGCGAGACATTTAGTGCCCGCGAACTGGCAATTACTCTAAGCCACTTCGATCTGGGCATGATATCGGGCATGGTTGAGTTTGCTCGCGGCTCTCGCCGCGCGCCCAAGCTGGTTCTCCAGACTCAACAAGGCAAGTTTCTTTTCAAGCGACGTGCCAAGGGTAAGGACGACCTGGCCAAGGTGGCCTTCACGCACCAGATTCAGCTCACCCTCGCCGGCCAGAACTTCCCCCTTCCGCATCTGCGCGGCACGCGGGACGACAACAACTCGATGCTGGTCTGGGACTCGAACATCTACGAAATGTTTGAGTACATCGAGGGCACCGGCTACGACGCCTCGTTGGACGCGACGTTCCACGCCGGGAAAATACTCGGCCTGTACCACAAGCTACTCCAAGACTTCCACAGCGATTACAAGCCTCCGCAAGGCAGCTACCACGGTGCCCAGGCCATCCAGCAGTCCATCCGAAACACGATCAGTTCGCTGCCGATGGAGAAACGCCCCTCGGCCGAAGAACTCACCGAGACCGTCCGGGCTCTTGACATCGCATATCGCACCTGCGCCAAAGAGGCCGACAAACTGGGCCTTCGACAGTGGCAGGCACAGATAGTCCACGGCGACTGGCATCCGGGGAACATGCTTTTCCGCAAGGGGCATGTCGTCGGAGTAATCGACTACGACGCGGCCCGACTCCAACAGCGCGTGATCGACTTCGCCAACGGAGCCCTTCAGTTCTCAATCCTCGGCGGCGGTGAGGATCCAACAGATTGGCCGGACTACCTCGACCGGACGCGGTTCAAACGATTCCTCCGTGGCTACGACGCAGCCAACGTTATTTCCACCGCCGAACTGCGGGCCGTGCCATTCCTGATGTGCGAGGCCATGATCGCCGAGGCGGTCCTGCCGATCGCCGCCACCGGCAGCTTCGGCCGACTCGATGGATTCGGCTTCCTCAAGATGGTCCGCCGCAAGACCGACTGGATCCTCGCCCACGCCGGCGAACTGATCAACGTACTTGAGGACTAATCAAGTCGTGCCTTCTCGCCCCTCATTCAACACCCCCGCCATCATCCTTTGCCCATGTGGGCAGAGATGAAGTATCCGGCACTGGTCGCACACCGGCCGGGAGGCCTTGCACACAGATCGGCCATGGGCTATCAGCAGCATGTGCATGGCGTAGCGGTCTTTGGGCCGAACCAGTGGTTCGAGCACCTCGTGAGCCCTGGCCAAAGGAACCTTTTCGTCCAACACGCCAAGCCTTCTGGCGATACGGAAGATGTGGGTATCCACTGGAAACACCGCTCGGCCCATGGCCAGCAGCAGCGTACACAGTGCCGTTTTCGGGCCGACGCCCTTAAAGGCCGTCAGCGTGCGGAATGCTTCATCATCATCCATCTCGGCCAGGAAGTCCAGTTCGACTTGTCCGCGGCGGTGACGAATCTCGCGAAGAATGGCCTGGATTCGAGAGGCCTTGGTCTTAGCCAGGCCGGCGACGCGGATATACCGCTCGACCTGCCTTGTCGGCGCGTCGGCAACGGCATCCCATGTGGGCAGCTTCCGCGTCAGACTTTCATAGCCAGCCGAACTGTTGACATCGTTGGTGTTCTGCGAAAGGATCGTTGCCACGAGCACGCCAACGGGGTTCCGCCGGCCGGAGCACCTGCGCGGCCCGTATAGTCGGCGCAAAATCTCCAGCACGCGACGCAGCGAGGTTGCCGAGTCGGCTTTGAGGATCGCTGGGTTTTCCCTTCCGCGCATTCTAAAGACCTTTCAAAAACATCACCAATATGCTACTCTCAGTAGTGGTGCCTTGGCTCTGGCTGGGGCATGCTTCGTTTAATGTAACTAACTAATGGATGTAAACTTTTCCGCGCCGCGCGCCCGCCGGAGCTCCGGCGGATTTGCGCAAGGACGACGGCCTATGCGAATACTGCTCATTCAGCCTGACTACCAGATAGCCGGATTCGGCTTTCGCCTCGCTGCCATGCCCGAGCCGCTACACCTTGAAATCCTGGCTGGTGGCTTGCCGGATCACGACCTTCGCATTCTCGACATGCGAATCGAAGCCAACCTTATGCGCGTGCTGGAGGACTTTCAACCGCACATGGTTGGGGTAACGGCACTTACAACGGAAGTATACACCGCCAGAGACGTGCTCATGGCCGTGAAAAACTACTCCGATGAGATATTCACCGTCGTCGGAGGTCATCACTGCACGCTCATGCCAGAGGACTTCCAGATTCCCCAGGCCGACGCGATAGCAGTCGGCGAAGGCGAGTTAGTCCTGCCAGCCCTGATCGAGGCCCTTACTAAAGGGCAAAGCTTGGCCCAAGTGCCAAACCTTATCTGGCGCAATCGAGACGGACGGTTCGTCCGCAACATCCGGGACATGGGCTCCGAAAAGTCCATGGACAGCGTGCCCCTGCCGCGGCGAGACCTGGTGAGCCAGTACAGGCAGGACTACTTCTTCCTCTTCGACAAGCCAGATTCGTCCGTGGCCGCCAGCCGGGGCTGCCCATTCAAGTGCAACTTCTGCAGCGTGCATGAGTTCTACGGTGGTAGAACGCGGCAGATGTCCGCCGCGAGGGTAATGGAAGAAATCCACGCCGTCGATACTAAGCACATAACGTTTGTCGACGACAACTTCATGATGAACCACCGCCGCGAAAACGAGCTTGCCGACTTGGTCCGCAGCGAGGGGCTCGACCTGAGCTTCTCGATGGAAGCCAGGTCGGACTCGATCGTCCGGCACCCCGAGTTGGTCGAAAAATGGGTGGATATCGGCCTATACGCCGTACTGATGGGCCTCGAGGGCGCCACCGAAGAAGCCTTGGCCAGCGTCAACAAGGGCAACAAGCTGGAGACCAACAACGAGGCAATCCGTATCCTCAAGGATAACGGGGTAATCATCTGGGGCGCGTTCATCGTCGACCCGATGTGGTCGGCCGACGAGTTCAAGAAGCTCGCGGAATACGTTCAGCGGATGGAGATAACCCACACGCAATTCACGGTGCTGACGCCCCTTGTGGGCACGCAACTGTACCGCGAACGATTCAACGAACTGCTGACGTACGATTACACCTGCTACGACACGCTCCATGCCGTGACGCCAACTAAGCTGCCGCGAACAGAGTTCTACAAGAACTTCGCCAACCTCTACAAGCAAACCGACCTGGGCCCCTACTACGACCTGGTCCGGGCCGGCAAACTCACCATCGATGACTGCCGCCGCGGCAAGCGAATGCTCGACGCCATGAGCCACTGGGAATACTATCTCGACAAGGATCCCGTCCTGGGTACCGTCCGCTCGAAGTCCGAGGCCCTGCCCGGTGCCGTTGCCGCCTATCAGAGATCCGCCCGGGCCGCCCAATAAATGAAGATGGTGCATCGAATGGCTTCCAAATGGGCAATCTGGCCGGGAGCGATACTTCTGGCCTCCACTGCGGCCTCGTGCTCGGTGCTGGCGAGCGACGCCAACTCCCAAGGCCCGGCCGGACTCGTCATCAAATACGGCAAGGGCAAGCTGCTGTGCCTGCTGGCCAACAAGAAGATCACCGAAAGCTCCGGTTTGGCCGCAAGCCAGAGGACTACCGGGGTGTTCTGGACCCACAACGACTCCGGCGGCAAGGCCGAGCTCTACGCTTTCGACCTTCGCGGCAGGGACTTGGGAACATGGCAAGTCCAGGGCGCCGTCAATCGCGACTGGGAAGACATGGCTTCCTTCACCATCAAAGGCATGCCCTGGCTGCTCATCGCCGATGCGGGCGACAACAACCGCAAGCGTAAAACCTCCCGCCTCTACCTGGTTCCCGAGCCGCGGATCGACCCCAACCGCCCCACGCCCACAGGCCAGCTCGACGTCGCCATGACCATAGACTTCTCCTACGACGACGGTAGTCATGACTGCGAAGCCGTCGGTGTGGACCCCAACAGCCGGACCATACTGCTGATATCGAAACGCGGCAAGCGAAGGGTCTACGAGTTGCCTCTGCCGGAGCCCGGGAACGCCCCGAATAAGCCGCTGACGGCCAAGACCATCGCCAAGTTCAAGCGCGGGCTGATCGTTGGAAAGCTCGACCTCGGTTGGGTCGTCGGGATGGACGTCTCCCCCGATGGCCTTCGTGCCGTGGTGGCGACCTACCTGCATGCCATCGAATACTCCCGGGCGCCCGGCGAGGCATGGTCGGCCGCTTTCTCCCGCCCAGGCCGACGAATCAGCGTGCCGGGCCGACAGCAGGGCGAGTCCATTTGCTTCGGCCATGATGGCAAGACGATCTACCTGACCAGCGAAGGTTCCCGCTGCCCCCTGCTGAATGTCCCGCTGGCCCCCCAAAAAACCGGAACCGATGCCCGATAGCCCATCTGCTTGCTAACGCGAATCCACAAGCTGGGTTGAATCCGCCAACGCACCTGTGCCTGCGTTCAAGACCTACCATCTTGATCTTCCCCCATCGACCTCGTAGGATGCCAAATCAGATTCGGAGATTTTCAAAATGACAGATGACTCTCTGACAATGGGCGTTGCGATGGTCGGCTGCGGAACGGTCGGCTGCGCTACCGCCACGCTGCTTACCAGGAACGCCGACCTTCTAACCACGCGATGCGAAGTGGCGCTGCAACTCAAGCACATAGTAGACGTCGATTTCACATGCGCTCGCAGCGCCGGCTTGAATGAAGAGCTCTTCACGCCGGATTTGCAGACCGCACTGTCGGATCCGTCTGTCGGCGTGGTGGTCGAACTGGTCGGAGGCACCACCACTGCAAAAACGATCATCGCCCAGGCCATCCAGGCCGGCAAACACGTGGTGACAGCCAACAAGGCCCTGCTGGCACACCACGGCGCGGAACTCTACGCCTTGGCGAGGAGTCATGGCGTTTGCATTGCGTTCGAAGCAAGTTGTGCCGGGGGCGTGCCGATTATTCGGGCTCTGACGGGGGGGCTGCTGGCAAACAGGATTGATGCGCTGTACGGCATCGTCAACGGAACGTGCAATTACATCCTTACGGCCATGACGCAAAGAGGACAAAGCTACGCCGACGCCCTGGCCATAGCCCAGAAGCGAGGCCTGGCCGAAGCCAAACCAGCCCTGGACGTCAGGGGTTGCGACTCGGCCCACAAACTGGCGATACTGGCCTCTCTGGCGTTTGGTCAGCGGATCGACTTCGACCAGATCAGCGTGACCGGCATCGACTCGCTACAACTCTGCGACGTTCGATACGGACAGGAACTCGGGTATACGATAAAACTCCTGGCCATCGCCGCACGCCAGGGAGAAGGCCTGAGCCTCAAGGTAACCCCCGCGTTCATCCATCGCGAACACCCGCTGGCGTGGGTGTCCGGCTCGTTTAACGCTATTAGCGTTTACGCCCACGCGATAGGGCACACCATGTACTACGGTCGAGGGGCCGGGGGCATGCCGACGGCTTCGGCAGTTGTCGCCGATATCATCAGCGTGGCGACAGGCACGTCGCAGATCGATTTCGCCCGACTGCGCCTCTGGCCGGACCTCAACCCCCCTGCCGTGCAACTGCCTATCACCGACGTACACAGCCAGTTCTATATTCGTGTAACCTGCGACGATCATCCGGGTGTGCTGGCTAGGATAACTACCATCCTGAGCAACCACGGCATAAGTGTGCTGTCGCTCCTCCAGCACGAGCCGCCGACCGACGCCGAAGCCAACGTCGTGCCTTTGATCATCGCCACCCACGTGGCAAAATATGCCGACGTTGCGGCCGCGATTGACGAGATCAATCTGCTGAAGTCAGTCGAAGCGCCGTGCGTGTGTATCCCAATTGTCAACGAGCATCCAGAGGACATTTGACCCGAACGATGAAATACGCACTTATCATACCCGACGGCGCTGCCGACACCCCGGCGGAGGACCTTGGCGGCAAGACACCATTTGAGGTCGCCAATATGCCAAACATATCCTGGATCGCCCAGAACGGGCGCCTGGGAACCGTCCGCAACGTACCCGATGGCATGCCGGCGGGATCGGATGTCGCGACGATGTCCTTGCTGGGCTACAACCCTCGGGAACACTACACTGGAAGAGCACCGCTCGAGGCCGCCGCCCAGCATCTTCAAATCGGACCCGACGATTGGATATTTCGAGTCAACTTCGTGACGATCGTCGACGACGTCATGGAGGATAACTCAGCCGGGCACATCTCCACCGAGGAAGCCCGCGCCCTGATAGAAGACCTCAACGCGACCGTCGCTCCACCGAGTGTGACATTCTATTCGGGCGTCAGCTACAGACACCTCATGGTTGTCACGAACGATTTGGACGTCAAAACCACTGCCCCGCATGACATTCTTTCCAGGTCGACAACTGAGCACCTGCCGACAGGCCCGGGCAGCGAGATGCTCCGCGACATCATGTCAGCGGCGAGGACGGTGCTGGCCGAACACGAAATCAACGCCACTCGCCGAGACCTGGGCGACAACGCAGCCACGGACATCTGGCTTTGGGGCGAAGGCAAGATGCCCACGCTGCCGTCCTTCGAGTCTCGGTACGGCAAGGTCGGCAAGATGATAACCGCCGTCGACCTACTGCGAGGCCTGGCTGCGTTGATCGGATGGAAGTGCATCGAAGTCGAAGGCGCGACCGGCACCGTCAAGATCAGTAAGCGCAAAGCCGACCGC
>CAZMBZ010000093.1:1556-16594 GCA_964564285.1 uncultured Planctomycetaceae bacterium | reverse complement strand
GTCAAAACGGGAAAACTAATGGCAAATCGCCTATTCGGACGATATAGTGCCTAGTTCCGCTGCACCCCTATGGTGCAGGTCTCCCTCCACCTGCATCGGGAGTGTAGTTAAATGGGCGATGCTCAGGCTTCCCTCCTCCTGGGCTCGCCCTTTTTTTGCGCTGATGGCTATGCTAAAAGAGGAAAGGGCTGGCAATCGGATGGGCCTTTTAGGGTTCCGCTGCACCCCGAGGCCCACCGACGCCAGCCCTTTTGATCGACGTCGGCTTGTCTGAAGGGCGACTGAACTAACGTTTGAGAATAGGAAGGCCCGCCCAATGAAGGTGTTGATAGCGCCGGATTCGTTCAAGGAGTGTCTCTTAGCCGTCGAGGTGGCAGATGCGATGGCGGCGGGGGTTCGCACTGCCGTCGGCGACGCGACGATCGATCTGTGTCCGATGGCCGACGGAGGCGAGGGAACCGTTTCGGCGATGCTGGCCGCCACGGGCGGGGAGGTCCGCACGGTCGAAGTGTCCGGGCCGCTGGGCGAGCCTGTGGGGGCGAGTTTCGGCCTGCTTGGCACGTTGGCAACGTCGGCCGACGGGGCGCGGCCTGGTCGGACAGCCGTGATCGAAATGGCCGTGGCATCGGGGCTGGAACTTGTCGAACCCGGTCGCCGGGACCCAATGCTCACTACCACCTACGGCACGGGAGAACTTCTCCTTGCCGCACTCGACGCCGGGGCGACAGAGGTGATTGTCGGCATCGGCGGCTCAGCTACCGTCGATGGCGGTTGCGGCTGCGCCCAGGCGTTGGGTGTGCGATTCACCGACGGCTTTGGCAAATGTTGTCAGTCGGGGCTTGGCGGCGGGGACCTTATGGATATCAGTCACGTCGATTTGTCCGCACGTGATCGCAGGATTGCCGCCACGCGGATTCTGGTCGCGTGCGACGTGACGAACCCGTTGGTCGGCCCTGACGGCGCCGCGGCCGTGTACGGGCCGCAGAAGGGCGCCTCGCCCGTAATGGTCGCTGTCTTGGGCTACCATCTGGCCCACTTGGCCAGAATAATCCACCGCGACCTTGGCGTGGACGTCGAGCAGATGCCCGGAGCGGGAGCGGCGGGGGGGCTCGGGGCGGGCCTGGTCGCCTTCGCGGGAGCGCGGCTGGCCGGCGGCGTGGAGATCGTCGCCGACGCTGTGGGACTCACCCGGCGACTCGAGGATGCGGACATCTGCATCACCGGCGAGGGCAGGTTCGACCGCCAGAGCCTCTCCGGCAAGACAGCCGTGGGGGTCGCCCGTCTGGCTTCGGACGCGACAGTGCCGATCATCTGCATTCCCGGCCAGGCCGCCCCCGGTGTGGACCATGACGGGTTGTTTGCCGACATCCGCCCCCTCGCAGCCGGCGGCGTTTCCCCGGCCGAGGCGATGGCTCATGCCCGCGAACTACTCACCCAACGCACCGCCGAGGCCGTCGCTGCCTTCGTTCGCGGAATCTTGTAATTCCGGGCCGGTGTGGATAACCTACCGGGCTCAGGAGACTCTACTGGATTCGAACCGAGGACTATCATGGACTTCTTCAGCTACCATAACGACAAATTGTTCTGTGAAGGCGTAAGCGTTGCCGATATCGCCGCTGAAGTCGGTACGCCGGTTTACATTTACTCCTCAGCCACGCTTCTGCACCACTACCGCGCACTGGCGGAGGCGTTCGCGGAGCTTTCGCCGACGATCTGTTTCTCGATAAAGTCGCTGGCGAATCTTAATATCCTCAAGCTCCTGGCCAAGGCCGGCAGCGGGTTCGATGTCGTCAGCGGCGGCGAGCTTGCCCGTGCCCGTGCTATCGGGGCCGACTGCTCGAAAATCGTCTACGCCGGTGTCGGCAAGACCGACAAGGAAATCCGCGAGGCGATCGATGCCGGCATCGGTCTGTTCAATGTCGAGAGCGAGGCTGAGTTCGAGAACATATCCCGCCTGGCCGGCGAGGCTGGTAAGACCGTCCGCTGCGCCCTGCGACTGAACCCGGATGTCTACGACCCCAAGACGCACATATATACCGCCACCGGCAAGAAGGAAACCAAGTTCGGCGTCGATATCGAGCGGGCCGCGGCGTTCTTCGCGAACTATGGGCGGGACGAGCACGCCCGACTCGACGCGATTCACCTGCACATCGGCTCGCCGATTTTCTCAGCCGATCCTTACGTCGAGGCTATCAACAAGACGCTCGACCTCATCGACCGCCTTGCGGGCGAGGGCTTCGTCATTCGCACGCTGGATATTGGCGGTGGTTTTGCGGCGGACTATGTCGAGGGCGCCTCGCCGCTTGCCAGCGATTACGCCGCGAAGATCGTCCCGCTTTTGGCGGGGCGCGGGCTGGAGGTGATTATCGAGCCAGGCCGGCAGATCGCCGCGAACGCGGGGCTGCTTCTGACGCGGGTTCAGTACGTCAAGACCGGCGGGGCGAAGAACTTCATCATCGTCGACGCGGCGATGACTGATCTCATTCGACCTGCCATGTATGGCTCGGAGCATTTTGTCTGGCCGGCGCGGCTTTTCGACGCATCGGTCCAGCCGCAACGGCGGATCGATTTCGCCGCACCTGCGGGCCAGAAGGTGGACGTCGTCGGCGGGGTGTGCGAATCGACGGACTTCCTCGCCAAGGACCGCACCTTGCCGGTGATGGGTTCAGGCGACCTGCTGGCGGTTTTCTCTGCCGGGGCGTACGGATTCGTAATGAGCAGCCAATACAATTCCCGCCCCCGCGCCGCCGAGGTGCTCGTCGAGGGCGACAAATGGCGCATAATCCGCCCCCGCGAGACGTACGAGGACCTCTTCTCGACGGAAGTTCTGTCATGACTTGCTAAAGCGATAGGCTTTCCTGCCGATAATTTCAAGGACTGACTGACTGAAATGGAGCCAACTTCAAGTCGGGGTTGAAATGCCCGGCGGGAGTTGCGTTATGGCTTGATCTGTTTCCTTCCTCTGTCCGTGCGGGTCGGGCTCGTGACGATGAGGGAAAGAGGAGATTAGTGCAGTGGATGATATCAGGTGCGGCGCTACTGGGATTAGGTCTGAACTTGGAGTCCATGCATGATTGCTGGGCCAGGCGGTTTCGAAGGACCCTATGACGAGGTCGAGTTTCTCGACCGTGTCGAGGGTGATCGGGAACTGGCTGAGGAGATCATCCAACTGTTTCTGGACCAATGCACTCAGACGCTTCCGGACATTCGCGAGGCATTAAACAGCGGCGATCTTGGCCTGCTGAGCCGACTGGCTCACAGTGTTAAGGGATCGGTCGGGATTTTTGGGGCAAGGGATTCTGTCGCCGCCGCATTGGGGCTGGAGACCGCTGCCGGCGAGGGCGATCGGGCCGCCGCTAAGGCAGCTTGGGTGCGGCTTGAAATGGAGATTCAGCGACTGACAGCCGCGCTCCAGGAGAAGGTCGGAGGAACTGCCCCATGCGACTTCTGATCGCCGAAGATAACATCACATACAGCCGCATTCTCAACAGCCTTCTGCAAAAGTGGGGGCACGAGGTCGAGCTGGCCGCGGATGGGGTGGAGGCTTGGGAAGCTCTTCAGCGCGATGGCGCGCCGTCGATGGTAATCCTGGACTGGATGATGCCCGGTATGGACGGAATAGACGTCTGCCGTCGCCTGCGGGAACTCAAGCAGGATATCCGACCATATGTGATCCTGCTCAGCGGCAAAGACCAGAAGAAGGACCTGATCAAAGGAATCAGCGCGGGCGCGGATGACTATGTAACCAAGCCGTTCGACCCCGACGAACTCCGCGTGCGAATCCTGGCCGGGGAGAGAATCCTCGATCTCCAGGCCGAGTCGCTCATAGTTATGGAGGCCCTGCGAAAACAGGCCTCGCATGACTACCTCACGGGCCTGCCGAACCGCGCGAATATCATGGAAGTGCTCCGTCGCGAATTCGCCAGGAGTCCGCGGGCAGGGGAGCCCCTCAGCGTCGTGATCGCGGATGTGGACAATTTCAAGAGCGTCAACGATACCTTCGGCCATCAGGTCGGCGATGCCGTGCTGACCGAGGTCGCCAGGCGAATGGCCAGGGAGATGCGCTCGTACGAATGCATCGGCAGGTACGGCGGAGAGGAATTCCTGGCTGTCCTGACCGACTGCAATTCACAAGGCGCTCTGACTTTGGCCGAACGCCTTCGCGTGGCTATCGCGGGCCGTCCGATAGAGTGCCAGGCCGGACAGATTCCCGTGACCGCGAGTTTCGGCGTTGCAAGCACCGCCGAGATCCGCAGCGCGAATCAGGAAACGCTGGTGCGGCTTGCCGACGCGGCCATGTACCAGGCCAAACGGGCAGGCAGAAACCGCGTCAAGTGCGCCACGCACATCTCGGACGCCACCGTGGCGTCGTGATCGTTGGGTAGGCCGGAAGCGTCATATCGCAGGCCGTCACGAATCGCGGGAAGTCTCGTCGCGGTATGGGTGGGCATGACATTTCGCATTCTCTGGCCGGGTCAGCTTTCGCTGCCGGCGAAGCCGAGGTACTCATCCAGCCAGTCGTCGGTGCGGAGAACGCCTTTTCGCTGACGCAGGGCGAGCTTCTCGGCCTTGGTCTGGGCGGAGTTGAACACGCGGCGGACCAGGGCCGAGGAAATTTCCCGGTCGGTCTTGCCGTAACGCTTATTCAGTGTCCGTGCCGCGTGGGGGCTGTAGCGGGGTAGCAACTCGTCTTCGATGCTGACGATGGCCTCGGCCGAGCCGGGGTCGCCCTGTCTGGCGGCCCGGCCGTAAAGCTGACGGTCGATGCGCCCGGAGTCGTGACGCTCGGTGCCGATGACAGCCAGGCCGCCGAGGTCGGCCACGCCCCGGCCCAGCTTTATGTCCGTGCCACGACCGGCCATGTTCGTCGCGACGGTAATCCGTCCCGGCTGACCGGCACCGGATACGATCTGCGCTTCCTCGGCGTGGCGGACGGCGTTGAGGATCTGGTGGTCCAATTCTTCGGCCTCGAGCAGCCGGCTGAGATGCTCGCTGGCCTGGACGCTTCGCGTGCCGATGAGTACGGGCCTGTTGGTTTCGTGGAGGCGTTTGATCTCCTCGACGACGGCGGCCCACTTGCCCTCCTGCGTTGCGAAGACGCGGTCGGGGAAATGCCTGCGGATGCAAGGGCGGTTGGTTGGGATCAGCACGACGGGCAGGTGGTATATCTGCCAGAACTCGCGCCACGCCTCGGCCCCGGTGCCCGTCATGCCGGAGAGCTTCTTGTAGAGCCTGAAAAATCGCTGGAAGCTGATGCGGGCGTAGGTGTCTTTCGGCGGGTTTACATCGAGTTGCTCCTTGGCTTCGATGGCTTGGTGAAGTCCATCACGCCAGGTGCGGTCTGGCATGAGTCGCCCGGTGAACTCATCGACGATCACCACCTTGCCTTCGTCGATAATGTATTGCTTTTCCACCACGAACAGCTCCCGGGCCGTCAGGGCCTGGACCAGCAGCTCCTCTCGCCGCCGCCGACCAGCCCAGAGCCCGCCGAGGCCTTCCGAGAGCGCGTCGAGCTTCCTGTTTCCCGCGGGTGTCAGATCCACCTCGCGGTATCGCTGGTTGATTCGGTAGTCGCTTCCGCACTCGAAGTTGGCCGCGATGTCCGCCGCCTGCGTGAAGGCCTCGACCTGCTCCTGGTTGGGGGCCTCGCCGGAGATGATCAGGGGCGTAACGGCCTCGTCTATGAGCACGCTGTCAGCCTCGTCGATGATCGCGTATTGCAGGCCGCGCATCACCAGGCGGTCCGTGCCTGCGCCGGCGCCCTGGGCTATCTTGGTCAGCAGGGCCATGGGCAATCCGCGAAGCGAACCCAGCGAAAGGCGGTCGCGAAGGAAGTCCGCGCAGACCTCCTTGTTCGTGCAGTACGTTATGTCCGCCTGGTACGCGGCCCGGCGGTCGGGAGGGGGCATCTTGCCCTCGATGTAGGCTGTCTTCAGGCCGCAGAACCCATATATCTGCGACATCCACTCGGCATCGCGTTTTGCGAGGTAGTCGTTAACGGTTATGACGTGACAGCCCCGCCCGCGCCAGCCGTTGATGGTGGCTGTCAGCGTCGCGGTGAGAGTCTTGCCCTCGCCGGTCGCCATTTCGGCGATGCACCCGGCGTCCAGCGCCAGCGCCCCGGCGACCTGCACGGGATAGTGCTTTTCGCCGAGTTTTCGCCAGGCGACTTCCCGGACCATCGCGAATGCCCGGTAGAGCACGTCTCGCGTGTCTCGCCCGCGAATGAATATCTCTCGGAACCGCTGGGCTTCCTCGCGGAGTCTGGCGTCGGTGAGGTCGGAGTAGTCCTTCTCGTGGGCCAGCACGCGCCTTGCCATCGCCATGAAGCGCCGCCGGCGCGGCGCGAGCTTGCGGATGATCCCCGATCCGGCATCCCATACGGCGTCGAGGCCCTTGGGCAATTCCGTGCCGCGCTGCCTGCTCGCCAGCATCCGCCATGTTGTCGATGGAATGCGACTCACGTCAGATCTTGAACCTCCGCTGCACCAATTGGAGGATGTCGCGATACCATTGCTGAATAAGCGGCTTGGGCGGCATTTCAACTCGAATTATCACCCGCTGATCGATAAGCAGAGGCACCGTGCCATCCCATATTCCCTCGTGCCATTTGCCCTCGGGATCCTGGACGGGATTGGGCCTGATCTCCACCTCGAAGAACCGCTCTGCCGTCTTGACGCCCTTGGGGTCCTTCGGGTCCGTGCGGACGGATCCGCCGGCCGCGTAACCCAGCGCCGGTGAGAATAGCCGCTCCTGCCCGGCTCTAATCACCCGTGTTATCGTGCCGGTCATGTTGGGGTCCGGCTGGCCCTTTATGCGTATCTCCACCTCGGTGCCCACCACCAGCCTGTCCGCCACTTCCTGCGAGGCCACGGCGCGGATGATCATATCGTCGCATTTAACCATGCCGATTGGGTCGCCACGGCGGAGGTACGAGCCCAGGGCGCGTTTTATATTGGGCGAAACCCATTTGCCCGGGAACGACGCCCGTATGCTCAGCGAATCCAGTTGCTCGGTGATGCGAGCTATGCGCTCGTCGACGGTTGCGACCTGTTCGGCGAGGATCTGCGCTTCGGCGCGGTCGGTGGTCATCGCCAGGCGACGCTGGGCCGCGAGTTCCCGCCGCTGGGCCTTCAGTTGTTCCAGCCCGGCCTGGAGGGCAGGACTGCGGGCGATGAGAACGGACTTGCCGTTGGGATCTGTCAGGTTGTCGGAGGCCATGACATCCGTTACGAACCCATCGGCGGCGGCGTAGAGAATCTCCTGCCGCACGGGCTTGACGACGCCCTCGATCCGGAACCGGTCAGGCCGGGGCAAAAAGCCCAGGCCGCCGACGATCAGCGCGAGCGTCAGCGCCGTCGAGGCGATGGCCCGGCCTCTGACTCGCATCAGCTCGCCGCTGGTCAGCAGGTAATGCAGGAACTTGCCCAGCGGCACGAGCACCCACGCCACCGCGGCAGCGACCGCGAGGATCAGGCCGAACATGAACAATTTATCCGCTACGAACATCAGGATTCGCACGCAGATGAACACGCGATAGATCGTGCTGGCGATTCCGTAGAAGACGAACCAGCCCTTCTCGCCGCGCGTGTGTGCGGGGTTCTTGGCCTGCTTGACCGACCAGACGTACTTGCGGACGAGGAAGTAAAGGTACTGCTTGGACCGCTGGGCGAGGTTGGGGATCTCCAGCATGTCCGAGAGGATGTAGTACCCGTCATAGCGAAGCAGGGGGTTGGCGTTGAACAGCAGCGTCGAGACGCTGGCGATGAACATCGCGTTGTAGGCGATCGTGTGTATCGTGCCGTCGCCGGTGTGATACCAGACAATCGCCGCGATGGCAGCGAGGCCGAGCTCGATAATCATCCCGCCGGCGCCGACGAGAATCCGCTGGCGGCGGGATCGGAATGCCCACGCGCTCGATGCGTCCACATAGGGCATGGGCGTGAACACCAGCAGCATTATGCCCATGACGTGGACCTCGCCGCCGGTGCCCGTCCGCTTGCCGAACGTCTTGCACATGAACGCGTGGCCAAACTCGTGGAAGACTTTTATCAGTATGAAGCTCAGGTACAAAAACGGCAGGTTGTCGGCGTCCAGCACGCTGTCGGCCTGGTCATACAGAACGTTCCACTTCTCTATGACGAAGTACAGCCCCGTGGCGATCAGCCCCATCCACAGAGCTGCGCCGAACCAACTGAACAGCCAGCTTACCGCCGAGACCCAGGCGTTCAGGAAGTTGTCCGGATCGATCAGCGGGATCCTGATGAACAGCAGGTTCGTGAGGTATCCCTTGACTTCGCGATGGACGCGTTTCTGGCGGCGCTTGAACAGGCCCTCCGCATCGGGGGGCAGTTCGGCGTGCAGGAGGTTGGACGTGTAGAGCTGCCCGAGCAGTTGGATGGCCTCGCCCTGGGTCGGTGCCGAGTCGCCCAACTGGTCCTGGCAGATCCGCCAGACCTCGGCGACTCCCTTCTTGCCGTCCAGCAGGGCGACGAATCGGTAGGCGGCCTCGTTGAGCCTGAAGAACTGGTTATTCGACGGGTCCTGAATGACGTGCCACATCCGCCCGCGGTAGTGCTGGCGGTGAATCTGCACCGTCGCCCGAAGCCGCGGGGCGATATTCGCGACGCGATACCATGATTCGCTGAATGTGGGACGTTTTACGGGCACCTACGGTCCTCTAGCTCAGATCCAAAGCTTCATTCTCACCCAGTTGATCATCCGCCGCGTCCAGATGTAGCCGTAGCTGCGGCGTTCGATGTCGATCTTGCCGAGGCCCTCCATGCCGGGACTTAATACCGACGGCGTTCTCAGCAGCCTCACCCGGACCTTGAATACGTTGCTCTGATCGACGACCTCCGCGACGGGGTTGATCCGCTCGACGACGAAGTCGATACGCTCGTCGGGCCTGGCCGTGGTGGCCAATTCGCCGCCCAACTCGCCGCCGGCAGCGATTTGAAGATCCATCGCCGCCTTGACGTCGATGATGAGGTCCTCGGGTACGGAAAGCTCCGCCCGCAGGTTCCCCAGGGCTGCCACCTCGAACAATACGTCGCCGGTCTTCACCGGCGCGCCGAGTTGCTTGCGCAGGTCGCCGGAGACGACGTGCCCGTCCATCGACGCGACGATGACCGCCTGGGCGATTCTGTGCTGGATCAGGCCCATCTTAGCGGCGATCTGCTCGGCGCGGGCCTGGGCGATCTGTGCATCGGCCCGCTTGTCCTCGCGCATCGCGGCGTCCATCTGCTTGCGGTATCCCAGCGCCTCGGCCTGGGCGCTCTGGAGCTCCAGCCGCAGCTCGGCCGTCTCCAGCGTGCCCAGCACGGTAGGCCCGGGCAAGACCGCTCCAGACAATGCCCTCACCAGCAGACTGCGGTTGAGTTCCACCAGCCTGTCGCCTTCGAGGGCTCGTACGGCAGATGCCTCGATAAGGTCTCGCTGTCGTTGCGAGAGCCTCCCGGCCGACCACGTGTCGTTGTCGTAGAACTTCCTGGATGTCAGGAGGCTGTTGATGTCATCCAGTACGGCTTGTTTGAGGGCTTCCGCGATCGAATCAGACACAACGGTAAGGGTCGGGTTGACCGCGATGGCGGGCGCGGTGCTTGTGGTCGGGCAGGCCGCGACGATCTTGTTTTGTGTCGGCTCGCTCAGGAGCGACCATATTCGCCTGCCGGGTTGGGCTTGCGGGGAATCATCCGAGCTTTGGCGGCGCAGTTCGGCCAGCAGCAGCGGCCAGCTTGGCACGTCGCTGTTGGTCAGCAGCCAGGAGGGCTTTTCCCTGTCGCGAGCGCCTACGACCCTGTCGCCCGGGCGAACGTAGACCTCCTTAAGGAAGCCCTCGAACGGCGCGGGCAGAACCTGCTGGGCGACGGGTTCGAGTACGAACGTTGCCTCGGCCCGATAGTTCCCCCTGGCCAGGACCAGGAAAAGCGCAGCCGCGATCACGCCGATGCCCGCGACCTTGATCCACGTGTGTTTGGGTCCGATCACTGCGGCAAGTCCGTTTCGCACGGCCCCGGCAGCCCGCGCTCCGAACCAGCGGTCCTGGCGGTGCATGTTCACCAGTCGCGGCGCTATCAGGTCAATCGACAGGCGAAGCGCCTCGATCTCCTCGAGTTTGAACGGCTGATCCACGGGGCGTTCGAGCGTGACGACGGATGCGACTTCCCCATCGCGGCGAAGCGGCAGGCTGACGATGGCGGTGGGGCCGTGACGTTTGGAAAGCTCGGCCGCGGCTCGCTGGACGAAGGTTGCTTCCGGGCTGGCGGGGAAGGTTACCTCGACGTCCTGGTCGAGCGTTTCCTCCATTGCGGCCTCGATGTCCTGGACGAGCTTCATCTTCCGGCTGAACTTCTCGGTGTGGCTCATGGCCTTTAGATGCACGTATCGTCCCTGGAGGAAACCCACGGATACGCGGTCGCACTTCCATCGGCTTGATATTTCGTTGCACAGGGTCATTGAGGCCCCGGCGAATCGGTCCTGCTCGTTGACGGCGGCGGTGGTTTCCATAGCCAGTCGCAGGCGCGTGAGGTCGCCTTGGCGCTGCTGTAGCGTCAGTCGCATCTCGTAGAGGCTCAGCAGGCTCAGTGTCAGTTCCAGGCGTTCGCGGGCGGCGTCGAGTGCTTGCTGGTTGCTGGTGGTTACGGCGAATGCGGCAAGGCCCTGCACGCCGCTTCCGCCTCGAAGGGGCAGCAGGATGATGCTCTCGTTGGCTGGGGCGCCGTAGAGGTCGTCGGGGTTGTGCAGGCCCTTGACGGCGGGCTTGCCGGCGGCGACGATCTGCGGCGCCAGTTCCGCCGATTGCGCCAGCCAGACCGGCATCGCGGCGCCCTGCGGGGGTTGTGGATAGACCGCCAGGACCTCGACGTTGCCGCCGGCGGGCTGGCCTTCGCCTGCCTGTTGCGCTGCCCCGGCGGGGCCGATGCGAAGGATCGCGCCTCCGCCGGCGGAGGCTAGGTGGCATTGGACGGCGAGGAGGTTCACCAGAAACTGCTCCGGCGGGCCATCGAAGCGGCTCAGGCGATCGATTATCTCCGCCATCGTCGGGCGATGGGTTTCGTCTTCGGGTTGTGAGACTCGTGCTGGGTTAATGCTCATGGGCGGTGTCTCTATCTGGCGGCGCGGCGGGTCGGCCCCGGCCTGGCCGGGGAGTCGGTCGCTGCGTTCGACCGCGGCTGGAAGCTCAGGTAAACGTGCTCGCCTGCCGGGCGTTTCGACGGGTTGGGGCATTCCACGCGGACGGTCAGCGTCTTGCTGGCGGAGTCCGCGACGGCGGCGATGTGGATTATCTTGCCCGCGACAGTCGACCTGCGGGCCGGGTCGTCGCTGTCGAACTCCACCAGGGCATTGGAGGCGCCTTTGGTCAGGGAGCGGGCTTCATCCAGCGGGACAGGCACATCGACCCACAATGGGTCGATCTGCACGACCTGGGCGATCTTCTCCGCCGCCTCGACGGATTCGCCCGGCTCGACGAGCAGGCGTTCGACCACGCCGTTTATCGGGCTGGTGATCCGCATTCGTTCGATCTGGACGGCTGCTTCCCTGTACTTCATCTGTGCCTGCGTCTTCTCGAATTCCGCCAACTTCAGCGATAGTTCCGCGATCGTAACATCGAGCCTGGCGTGTTCGACTTCCAGTTCCGTCGCGGCGCCCTCTTTGCGGGCGGCCTCGGTCTTTTTGAGGTCCACGCGACGTTGGGCGAGTTGTGCCTCGGCCGCCAGCAGCCTGGTGCGGTCTTCGGCCTGGGCCTTCAACTGCTCCATCTGGACTTGCTCGGCCTTGTCGTCAAGTCGCATAAGAACCTGACCTGTCTTGACGGTGTCGCCTTCCTTGACGAGCACCTCGGCGACCTGGCCCGGGCGGATGAACGAAAGCACCACGTCCTGGCTGGGTCGGGTGATTGCCTCGACCTTTTCCTGGGTCGCCATCGGCGTCCCGGCCGCCAGCAATACGCAAATAAGCAAGTTCATATACGCCACCCTTGTATTCCCTTGGCTGTTTGTCCGAAGCTGCGCAGGGACATTCCCTTTGGCCGCTACCGATTATACATATCGCCCGTTTCGAGTTCCCAGGCAAACAAAAATGCCTTTGCGCGGCGGATGGGGCGGCGTCCAGGGGGGCTGCCCCCGCCGCGCGACCCGCGTGGCAGGGGAAATCTCCCTTGACCTGACTGGCCCGTCGAAGCCATACTTCATGGACGTTCGCGCAAGTTCAAGTCTACAAAGGGATCACATAGCCATGGTTGTTACTGGACATCTGCCGCCGGAATCGTTGTCGGCGCTGGTCGACGCGTCGGCGGCGATCAATTCCGCCCAGGGCCTCGACGAGACGCTCGCTGCCATCGCCAGGGCGGCTGCGTCGGTCATGCGGGCCGAGGCGTCCAGCGTTATCGTCATGGACGAGGCGCGGGGAAAGCAGGTCTTCCGGGCGGCCGTCGGCGACAGGGCGGATCAGCTCATCGGCGTGGCGTACGACCGCGACGCGGGCATTTCCGGGCGAGTGATAAAGACCGGTGCCGCCGAGATCGTCAACGACGTATCCAGGGACGGCAACCACTACGCCGAGATCGACCATCTCGTGGCCTTCCACACGCACAGCCTCATTGCCGCGCCGCTGGTCTACAAGGACAAGGCCCTCGGCGCAGTCGAGGTGCTCAACCCGCTCCAGCGGAAGACCTTCGACGAGGCCGACTGCGGCCTGTGCATGGTATTCGCCAACCTCGCAGCCATCGCGATGGCAAACGCGCAACTCTACGACCGCGTCCGGCGCGAGAACAGCCAGCTCAAACAGACCTACCAGGCGCCCGAGGAAATCGTCGGCATTTCCTCGGGCATGGAAAACGTCCGCGAGCTTATCCGGCGCGTCGCTCGCAGTTCGGCCACCGTGTTGCTGCTCGGCGAGACCGGCACGGGCAAGGAACTTGCCGCCCGCATGGTCCACAGCCATAGCGATCGCGCCGATCAGCAGTTCGTGGCCATTAACTGCGCAGCCCTGCCGGAGACGCTGCTGGAGAACGAGCTTTTCGGCCATGAGGCCGGGGCGTTTACCGGCGCGACGGATCGGAAGGTGGGGCGGTTCGAGCTGGCCGAGGGGGGCACGCTGTTTCTCGACGAGATTGCCGAGGTCTCCCCGGCGATCCAGGTGAAGCTGCTGCGCGTGCTCCAGGAGCGCGAGATCGTCCGAATCGGCGGGACCGAAACCATCGCTTGCGACGTCCGCATAATCGCTGCCACCAATCGCAACCTTACCGAAGAGATGGCCGCCCATCGCTTCCGCGAGGACCTCTATTATCGGCTGAATGTTTTCCCCGTCGAGATTCCCCCGCTCCGCCAGCGCCGCGACGACATCCCGCTGCTGGTGGACCACTTCATCCGTCGCGTGGCCTCGGACATGAAGATGCCCGTGCCGATAATTTCCCACAACGCCATGGCCGCGCTGACGAGATACGATTACCCCGGCAACATCCGGGAATTGCAGAACATACTCGAACGCGCCTGCCTGCTGTGCTGCCGAATGGACGGCCCCTGGCCCAGGCCGGATGCGATCCAACTGGAAAACCTCCCGCGAGAGCTGGCTGGCGACTTTCTGGATGTGGCTTGCGGCGAATCCGTCCTGGCCGCCAGCGAAAAAGGCATGATCGTAAAAGCCCTCCGCGAAAGCAATTGGAACCAAACCAAGGCCGCCAAGGCACTAGGCATCACCAGAGACAACATCCGATACAGAATCAAGAAGTACGAAATCGAGGCACCGCAATAAAGGCTTAACTCGGGGTCGAAGACCCCAACGAAGATATGCGTCGCAGAGACTCAGATTTCATGGATTGTTGTTACCTCTAATAGGGGCGCTTAACATGTTCGTCAAAGCCAGACTAAACACGGAACTACGAGGTGAAGGTTGTCGGACGAATTCCCGCAGAGCATGGGCTCGCGAAGCCGTCCCTGGGAATGGAGAGGGCGTCAACGTTGGGAGATGTGTCCCCCTTACGGCTCTTATGATTCTGATCGTTGCTGTTACGACGATTGGCTTGTGTGGGTGTGATCGGAAACAGCAAAATGTTCGGAAACAGCAGAACATTTTGTCCGGGATGACGCTTCGAAAGATCCTTGATCTAAGTGATCCGGCGAGGCCAGCAATCGTTACCCATGGCCTCAAGTTCGACGCCAAGGCGTTCGACGCAGGCTTAGTGCGGGAATATGGGGAGCGAACGATTGGCAACAGGAAGTACTTTGGCGAAGTCTTTTACAAGCCGCCAGCATCGTCGAGTGGCACAGTACTGGCTAGCAATGAAATCTTTGCGCTGTGGATCGCGCTAGACTCTGATTCCTCTATCCCCGGCCAAAGTGAAATACTTATGGGTTCCAGGATCGACGTGGAGTTGAGTGTAAAGCCGGAGGGCATTGCGCTGAGCATTGTCGATGCAACCACAGGCAAACGCCTGAGTGAACGAAACGTGTTTCCTCCAGGAACGTACGCATTTCACGTCGTTAGGCCTGTGGCTCCGGATGGTGCGACAACTAGAGGCGCCGCAGCAGAGAGGAGCGAATAGGGGCACAACCGTTCATCGGTGGTGAATCTGGGGCTGGTGGCGTGGTTGCGAAGTCCTTGGAAGTGGTGCTTCCGGCGCTGTTGTCGGAAGCAGGTCGAGGATATTTTTCTGAACGAGCCCTGAAAGGGAGGCGCAAGATCTTGCCAGGACGACCGTTGCGCACTTTCATGGCTTGTGTGATTGTTTGTGCTTGATACTCAGGGCGGCGCTTCGCTCTGCCCTGGGCTGGGCTGTGTGAGCCCTTTGGGCTCTTCCGAAGCAGGGGTCGAGCCCTTAACTTCGGGCCATTGCGTTCTGCTTCTTGTTCTTGAGCCCAACGGGTTCATACCTGCCTAGACCGGGCCATTAGTTAACGTCCCTATTTCCCTTGTGGCCGGGCGGAACTGGCTGTTGGGTTCGTGGTTAGAATCTTCAGAAAGGCTGACGGTGGTCGCCGGTCAGAGGTGATCCGGGAAATCCCGGTTTGATGGAAGATGGAGTAAATCCAATGATG
>CAZMBZ010000093.1:0-1456 GCA_964564285.1 uncultured Planctomycetaceae bacterium | reverse complement strand
CAGAGGTGATCCGGGAAATCCCGGTTTGATGGAAGATGGAGTAAATCCAATGATGAGAGCAAGTATCGCGATGGCTGTTGTTCTAATGGCTTTTGTGCCAGTAAACGCGGAGGAACCTATGATTGTCGCACATCGCGGCGCATCCCGGGATGCGCCGGACAACACCATACCTGCCTTCAAATTGGCATGGAAACAGGGTGCCGATGCCATAGAGGGAGATTTTCATCTGACCACAGACGGCCATATCGTCTGTACGCATAATGGCATCGGCAAGGCGACCTTGGCCCGATTACGTGCCCGGCATGCGGAGAGGTATCGTGGGGCCTTCAAGGGAACCACGATTCCAACCATCGCAGAGGTGTTCTCGACGATCCCCGATAAGAAGAAGATATTCATCGAGATCAAATGCGGCACGGAGATTATCCCCGCATTGCTTGAAGAGATTCGCAAGTCAGGCCTCAAACGAGAACAGATCGTGGTTATTTGCTTTGGGGCGAATGTTCTCAAGGAGTTGAAAGCAAAGGCGCCATGGATAAAGACGTCTTGGCTGTGCGGTTTCAGGCATGACAAAGCGTCCGGGGTCACAAAGCCTTCGCTGGAAAAGGTCATAGAAACTCTGAAGTCGATCAAAGCAGGCGCCATCAGCTCAAGCGCATCCATTCCTGATGAGTTCATCGGCCCTATTCAGAAGCTGGGCTATGAGTGGCATGTGTGGACCGTAAACGACCCAGCCCAGGCCAGGAAAATGAAAGCTCTGGGTGTGGCATCCATTACCACGGATGTCCCTGGTTATATGAGAAAGCAGCTAACTCCGCCGAAACCTGGAAGGGGAAACAAAATCCTGCCCGATAGCGCGGAACTCTTTACCTGCCAGGGCAAGACCGCGTTTCTGGTCCTTCCGAAGAAACCCGTGCCTGGAAAGAAGATGCCCTGGCTTTGGTATCTTCCTAGCGACTACAAGCTGCCCGGAAAACTCGAGCAGTGGATGATCAATAAGTGCCTTGCCAATGGCATCGCGGTCGCGGGGATCGATGTTTCGGGCGATTTGGGAACGCCCGCCGGCAGGGCGTTTTTTACTGCGTTTTACCGGGAAGTAACCCGGAATCGCGGACTGACAAAGAAGGTGTGTATGTTGGCGCGCAGCTACGGCGGCACGCAGATGTACAACTGGGCGGCTGAACACCCCGAGTCGGTTGCCTGCCTGGCGGGTATCTACCCGGTCTGCAATCTGGCCAGTTACCCAGGGCTGAAATCCGCCGCCGGTAAATATGGCATGTCACAAGCCCAGCTCGTCAAGGAACTCAAGCAGCATAATCCTATCGACCGCCTGGCCCCGCTGGCCAAGGCGAAAGTGCCGATCTATCACAATACCGGCGACGTGGACACGCTGGTACCAGGGAAAGACAATTCCTTCCTCCTGGCGAAACGCTACAAGGCACTTGGTGGAGATATTACC
>CAZMBZ010000092.1:3929-16808 GCA_964564285.1 uncultured Planctomycetaceae bacterium | reverse complement strand
CAGGTCGTAACACTTCCTGCAGGCGAAATATCGCTGCCCCGGCGGGAGATACACCACCCCAACCCGATTCCGACAGGTCTTGTCATCGACCTTCGCCGGGCACTCCATCCACCACCTGCCGCCCTCGGCCAGCTTGGGTCCCGCTATCTCCCGCCTGATGTCGCGGATGGAAAGCCCCTTTTCCAGGGTCTTCTCGATCAGCGACTTGCGACGTTCCTCGTCGGTCACTTGCGAGATGTCGACGAAGTGCGTCCAACCGATCAGGTTGTCGCTAACCTTGTCGCGCCTCTTCGCCAATTCGTCAAATTCCGGTCTCGGCCAGGTCCTGACTACCTGGCCAGCATCGTAAAGGGTCGTTGCATCCCGCCCGAGCTTCTTGGCAATCTTCTTGATCGCCTTGTCGCCATACGTCCTATCGGACAGGATCGCGACGACCTCCTCGCCCACCGCGTACCAAGCCTGGACCTTTGATTGTCGTTGTCCGTCGAGCCGCCCTCTCATTCTCTCGCACGCCTCCTGATGTTCAGGACGCAGATCCGCGTCATTTACCGTTGGTCCGGTTCCGGCCTTCGCCGGTCCACCGTTCGGTTTTGTCTTTTCAGCCATATCAATATCTCCTGTCCAATGCTGCTGCTTCTGGTCCGCTATCGTCTTATCTGATTTACGCATGTATAGTCTCCTTACAGGTACTGCCACAACTGGGTCACGTATTGGAAGATCGCAGAGCGATCTCGAGGGGGGCGGGCGCGAGGATCTCGCGCAAACTCATATGGACTTACGAAGAATTCATGGGTCGTTTCCTTAATCGGCATTGGGATGCCGGCCAAAGTACCTGAGGAATCATCGCCCCACCCGAGTGGGTGGTTATTAAGGCGATCAGTACTTCGGCCCAGAAACGATTAGAGCAGATGGCCATCTGGGCTTCACGACCTGCTCTTGAGGTGGTTACCTCGATCCCAGCATAGGTTTCCTTGCTGGGTCGCAGCCCGCAGTACTCGGCCTTCGGGTTTAGTCAAGGACAATCTCGGAGACATTTCGAAGAAACTGAAAAAAACCGAGGGCTTCCCTGAGGGCCTGACGGGGTTCGGTACCCGTGGGCAGTCTGGCAACATAGGAGCCCCTACTTGAAAGGGGTCTTCCGGTTTTGAAGAAGCCTGCAGTGCTTCAGGTCCAGCGAACACTGGGGCATTCGTACAGAACCGGAAATGGAATTGAGTAGGGAGTTGATGTATTCGCGTTCGCCAAGGTCTCGCCCACAATGACTTCCTCGGAGCGTTCGAATATCTCTGAAGATCGTTGTCCCCGGTAGGGACACCCCTTGCGGGGTGCCCCCCGGACAGATCCCGGCGAGCGGGATTACCGCACCGGGCTCCTGCCTTGGGTCCTGACGGCCAGGCGCTGTGAGGGATAAGGATGCAGGATATGCGGAGGAGGAAGCCACATATTTCCGAGACGGTAGGCACGCGCCCAACTGGCTTTGCCCTTATCGCCGCGACGGCGAAGAATCCGCCACCACAGCCATTGCACCTGCCAGCGGAACGAACTCAGCCAACGCGAGGTCCGTGGCACCGCATAGTAACGATACCAACCCTGAACAACCCGCCCAAGCCATTCACCCGTCTCGGCAACCGGTCGGTGTCGCCGACGCCGCAGGCTTTCCTTGATCGCCCGAAGCGTTCGACGAATTCGTCCGGCCATGGGGAAGCGAAGCACCGTGAACGTCCCATTTCGCTTCCGGCTGCACGCGTGCGTGAAGCCCAGGAAGTCGAACGTCGCCGGTTTGCCCTCCCCGCGTCAACGGCGGTTCTCGGACGCAAAGCGACCGAACTCAATCAACCGCGTCTTGTCGGGGTGCAGTTCCAACTTGAACTTCGCAAGCCTTACGCGAAGCTCGCGCAGGAACCGCTCCGCTTCCTGCTTGTGCTCGAAGCCCACCACGAAGTCATCGGCGTAGCGAACGACGACTACATCGCCGCACGCCTGCCGATCACGCCATTGATGGACCCAAAGGTCGAAGGCGTAGTGGAGATACACATTGGCCAGCAGAGGCGAGATACTCCCGCCCTGCGGCGTACCCGTCTCCACCGACACCCGTCGGCCCTCTTCCATCACCCCCGCGCGAAGCCACTTCTTCACGTGGCGAATCACGCGAGTATCCACAATCCGATGCTCGATGAACTGCACCAGCCATTCGTGGTCGATGGCGTCGAAGAACCCACGAATGTCCGCATCGAGCACCCAGTTGATCTTCCGCTGTTCAAGGCCCACCGTCAACGCGTCCATCGCGTCATGGGCGCCACGCCCCGGCCGGAACCCGTACGAGAAGCCAAGGAAGTCTTGCTCGTACACCGCGCCCAGAACCTCCGCAGTCGAACGCTGGACGATCTTGTCGACCAGCGTGGGTATCCCGATCGGACGCTGCCGACCGTCGGCCTTGGGGATCCAGACACGCTTGACCGGCCGGGCGCGATACGCGCCCCGCTTGAGCCTCGACGAGAGGTCCAGGAGATTATCTTCCAGGTCCCGCTCGTAGGCCTCCCACGTCTGGCCGTCCACGCCCGGGGACGCCTTACGCTTAATCGCGTAAAAGCTCTCCCGCAGCCGCGAGACGTCATAAACGTGGTGCCACAGCGTTGTCAACCGCAGCCGCTTATCCCGGCGCGCTGCCTGCCGTATCCGCTCCAATGCCGCCTGCGGGGTCGCCCGGTCCTGCGCCCGGTCCCCGGTGCCTCGGAGCGAATTGCCCTTAGCCGGCCCCCTTCCCTCGGCCCGCTCCGCCGACGACGTAGCCGGGTTCCGATGTGCATCGGAAAGCCGGTTGCCACCGCCTTTGTTCGCGGACTTCTTCGGTACTATGGGGCCGTCAGACTTCCTGTCCTCGTTCATCGCCGTCGTGCTCCCGTGGGATTCACGGCGCGGGCCGCGACGCCATCCCGATATGCATCAGGATCGCGGCCAAGGACGGGACCTCCCAGTTCCTGTCTGGAGAGCCTCCGTACGTGCATGGGGTCTACGACCGCGCGGGGCCCGAACACGTCTCGCGATAGCGATGCGCCGGTGGTGTCTTCGGCGAAGGGGAATGGCCTCGACGCCCCGGATTCAAATATTTCGCGGCTCAATACCCAGCCCGCACGATCCTCTGCCGACGCTTGCGTCACGACGTTACCGCCGCACCGCCACGGCTCGAGGCCGGTTCGGGTCGCTACTGCCTCACCGTATGGTGCTTGCATCCACTACTCTCCGTCAGTTACTGGCGCTTCTCCCCGGAATCGAGATAGTCAAAGTTCTACATGGCCAGAGGGACGACTCCCGCTGTGCGATTCGAATGGTCGTCAGCTATTCGGTAGATGGTCTGCGGGCGTGGGTAGAACAGACCCGGGAAACTGCGCAGGCCCTGCTAGGTCGCAGCCTGTCGATGGACCCTTGAGGCCCGTCGAGTTGGTCACTATGCTGAGTGCCTACCACTCGGGCGGCACGGACGTAACCGTCGGCAAAGATGGCGCCCAGGAAACGGAGAGGTCAATGAACTACGAACCCTACGACTACAGCAGTATTGCACAGCACCCCAAACTCCTCACCTTCT
Source organism: uncultured Planctomycetaceae bacterium (assembly GCA_964564285.1). Taxonomy (GTDB): domain Bacteria; phylum Planctomycetota; class Phycisphaerae; order SM23-33; family SM23-33; genus JAUWQU01. The sequence continues at coordinate 13,225 of CAZMBZ010000092.1, read as the reverse complement.
ACGGTGGCTGGCTGGGGCAGAAGATCTACGCGCTCGCGTACTTGGCCGTGCTCAAGGATCAACATGAGCTTTGGATAACTGCGGCAGGTGAAGTAGACCGGCTGGTGCTCGTCCTGCATGAGGCGGAGAAGGCAAAGCACCTGGGCCTCTCGGGCGATGTGGGACTGGCACTCGGGGAGGTGGTAGGACGCTTTACAGACGGTGGGTGGTGGACGTCGGCCGGGGGCACGGTAGAACGCGCTGCTCATCGGGAACAGCGTCGGGAGCTCGATGAGTTTCCAGATTATGAGCCCGACACGGGCCAGGCACCGTTCCAGCCCCAACTCGTCCTGGAGCACGATGCGGTATACCCGGTCGCGGCCCCAGCCATCAGTGCATTGGACACGGCGTTGTTGAAGGTCGGGGGCGCAATGAACGCCTTGGACGTAAGCAGGCTCGGCGTGCTTCTCTCTGGATTCTGCTATCGGACCACCCCGCGACTTGACGTGGGCTTTGTCAATTCCGTCCTCAATGACCTCGCCTCGCATGATCTGACGGACCTCGAGGCCGAGAACGAGTTTCGACGAGCTGTCGGCTTGTCGGAGGTTGCGCAAGACCGTCGGCCGCTATCCATAACGCATCCAACGCCCATGCCAGCGCCGTCCTTGCCCTCGGATGGTCCTGCTGTCATCGGCGGGCATGATCCATTCGCGCGGCACCTTGGCAGTCTTGAAGACCACAACGCCCTGATCTTGGCCTGCGTGTTCCGGCGTTTCGATCTGGCGGTGCCATCATCCGACAGCGACTCGCACCTGCATGCAGAGTTGGCATCCATGAAGAAAGCCCTGCATGCCGTCTCCAGCCAGGCCGTCATCGGAAACCCGAGCGAAAACGGGACCGCCCAGATCGCGAGTGATGTAGCGACGGAACCCGGGCATTTCTGGGTCGAGGACACAGCCAAATACCTCGGGGCAGATCGGCTGGGTGTAAATCTGAGGAAATACATGTATCGGCTCTTGGAGAAAGGCTCGCTTCCGAAGAAGAAGATAAATGGGCGGTACGTCTTCTATAAAAGTGATCTGGACATGGTCATTGCAAACGGCGACCAAAAGCGAGGGCGGGGTCGCCCGAGGGGGTCCCATTCTGCATAGATACTGCATAGAAACAATTCATGGTAATTCACGAATAAAGTGGGAGCAAAACAAAAGCCCTTGTTTCCAAGGGCTTTATGAACTGGGCGATACAGGACTTGAACCTGTGACCTCGCGGGTTACTTCCGCTTGGACTTCCGCTTCGCTTGGCCCTGGCCTTTCCATTGTTCGGTTTTGGGATCTGTTGCCCAGCCCCAGCCTTGGGGCATTCGGCCGCCTCGGCCATCGGTCTGCCAAGAGGTGTCCGGGGGCGGCAGTTCAGCGGTCCAAGCGTCGTAACGTTTTGCCATGTCGGCCAGGACGTCGGGGTGGGTCCTGGCGAGGTCCCTGGTCTCGCCGGGGTCGGCTTTGAGGTCGAACAGTCGCCAACCGCCTGGATACTTTACCAGCCGCCACTGCTTCCATCGCATCGCCCGGAGGTTGCGGTGCGGGGCGTCCTTCGGGTCCGCATTGTGCCAGTAGATCGCTTCGTGCGCATCGCCGGTTTTGCTGCCGGTCAGGTATGGCAGCAGGTCCGTGCCCTCGCATCACTTCGGCAGGGGCTTGCCCGCGACGACCACCGCGGTGGCGTAGAAGTCCATCGTACACATTAGTCCGTCATAGGTTTTCCCGGCCGGGATATGCCCGGGCCACGAGACAATCGCGGGCGTATGCACCCAGCCTTCGAGTTGCGTGCCCTTGCCCTTTCCGCCGCGATACGGGGCCGCGCTTCCCTGCTCTGCCATGTTGGGTCCGTTGTCGCCGGTGAGGAATATGACGGTACTGTCGGTCAGACAGTGTTTTTTGAGCATTGCCAGCAGTTTCCCGACCGCGTCGTCCACGGCGATCACTGCCCCGGCCAGGGCTCTGCGTCGCCCTGTCGCCTTGGAGCGGTCCTGATATCTGGCGGGCGTATCGCCGCTGGGCGAATGGATGGCGTTCGGCGCAAAGTAGAGGAAGAACGGCTTGTCCTTGTTGCGGTCCACGAACTCGGCCATGTAGTCGCCATCGAGTTCGGTGCGAAACACTTTGGTCCCGTCGGGTTTTAGGCAGATGAACGGCTTGACGCTCGGCGCGCTCCTGGCGACCTGCATAAACCCGCGATCCAGCGGCCCCTGCTCGCGGGAACCGACATCCCACTTGCCGATCATGCCGGTAACGTAACCGGCATCCCGCATGAACTCGGCCATGGTCGGATGGTCGGCCGGTATTGCCAGCCCACGAGCCATGCCGGACTTGCCAAACCGCTGGGCGTACATGCCGGTCATGATGCAGCACCGGCTCGGCGAGCAAGGCGGATTGGTGATGTAGGAGTTAGTGCACTTGACGCCGCTGGTCGCCAGGGAGTCCATATGAGGCGTGGGAATGTCCCTGCAGCCGAAGCTGCCGAGGTCGCCATAGCCGAGGTCGTCGATAAACAGGATGATGACGTTTGGCTTGCGGGCAGCGGCCTGGGCGCGGCCCAAGGCCAGTACGGGCATGGAACCGGCGGCGGCGATGCCGACGGCGGTGGCCTTCAAGAAGTCACGTCTTTTCATAGTGTCGCTCGCGTTAAGTGTCGCCGAGATGTCACTGTGCTGCCACAGTTGCATGATCCCTGGCGATCAGATGAAGTTCCGGCGCCGGCGCGCCGTGCGCATGCAAACGGACGGATTGGGATATCCGCCCGCTTGCTCGAACTCATTCGCTGTCGCCGCGTTCGCCGCGGCGCGGCCTGCTCGTGCCAATCGCGTCGGTCAATCCTTCCGTCGCCTCAGCATCGACATCGCGTCAAGATCCGGTCCCGAGGCCAGCTCGGGACTTCAGCCCCGGCTTCCGTCTTCGCTACGCTACGCCGTGACAAGTCGCCGGCGTTTCAGCAAAACGGGAAGGCCTGCGACCAGTACGATAAAGAGGGTGGCGGGCTCTGGGATCGTGTAGAGTTCGAAGGCCAGGTCCTTGGAGAACTGGCCGATGTTCCCGATGTTTGCTCCGGCGGCAGGACCCGGCCCGTCGATGCCATCCAGGTAGTTCCTCGGCTCGAACTCCGACTGCACCACATCGATCTGGGGTCCTAGATACAGTTCGATCTTACCGGTGACCGCGTCATCCTGGAAGTGCCACACGGGGGTCGCGTAAGGCGGGGCGATGATTGGCTGTTCATCTTTTTCGCCAGGGATCGGAACCGCCGAGGCCAGGCCATTGGGAACCGTGTAGTCACGGTTGTGCCAGCCCCAGCGAAGGTTGGGTTCATCATCTGGACCGATCAGCGCGACAATCTTCAGCCAGTACACCGTGTCGGGCTCCTGTTCGAAGGGAAGCTCCAACTCGGCGTTGTACTTGTAGAGGGCCTCGTTCAGTGGCGCCCCGCCTTGGCTGACAAGGGTCTCGGTGAACGTCCCAGAGCCCGGGCTCAACGGGCCGAGGCCCACTATCTGGGGCAGCAATACCTGATCGGGACGGCTGAAGTTGTTCGTCGCATCGGCGGGCTTGTCCGACTCGAACACGATAGCAAACCGCTTCACCCCGCCAACTGGATCCTGGGTATCAAGGTACGACCCCCACCATGTGACGTGGACAACCGGCGTGTTGAATCTGTCGGCAAAATCGTCAGCCATGAACTCGCCTCTGTATCCATTAATGTCCTGGTTCCAGTATGCGGTGCTGAGTTCGTCGTGCCCGAAGTACTTGGTGATGAGTCCCGCGCTGTCCGGGATGGGCGTACCATCCATCGGCTTTTGCTGGAATTTCGGGATCTGGTCATCGAACGGGTCACCAAAGGCCGGCGTGCAAATCAGTATCGCAGCCACCACTGTCAGAATTACAATTGCTTTGTCCTTCATGATCGCTCTCCTTCTTGGGCTTGGCCTCCCATACCACTTAGCATGGGATGAGACACTGTTGCTGCCCGGCATGGGTACGCACCAGGCCGGGCCTTATCGGTTTCCCTTCCGCCCGTGCCGACTGGCCCGGTTGCTCTGCCAGGCGGCGCGCCGCTAATTCCTTTGCGATTGTTGCGGAAGACATGTTTCTGTTTTTCCAAACAATGTCCGATGGGTAACTGCATCTGGCACAAACGCTTGGGAGCCTGGCCATGGGAGCCTGTGGCAGGCGGCGCAAGAAAGGGACAGCGCGCCACCGCCGCCGACACCGTCAGAAACTGCTCCGAAGTGTTCGGCGAGGCGTCAGTCCTCGAAAAGCCCAAGCCGATATGAGAAAAAACGGCCTGGAAGGCTCTGGAGGCAAGCGTGTCCGACTTGGACACCCGTACCCTCGCTGATTGACTCACCGATGCGGCCTCGCCGCCGCGTCCGCCTTAGGCTCTAAGGTGACTGAATGATATGCACGCCTAACCCAATTTCCAAACGGCATTGGCGTTTTTCGAAAACAATTGCAAAAGGCGGATTGACAACCTCTGGGCCTGGATCGCGATTGCCATGCAGCAGACATGAAGACCTCGTACAAAAACTCGCGACCCACACGGACGAGTCGCCATGTGCGCATGCAAACGGGCGGATTGGGATATCCGCCCGTTTGCGTGGGGTCATTCTCTATCGCCCGGCCAGGACAAACACATCACCGCGCGCTAGTCGACTCATCAATTATCGGTTCTAGGCGACGGTGTACGTGCTGCCCTTGGCGCCCTGGATTTTCTCTCTCTTGAGCTTACCGTCCTTGAGCATCTTGTTGAGGGTGTTGTCGGCCCGGCCTGTCCTGCCGGCCTTCTGCCATGCCTTGTTGATGACGGAGGTGATTTCGCCATTTTCCTTGACCAAGCCCAGAACGAACTGCTCTGCGGTCTGGCTGTACTTCTTTCGCTTGCGGGAAGCCTTGGCCTTGGGGGCCTTCTTTGCGGCCTTGGCCTTGGGGGCCTGTTCTTCGGCCTTGGCCGGGGCTTTTCCGGCAGCCTTGGCGGCGTAGATGCCCCGGGTAAGCTTTTTGAACCCGCCCTGGCTGATGACCTTCAAAATGGGATTGTAGATTGACTTGGCCTTGGTGACGTACCCAGCCTTGATGACGGCCTGCTCTATCGCTTTGATTTTCAGACCCGCCGGCACCGTGGCAAGGACTTCCTCAACGTACTGGCCAAGCGTTTTGGCTCCACTGCGGGCAGCCCTTGGTTTGCGCGTGAGCTTGCGACCGGGCTTGGGACCTGGTTTCTTTGGGGAAGATACCGTTACCAACCCGGCAGCTCCTTCGAGTTGCCGTATCTGCTCATCGAGCATGTCTCGCTGGGCCTTGAGCTTTTCAACCTTGGCGACCCGCTTGGCGAGCTCTTTCTGTAATATCTCAATAGGGATGTTCGCAAGTTTTGCACGTGGCATACTTAATTCCTTTCTGAAGTATTCACGAGGGCATATTAGTGTCGGAAGAAAATACATGCAAGTGTTCTTGTGAAAGAGAGCACAAAAGTCCCTGCCGGCCGGACACAATGACGTCAGCAATACCGCGGAAACGGTACCGAACGACAGGCGTGGGGGCGATATGGTGGGATGCGGCAAGAGCGAGACAAAATACAGGGGATCCTTCCAGAGCAACGTCAATGCGCCATACACGCAGGATTAAAACTTACAGCAACAAGTTCATCGGCATTTCAGGGGGAATCTGTGGAGAGGGGTCCGAGAAGGATCATTTCCCTTCCGGTCGGCCCTGGAGCGACTTCCAGATGCGAGATGCCCAGTCCAGATCGGTCTTTCCATCCGCCTGGGCTACTTCCGTGCCGGCCGGCGAAGGGCTGTCTTGCCGTAGCGGCTCGGCTGGGACGTAACGGGAAGATTCCCGCGCATAGCTTTCATTCACGTAGGCACGTGTGTCCGCGTAGGATCGGCTGTCACCTGAGGCGCGGGCGTCGGCCCGGTAGTCGCCGGTGGCAGGAGTCTGGCCTGGATTTTTGTCAGAGAAGGAATCGGCGACATCGCCCGCCACGACCGCAACTGTCACGACGGCCCGTCGCGCATATCCGATGAGGTCCGGGCTGTTCTTCTGTCGGCCAAGGTGATAGCCGCCCGCGAACGCGCAAACCAGCAGAATTATTCCAATAAGTCGCCGCATATTTCCCAATGCCTCCGGTCCGTCACCCCCGGTCGGCCCGGTCAATCAGGCCAACCGCCCATGGGGGACATCCCTGGAAAGCTACATTACATTTTAACGTCGGACGAATCGGAGTGGGGCTTTTTTTGCATTACTGGGCATTTTTCTTGAACGGTTCTTTCGAGAACTTGGATTTACCGGTGTAGTTTTGTTGATTTTGTTGATTAAGTACCCCCATTCCACAGCCGAAACAATGGTGGAGCAACCAGACGCCGCGCAATTGGCCGGGACACCGGCCCAAGCGAGGGCTCGGCGTACAATGCCACAAAGGCAAGGTGTACGAACATGTACAGGGAATACTATCGACTGCAGGAAGATCCGTTCACGATCACCCCGGACCCGCGGTATCTCTACATGACCGAGCAGCATCGCGACGCGATGAACCACCTGCTCTACGGTATCCGCGAGCGAAAGGGCTTCATCTGCCTTACCGGCGAGGTCGGGGCCGGCAAAACCACTCTCTGCCGGGCAGTTCTGAAGGAACTCGGCGACAGTTGCCAGACCGCCCTGATCCTCAATCCCATGCTGACCGAGACGCAGATGATCCGCGCGATCGTCGATGAGTTCGGCATCCACACCAAACGCAAGGACCGCCTGGGTTATCTTCAATTGCTCAACGAGTTCCTCCTGCGCATAAACTCCTACGGCCAGGAGGCGGTGCTGATAATCGACGAAGCGCAGGACATGACGGTCCAGGGCCTTGAAATGGTTCGTCTGCTGAGCAACCTCGAGACCGACCGTCACAAACTGCTGCAGATCGTCCTTGTGGGCCAGCCGGAGCTGCGAACCACGCTCAACAACCCCGCCCTGCGCCAGTTGGCCCAGCGGATTACCGTCCGCTACCACCTCAAGAACATGTCGTCCGACGACACGGCCGCGTACATCCGACACCGACTCAAGATAGCAGGCCAGGATGAAAGCGATCAAAATGCGGTTCGCTTCGATTATGGAGCGGTCCGCGAGATATATCGTTACTCCAACGGAACACCCCGAATGATAAACGCACTCAGCGATAAGGCCCTGCTGGCAGGGTACGTCTATCGAACGGCGACCATCGACCGCGGAATCGTCAAGACTGCGCTCAATGAGCTTAAGGAGGCAGGTTGATGAGCCTGATAAACGAGGCACTCAAGCGATCCGAGAGCGACAAGCGCCGCAACTCGTCGCCTTACTTCGACAATCTAACGGTCATGAGACCCGACGATGACGACGAAGTGCCCCCACCGCCCAGGCCGACTTTCCAGACCCGCCGTCAAGAGAAGCCACCCGTGTCACGGCTGCTGATTCTTGGACTTGTGGCGGCGGTCGCCTGCGGAGGGTGGTATATCTGGAGCCGCTCGACCGGACAGGTCGGCCCCGATGAAGCCTCAGCCAATGCCCTCGCCGAGCCCGACAAGCCACCGACAGTCGAGCAAATGCGTGCGGCGGCTGAACGAGTCGCACCGGATCCGACGCTCAACAGACACAACACCGACAGCCACGCCGGCAACAAGACCGACGACAGGGCAAAGCTCGCCAAGGACAAATCCCTGGACCCATTCACGGCCGCGATGCGACAGCTCGAACGCGCCAGGGAAAAGGGCACCGAGACCGGCGAGCTGTCCCCGATGACTTCCGAGCCCCTGACATCAGGAGGCAGGCCGATCAAGTTCCGCCACGCCAGGCCGCCGGAAAGCTCGAAGCCACGAGATGTCCACTGGCCCGCCTCGGCCAGGATGAAGCCCACCAAGTCCAAGGCCCCGCCGACGACCGCGCCCGTCGAGACGACCGATCCGCCAGCCTCGCCGGATGCAGACACAGACGTCGCCAAACCGGCGCCCAAGCCTCCGACCCCGCCCAAGACCCCATCGCTCCGAGTAACGGCGATCATGCGAGGGCCTGACGGCAACGTGGCGATTATCAATGGCGGCCTCTACCGCAAAGGACAAACAGTAAAAGGGGCAACCATTGTGAGAATAGGACAGTACGACGTGGAATTGGTTGCTGATGGAAAGCGATTTACCATAAGGATCTAACTGGCGGACCAACAGCGAAACTGCCCTTGCCCAACAACAGCAATGAGGGGTTGGCACCATGAAAAGACACAATAACGGATTTACGCTTATCGAGATTATGATCGTCATTATTATGCTGGCGATCCTGGCAGCCATGATCCTGCCTCGCATGGTAGGCGCCCAGGACGACGCCCGCGAGTCCGCGATCGAAACGGACATCCAGATGGTAAGGCGACAAATACTGGTCTACAGAGCCCAGCACGTCGGCAAGGGGCCTCACCTCGACGCATCGGGCAATTTCGACCACAACAACCTTCCCGCCCGCCTGACCGGCAAGACCGATACGGACGGAACGTTCAACGCCAGTGGCGTGTGCGGCCCGTACATGCAGGAATGGCCGACGAACCCGTACAGTTCATCCGCGGTGGCTGGGAAGTTATTCTTCGGCACGGACGCTGCACCGCCACGCAACGGAACTGCCGGCTGGTATTACAATACCAACACGTGCGAGATCAGCGCCAACTCCGCCAAGGGCGGCGAAGAACTGGACCCCTGATCACTCAGCCGCAGATCCGCCGAAATCAGTCCCGTTTCAAGGCTAGGTCCTTCGCGACCACCTCGCGAACCTGATCTCTCTTGAACTGCGCGAGCTTCCTCGCCATCGCCTTGTCCCCGACCGCAAGCACCTGCGCCGCGAATATGCCCGCATTCGTCGCGCCCGCCTTGTCGATAGCCATGCACGCCACGGGCACGCCCGGAGGCATCTGCATGGTGCTCAACGCGGCGTCGATGCCCGACAGCGGGCCATTGGCCATCGGAACCCCTATCACCGGAAGAATCGTGTTCGCCGCCAGAACCCCGCCAAGCGCCGCGCTCATCCCCGCCGCGGCAATCAGAACCTTCAGACCCCGGCGAGAAGCGGTCACCGCATACTCGTGGGCAATATCCGGAGTCCGGTGGGCCGAGATCACCCGCACCTCATAGCCGACACCCAGCGACGCCAGCATGTCCAGGCAACGCTGCATGACCGGCAGGTCGCTGTCGCTGCCCATGACCACGCCGACCACACAGGCAGGTTTCGACTTCTTCGTTACGCTCTTGGCCATCAGTTACGCCTTCCCTG
>CAZMBZ010000092.1:0-3829 GCA_964564285.1 uncultured Planctomycetaceae bacterium | reverse complement strand
CCGATACGCCTGCCCTGCCAGCTTTCCAACTGCCTGCCGTACGAGCCCAGCACCGTCAGTTCCGTGAACCAGATCGGCGTCATGTCCACACCGCGCCCGCTTCCAGTGGCCAGCATCACCATCTGACCGCGGCTTGCGGTCCACTTTAGCGACTCGGTAATCGACCTCTTCGAGCCCACGCAGTCTATCACGACATCGTAGCCGCCCGAGAGCATGTAATTGCCGAACCGCGCCCGCTGCACCGTGCCGCCCGTGCGAGAAGCAATCTGCTCGAACCGCGCAGGCGTCTCGCCCGGCAGGCGAAGCATATCGTCGGCACCGAACTTTGACGCGAGCTCGCCGAGGTACGAATGCAGATCCAGCGTATCGATTCGCCCGGCATATCCCACGGCCCTTAGCGCCGCGACCACCCCGAGCCCCAGCACTCCCGCGCCGTAGATCAGCACGCTGCGGACGCTGGAAAGATCCAGCCTCAACACCGCGTGCAGACTGCACCCCACCGGGTCGGTAAGCACGGCCTGCTCATCGGAAATCCCGTCCGGCACGGGCACCAGTTGGCTGACGTGGGCAACAAAGTTCTCGGCGAACGCCCCGCCGGTTCGACTGTTGTAGCCGATACTCATGCCCGGAGGCAGGTGCGATTTGCCCAAGCCGTCAGCGCCGAAGTTCTGGCACGCGCCGTATCGGCCTTCCGCGCAGCGCGGACATGGCGGCTCGATGCCACGTGCCTCGCAGCCAAGCGTAGGATCCACACACACCCGCCGCCCGAGCCACGAGCGATCCACCGCCGGGCCTACCTCGACTACCTCGCCGAGGGACTCGTGGCCCAGAACCATCGGCATGGAAGTGTACGCCTGCAGCAGCGAGTCCGGCGGCTGCTTCTGGGCGAGCAGAGCCAGGTCCGACCCGCAGATGCCCGCAAGCAAAGTTCGAACGCGGACCCAGTCGTCTGCCGGCATGGATGGAGGCTCCACCTCGCGAAGGCTCAGCCCCGCGAGCCCGCTCAGCAGACAACCGCGCCAAAAATAGCGAAGCCACTTGCACGTGGCCCAACCAATCGGATTAACCTTGTAGAAAATCGCTTGCATGGGGATATAGAGTACTCAATCTGGATAGAATGAAAAGCCGTTTTAGCTGTGGACCGAAACGATTCTCCCACGGAGAACGATATGAAACATACCTGCAAGTCCTGTTTGCAAGCAATGCTTACCGTTGTCGCCGCAGCCGCGATGATCGGATGCCGCCCCCCTGCCGTTACTTTCCCACTCGAGGCACTGACCGCCGATGCCAACACCGTCGTATACGACACCAACCGCGACGGCAAGGGCGATTGCTTCTTCATCCTGAACTCCGCCGGACGCGCAACCCATCTCAGCCTGGATGGAAAACCAAACGGCGTCGTCGATCTCGACGCGATCCCGATCAGCGACTGCCGACACGTCGTTATAATACTTGACGGCGTGGGCTACGACCTGGCCAGGGAATTCCGCGACTCGGGGCACCTGCGGCTTTTCCATCCGCCCAGCAGGGTCATCGCCCCCTACCCCACACTGACGGACCTGTGTTTCGAGGACTTCCTGGGCCTCGAACCCGTAAAGGGCATGGAGGCAAAATACTACGACCGAGACAAGAATGACATTGTCGGCGGCAGCGGCGATTACCTCGACGCAAACGAACTTCCCTACAATCGCCTGCTGAACTACCGCGCCGACACGATGATGGACGCCATGAGCTACGTCTACCCAGAGTCGGTATTCAAAAAGGAAATCAACGACGCCAAGCGTCTCGTCGACACCCGCGCCACGAAGGAGGTCCTCATCTACCTCGTAAGCTCAGCCGGGCTCGGAACCGTCAAAGGCCCCGACGGCCACCGCAAGGCCCTCGCGGGCGTCGAACGTCTCGTCGCCCAGATCCTTCAGGAAACCAAGGGCCTGTGTAAGTTCACGGTCATCGCCGACCACGGACACACCTACACGCCGGGTAAGCGAATCGGCATGGAGAAGCACCTCAAGGACAAGGGCTGGCGCCTGGCCGATAGAATCAAAGGCGACCGCGACGTGGCGTACGTTCGATTCGGACTGGTGACATACCTGTCGCTGTCCGGCAAGCACCCTGCCGAACTCGCCGCCGATGCCGTAACCTGCAAGGGCGCGGACCTCGCCAGCTACGCCGAAGGCGACCACGTGGTCGTGCTGGATAACGCCGGCGGCCGGGCCGTCATCCGTCGCCAGACCGACCGATACTCCTACGAGCCCGCCCTCGGCGACCCGCTTGGGCTCCGTGACATTCTGCCCAAACTCCATGCCGACGCGGCAGGCTTCTACGACGCCAACGAAATGCTCGCAGCGACGGCAACACATGGCTACCCCGCCCCGCTTGAGCGCCTATGGCGGGCTCATTTCGCCGTGGTGGCCAACCCGCCGGACGTGATCGTCTCGCTGACTGATGGATACTATTCCGGCTCGCGCAGCCTGGACGGGTTCGTCAAGGTCGCCAGCACGCACGGAGGCCTCAACTACAAAAACTCCGCCACCTTCATCATGTCCACAATCGGCCCGCTGCCGCCCGTGATGCGCAGCGGCGACATCCCCGCCAACATGACCCGACTGACGGGCTGGCCCTGGCCACTGCGGCGGTAGGCGGCGACAACCCGCATCGAGTGCTCGCCAAGCCCAAAGTAGGTGTCTTTCATGTCAATGGAATTCAGGTGTTATTTGACGAGTTTGGATTCTGCCACGGTTGATCGTTAGCCAGCATGGTGTTGAAGATAACCAAGAGCTTTCGCATCACGGCAATCAGTGCCACCATGCCGGGTTTGCCCGCAGCCCGCAGCCGTTGATAGAACTCACGCAATGGCGGATTGTGTTGCGAGGCGCTCACCGCGGCCATGTACAGAGCGGTGCGAACGGCCTTTCGTCCGTCGCGAACGGAACGTTTGCCTTGGGCTCCGCCGCTGTCGCGATTGATTGGCGCGACCCCAGCCAACGCGGCGATCTGTTGTCGATTGCAGCGCCCAAGTTCCGGCAGTTCGGCTGCAAGCAGGCAGGCGGTGGTTTCGCCGATGCCGGGGACGGTTTGCATGAGTTGGGCCTTATGCTGGAACTCCGGCTCAGAATCGACGTGCTCACGAATGCGCGTGTTGATGACTTCGGCCTGACGATCGAGCTGCTCGACGATTTGAGCCACCGACGCCAAGACATCGGGATCGTCCACCGCCTCTGCGTGATTGCGTTCCATGGTTTGCATGCGGACGAGTTGATGTCGCCTCGTGGTCAATGCACGCAGTGTTTGCAGGGCTTTGCTGGTCGGCTGTTGCGGGTGTGGTTCCATACGCTCAGCGTATTCGGCGAGGACGGCAGCGTCAATCTTATCGGTCTTGGCCAGTTGCCCCGATGCCTTGGCAAAGTCGCGTACCCACCGTGGATTGATGACCGCCAGGCGGATCCCGGCCTCGTGCAGTGCATCGACCAGGGCGGCTTGATACCTTCCGGTGGCTTCGAGAACGACCATGGGCGCGTTCTGTCGTCTGATGAGGCGAACGGCCCGGGCGATCCCAACGCTGGTCATTGGGAATGACCGCGAGCAGTCGCTTGCGCGGATGGCCAGATCAAAAGAGCGTTTGGCGATGTCGATGCCGATGTGCGTCTTCACTATTGCGTTCATGCGAGTTCCTTCCAACCTTGCAATTCGAGCTCATATGGCGAACATGGCTCTCGTAGGTGTTCGGAATGCTTCCCGGTAACGGCGGCGGTTCTCACTTCGGGACGGCCTGATGGCCTGGGGCCGATCGAACTCGCCGTCGCGGCTTGTCGTCCCGTGGCCACGGGAC
>CAZMBZ010000091.1:0-16852 GCA_964564285.1 uncultured Planctomycetaceae bacterium | reverse complement strand
GCACATCTGTTGTATCAACATTAAGTGGAAGTGGAGGGCCTTTACCGGAGGGTAGAGGCCACAAAGTTGAGGACTGTGGCGGTCGACTGAGCCATTCAGGCTCGCTTGGCCGTCCGAAACTAAGCGAGGGCCGAGTCGATCGCTTCCAGCCGGATCGACTCGGTTTTTTTTGCGCCCTCCGCGCCTGGCGGAATGTGCCAGGGTTAGCGAACCCTCCACACGATAGCGCTGAGGCCCGGGAAAACTATCCCTCCGCAAATCAGGTTTTCTTCGGCTTGGCCTGCTTGCGGGGTTTCCTGCTCGCCTTTTTGGGGGATTTGCCGGTGTGCTTGCCAGCCTGGCCTTCGATGGCGAAATCGAGCACGTCCTTCACCGTCCGGGCAAATTTGAACTCCAGTTCCTTGCGAATCTCGACGGGAATATCCACGAGGTCCTTGCGGTTTCTCGCCGGCAGAATCACCGCGCTTATGCCCGCACGCCGCGCGGCCAGGACCTTCTCCTTCACCCCGCCGATGGGCAAAACCAGTCCGCGGAGCGTAATTTCACCCGTCATGGCTACGTCATGGCGCACCGCTTGGTGCGTAAGCAGGCTCGTCAGGGCCGTCGCCATCGCCACTCCAGCCGACGGGCCGTCCTTCGGCACGCCCCCGGCCGGCACGTGAACGTGTATATCCTGCCCGGCCAGGTCCTCGGAATCTATCTTCAACTTGCCCGCAATGCTCTTTACATAGCTCATTGCCGCCATGGCCGACTCGCGCATCACGTCGCCGATCTGTCCTGTGAGCGTCAATTTCCCCTTTCCGGGGTACGCAGCCGCCTCAATAAAGATGATCTCACCCCCGCTAGGTGTGTATGCCAGGCCCGTAACCACCCCCGGCACGCTCGTTCTCAGCGCCAATTCACTCTCATATTTCGCCGGGCCGAGCACTTCTGAGATGAATCTCGCGCTAATCTTCCTCGAACGCGCCTTGCCGCCCGCAATCATGGCAGCGACCCGCCGACAGACCGTGCCGATCTGGCGTTCCAGTTCCCGCACACCCGCCTCGCGGGTGTAGTAGTCTATCACGCGGCTGATCGCGTCATCGGGCCAGACAACCTGGGTGTCAGTAAGTCCGTTCTCTTTCCGCTGACGCTGCACGAGATACTTCCTGGCGATGTGGAGTTTCTCGTGGCGCGTGTAGCCTGGCAGTTCGATGACTTCCATCCTGTCCCGCAGCGGGGGCGGGACCGTGCCCATATAGTTGGCGGTGGCGATGAACATCACCTTCGAAAGGTCGAACGGCACATTCAGATAATGGTCCTGAAACGAGAAGTTCTGCGCGGGATCCAGCACCTCCAGCAGCGCCGACGTTGGGTCGCCCCGGAAGTCGCTGCCGACCTTGTCCAGTTCATCGAGCATGAACACCGGGTTGTTCGTCCCGGCCTTGCGAATCTCCTGGACGATCCGCCCGGGCATGGCGCCGATGTACGTTCGGCGATGGCCCCTAAGCTCGGCCTCGTCGCGCACGCCTCCGAGGCTCATGCGGATGAACTTCCGCCCGGTCGCCCTGGCGATGGACTGGCCGAGGCTGGTCTTGCCGACACCGGGCGGGCCTACGAAACACAGGATCGGCCCGCGCATATCGGGAGCGAGTTTTCGCACGGCCAGGTATTCGAGAATCCGCTGCTTGACCTTGTCGAGATCGTAGTGGTCCTTGTCGAGCACCTTGCGGGCGGCATTGACGTCGAGGCGATCCTCGGTCGACTTGCTCCACGGCAGCTCGACCATCCAGTCCATGTACGTGCGGATAACGTGATACTCCGGGCTCGAGCTGGGCAGCTTTGCAAGCCTGTCGAGTTGCTTGTTGGCCTCGGTCACCACCGGCGGGACCATGCCGGCGGACTTGATCTTGCCTCGTAGCTCGTCAATTTCCTCGCCCCGCTCATCGGCCTGGCCAAGCTCCTTCTGGATGGCCTTGAGCTGTTCCTGGAGAAAGTACTCGCGTTGGGTCTTGTCGATGTTGGACCTCACCTGGTCCTGAATCTTATTGGAAAGCTCCAGCACATCGAGTTGACGCTGAAGCTCCACACCGATTCGCCGCAGGCGGGAGTTTATGTCCAGCTCTTCGAGAAACTCCTGCTTTTGCGCCTGCTCCATCTGAATGTTGCCCGCCAGGAAGTCCGCCAGCGAGCCCGGCTGCTCGATGTTGCTGAGCACCACCGTCGCCTCATCCGGAATATTCGGGGAAAGCTGGACTATCCGAATCGCCGAGTTGCGGGCGTTCATCACAAGAGCGTCCGTCTCCGTCGTGTGAGTGAGGTCGTCCGAAAGCTCCCGCACCTCGGCCTTGAAGAACGGATCGGTCTGAGCCCACCGGCGGATCTTGACTCGCTTGATTCCGCTGACGATCGCGCTTTGGGTGCCTTCTTCCATGCGAAGCAGCTTGAGCACCACCGCGGCCGTGCCGACCTCGTAGAGGTCATCCACGCCCGGATCGTCGACCGCAGGATCCTTCTGGCAGACGACGACGATCACCTTCTGGTCCGGCAGGACCGTTTCGAGCAGGTTCTTGGACTTTTCTCGCCCCACCGCAATGGGCACGATGGCGCCCGGAAAAAGCACCATGTTTCGCACAACGAGCACAGCCGCGACTTTCGGAATCGACACCTTCCCGGGCATTTCCGCTCGTTGCTCGCCCGTCTGGGCATGCACGAGGACCTCCGTGTCGTCCTGCTCGACGATCGTGGGCTTGCCGCTGGTGGGCGGTTTTTCGGGCCTGGAGGATTTCCTGGCCCGCCGAGGCTTGCCGGATTTGGTCGGTTTGTCCTGGGCCATTCTAGATACGCTTCTTTCTGGGGATTCTCACCCACAGGTATCCGCTTCGGTAGCTCGCCTCGATGGCGTCAACGTCAACATCCTCGGGCAGCTTGACTTCGCGCAGGAAACACCCTTGGTCGATCTCCATCAGGTGCAACTTTGCATTCCCCTTGACCTTCGGATCGCTGGGCATTGCCCTCTCGCCGGTCAGGAAAAGTGTGCCATCCTCGACGCGAAGGTCGATCTCGCCGGCCTGCATTCCCGCAAGCTCCGCCACCAAACAGTAGTAGTCGGCGTGCTCGCAGAGGTTTATCGCCGGCTTCCACATGTCGCGGGAACCGTAATGCCGGAAACTGCCGCCGAGCACGTTGTCCACCCAGCGACTCATCTGCTCGTCGATCGGCGTAAACTTGTCCTCTTCCGCGAGACGAATACCAATGGTCATGAGCATTACCCCTTTCCAGGGCCTCGGTCGGCCAGCCCGGCCAACCCGTTACCCGCCGAGAAGGCACGCGACGACATGTACTCCATGGCATGCCACAAACCCGACGGACACCTGACGGCGCGACACAAACCCGTCGCCGCCCACTTCAACACATCACCTGAATTGTAACACGCCCCACCCAAAACGCCAGCAGAGAGCAGACATTGTTAATCCCCACCACCTGCCCTGCCACGCCTCTGCCAAGTCAGTTTCCGCCACCCTCCAGCCAGTGCGGACCATATCAAACTTCGCCCGTTACGGTATCTCGCTTCTGGGGAGCGGTATGATTTCCATTCCTTCTCCACCACCCGACCAGCCCCAGCCAGCCAATCGCCGCCGTGACCGAGAGGATCGGCTCGACAGGCACGCGGAAGCGAGCGCTGTTGGCCGAACCCGGCAGCAACCAGGCCGTCAGCACAAGCAGCAGGCACAACCAGCCGGCGGCGGTCATTCGCGGGCGGAGGCACCACAGACCGCACAGAAGAATGCCAAAGCAGCGGATCGCCACAATCACCAGCATGATCCAGCACAAGATTGCGCCAGTCGTCACGCAGCCAGGAAGAGTATCCCGGTCTATAAACCACAATCCCCGCCCGGTAAGAGCGTCCAGAAGCTCTCCTGAAGCCGGATGATTCCCAAGGACTCCCAAGACATTGATAGCGGCGGGCTCCCAGAAAGCCATATCGCCGGCCAGGTGCTGCCCGAAGAAGTCGACTGGGTGCGCAGAAATGATTCCCCACGCCCGTTCTCGGCGGTATCGCGTCAGCCCCCCAGCCCGGAGTCCGCACGGAGTATCGCTGGGTGGTTGGGCCATCTTCACTGCTTTAACGAAGGCTTGGCGGTCCATCTTTCCGTCTGGAGAAGAGCGAAGTTTCACCATCATGTCAACGGATTCAGCGAGTTCCACTATTCTCACTATGGCTGGCTTCCCGCCCTCTTCGGCAAGACGAAACTGCTGACGAACCTTCTCAGCCGAAGTACTCTGCCTGTGGGCCTCCACAACGGCGGCAGAGTCCCAATACAGCGAATCCGTGGGGGCACTCGAGAATCCCCAATACTCGGCCAGGGCCGCATTTCGAACCACCCATGGCGCCAGACACGCGACCAGCACACCGGCAAAGGCAAGGGTGCGACGAATGCGTTTGGGTCGAAAGGCAACCACCAGCACCATCACGACTGCGAACGCCTGCCCCATCGGATCGAAATAGCATGCACCCGCCACCACAACGCTGGCCGACAGGAGCGACCACCATCTGCCGGTGCGGAAGTGACGGACGAGCAGCAACACCGCCAGCATCAGCAGAAACGCGAAGATGGTGTCAGGCAGGATGCGGCAACTCGCGGCGGCCGCCAGGGGCGAGACGGCCTGGAACAGAGCGGCAATGAGTCCGGCCCCGTGCCCCGCCATCGCCCAGCCAAGCAGGAACGTCAGCAAGACAAGATGCAGGTCCAACAGCACCTGGAAGGATTGGAGGACCGTCATTTCTGTGAATGGCCGTCGTCTGTGTGACGTTTTGGCCGACAGGTATCTCGAATCCCCATAGATGCATCGGAGCCCCCACATGAGGGCCGGGTAGGCGGGTGTGCGAGATATCTCATGTCGAAAAACGTCCCCATTCCCGCCGTTCATACTGGCGGCGAAGGACTTAATGAGATCCTTTTCACCAAATACCTTATGGGTTTTCAGGCTGCACACCAGCCCCCGGTATTCCTGCGGGAGTTCCGTCTGCGCCATCCGCTCTTCAGTAAACATAGAATGCAGCATCACCGCCCTTACAGCCAGCGCAAGAATCAGGATGCCCCACAGACGAATGTCCTTCATGGTGTCCATTGTACTCCCCAGCCACCGGCCGTGTCACGACCATGTCGCCCGTTCCGTCACGTTGGTGTAGGCCTGAATGAACTGGCCGCGAGCCGAATCCGTCGCTTTCGGTGCTTGCCTCGTCGGCGGCTGACCACAATGTGGTTGTATTGGACCGTCCCAGTAATCCGGTGACGCCATACGCAATTCCATCCGTTGCGGGTTCGCCAGTTGGTTTGTTGGCTGGGTCGTGCTGTTGCTGGGA
Organism: uncultured Planctomycetaceae bacterium; assembly: GCA_964564285.1. Classification (GTDB taxonomy): domain Bacteria; phylum Planctomycetota; class Phycisphaerae; order SM23-33; family SM23-33; genus JAUWQU01. The sequence continues at coordinate 11,505 of CAZMBZ010000091.1, read as the reverse complement.
GGGTCGGATATCCCCAGGAACATCGGGGCGAATCTTTTGATTGGCTGGATTGGCCGGCTGCGTTGGGAGGGTTAAAAGAGGCCGATCAGGAGATCGGCGTTCCCAAGGCTGGCCGGCGGCCAGTGTGGTGGGCAAATGGTCCGCGATATGCCCCACAAACTCTCCGAGTTGCCAGATGGAACTCCCAGAGGTTATAATCAGTCATGATCTTTCGTCTCACCCAGAAATTGTGTCGCAAGATAAAGACGGGCGCATTGGCCACCGTACCCTTACATGAGAACCCCTACGCGGACTGGTCGGCCCGCCTGTTCACTGCGGATCGGACGCAATACATCCTGCTGTGCAATACGCCGTCGCTGTATTCGATAATCATTTATGGCCGGGGAATCACCGATAGCAGCATCTTCCTTGATCACGCCATGGCGAGCATCCGGGAGTCCATGATCGATGATGGGTTGGAGTTGATCTACATGAACTTCATAGCACCCGCGACGGGCTCGGCGACCTTCCACAAATCACTCGATCGTTCGGTGATCGGTTCGATGAACGAATTCCAGTGGCATGCTAAGGATGCTCTGGTAAGCAATGACGTCTCGCCCTTCGAAGTCGGGAGGGTCTTGAATAACATCCCCTGCAAGCCCCTCAGCACACCCGAGTATTCGAGCTTCGCCAACCCGCGTGAAGCAATCAAGTACTTGAATGCGTGAAAGGCCCGCGAATATGGGGACGCGTGGCTCGTAGTGGCCCCGTAAGGGCCTGCCTACCGGCAGCCTTAAAGTTGTGCAATGAACCCTTCTGAGCACCTATGAAAATAGACGCATAAAGCATTTGAGTAAAAGCCTGCGCATTGTTTGCGCCGTCTCGTACCGCAGGCAAGACTTTCGACAAATAAGAGAGCCCGAGACTCGAAAGACACTCAGGCCATCGTCGCCACGACGTTGAAAAGGCCACTGGGTGAACCTGCCTTGCCTGCGATGTTTACGGTAGTCATTCCATTACTGCCATTGGAGCAAGTTGTTACGAATGGCTTCACAAGAGCATTTATTGGCCCGTTGCACAACTTTAAGGCTGCCGGTAGCTATGCCCTTGCGGGCACACTACCAGCGAAAATATTGCCCTACGGCTTCGATGCGGAAGCTGCCTTGGGGGCCTGTAATCGGATATGAGGAACAAGCCGCTCGCACGCTCAGGAGGCATGCTGCCGACGCACGCCGGCCTCGGCCCTGCCAGCCGAGAGCAACACCAGGTACAGTATCAGCCCCGCAAGCGCCGCCGGCAGCATGCTCCTCGGACGGTGGGTGACCTTCACGCCAACCGGCGGTAGCAGGGGCAACTTGCGATTGCGCTTGCCCTTGGATGCCGGCGACGGAATTGTGAGCCAAAGGGGATTGTGCCATTTCGCCGTCTCGACGCCCTCAGGGCTCATCTGCCTCGACTGCCGAACGCCGCCCCAGTATTGCACGACGCGGTTCTCGTAAATCGCCACGGGCTCGTCGCCCGGCCTGCACGGAGGCAGTTCCGCGCGCAACTCGTATAGGTGTGTCCCCGGATCAAACCTGCCAGGATCGCGCCAAAGGCTTCTTGGCTGGTCCCAGTGACTCTCCCGCAACCTGACGCGGCGAACCTCGATCGGCCGCTCGCTCATCGTGTAGACACGGAACTCCACCTCGCCGTCGATGTCGGCTGGCGTCTTGAACGTCCACTCAAAATGCCGCCAGCCCTGCCCGATCTGATCTGCGAATGCCATCAGCCCCAGCGGGTCCTTAACGGGCCAGGGCCTGTCCCGGCCCGGAGTGTGCAACTCCGCCCGCAAGTAGTTTGCCGCCCCGCCGTCCGGGCCGCAGGCGTCGAGCGAAATGCGATAGATCGTATCAGGCCTGACACGCACCGTCTTCCTGGCCGTCGACCAACGCCACATCACCGGCGTCTGCAACGTCAGGATGCCGCGATTGCTCTCGGCCCCGCTTAGCCTCCACATGCCAGTCAGCAGGTTCGGCCCATCCTCCGGCTGCGGGCCCGTCGGCAGGCGAACGCTCTCCAGAACCTCGCGAACGTCCTTGCGGGCCGTGAGAATGTACCGCACGCCGTAGGCCGTAAGAAGATCGTTGCGGCGGATCAGCGACGCCCAGTTGCGATTCGTACCGAATATCTGAAACTCGAAAAGCTGAGCGTGAGCCGCCGATTGGAACGGGCCGTAAGTGTTGATCGTTGAAATGCCCAGCCCATGCGCGGTCTTGGGCCTCAATAGCTCAGCCGGGCGGTCGTGGTACGTCTCGCCAATGCCCCAGACGCAATACGACCCAGGATTCGCGCCATGCTTGGCGAGCCATCTCGTGGCCGGGGAATCTTCCGGGTCCGGCGCGGCCGCTCCCCCGGCAGGGACGTCCACGAACCGCGTCACGAAAAATAAATCCGCAAGCAGCAACGCCACCAGTACCGCCGCCCGCCGCCGAGGCACCGCGAGCCACCACCGAACGACCGCTATCGTCACAATCGCCAAAACCACCTGCACCCACACAGCCGGGTTTGTCGGCAGGACGCTCTCGAGCGCCGTGCTGCCGGTGCCCTCGAAAAACGGCAGGTACCCGCCCCATAACCACACCGACAACCCCCCCACCGCCGCCGTCAGCGCCACCGCCAGTGCCATCGCAACCGGCAGGCTCACCGTCGCCCCGCGCCGCACGGATGACGCCAGCCGCTGCGACCATGGCCCCGCCCCCGCGATCACCAGATGCACCGTTATCGACGCGATCGTCACCAGCGCCATATCCACCGCGAGTATCATCCTGGCTGGACACCGCACAATCCCCAGCACCGGCAGCATGTGAATGAGCCGGTACGTCGGCAGATAGTATCCCAGCATCCAGACCATCGCCCCGATCCCAATCCACGTCCACACCCGCACAAGCTTGCGAAAATGATCAACCCGATCCGCATCCCCCGCCACCAAAGGCGAATCACCGGACGCGCTGCTTACTTTTCCATCTTCGCCCTTTTCTTCTCCGCGTCCTCCGCGTGAGATATTCTTCTGCGTCTTCTTCCGATAAAGCGTCCACACCCCCACAAACGCCAGCACGAGCGTCACCAGCCCGACGTACCCGAGCGTCTCGCACAAGTGCCATGGTCCCCACCACTGCGTCGGGAAGAAGTTCGCCGTTCGACAGCCAAAGAGCATCGGAAACAGCATCAGCACCGCCGAAGCCGGGAAATAGCTGTTCTCGCCCGCCATCGAATAGCCGATCGCGTTTCGCGTGACCGCACCCATCAGCCGCACCGTCGCGTCAAGCTGCGGCGCCGCCAGAAGCATTACAAGAAACATCGCCGCACCCGCCGCCACCATCGACCGCGCCAGCGGCCTGGCGCGAAGCAGAAGATACACCATCCAGATGACGCCCATGTGTATGAACGTAGGCCAGTGCCCTGCCGTCAGGGCCAGGTACGCCACCAGCACTATCCCCGCCATTGCCCCCAGAGGCCTCGCCCCCAGCCGCTCGATACACCACAGCCCCCACGGCAGCCAAGCCGCCGTGTGGATGATCGACCAGTGAACGCGATGGCCCACGAGGAACCCGCAGAACATCATCGCCACCGCCCCGAACACCCCAGCCACGCGTGCCAGACCAATCGCCCGCAAATACCCGTACGTCCCCAACCCCGCCACCGCGAACGCCAGCATCAACGTCAGGCTGTAGGCCGACTTGGCGTCCATGGTCGCGAACAACCACGTCGGCGGGTACATCACAGCCGACTGCGGGTCCGCCATCAGCGGCATGCCCGTCGCTTCGTATGGGTTCTCCAAAGGCCATTGCAGCTTCGCCAGTTTCTGCCCGACCATCTTCCGCATCGGGTAGTAGTAGATGATGTCATCCTCGCCGGCAGAGACGGGATTGCCCCACAACGTGTAAAGCATCACCGCCGGTGCCAGGAGAATCAGCAGAATAGGCAAGATTGACCGAATGCGTTTTGTGTCCATGTGAAAACTTACCCCGCCAGGACGCCCGCCTGCCGCAGCGTCCGCATAACCAGTTGCTCAAAGGGAACGTCACTCGGGGCCGCCACGTAAGTCGCCCCCCTGCCGGCGGCAGTTCGGGCAAGCGCGTCGCACATCTCGCGCCATCGCTGCCGATAGCTGGCCAGCACGTCGTCGGTAACATCCACCGGCATGTTCTGCCCGGTCTCGGCCTGCTCGAGGATCACCGGCCCCGCCAGTGCCGGATCGGCATCCAGCAACGAATACACATGCAGCACCGTCACGTCGCACCCGCGAGCCTTCAACCGCACTATGGCGTCGGAAAGGTCGTCGCCGCAGTCGAGCAGGTCACTTATCACCAGCACGCTCGCCGGCGCGTCCAGCCCCCGGGCCAGGCGGTCGGCGCATCGGTCGAGCTTCGTCAGCCCGCCTGGCGCGAGCTCTGCCAGGAACTCCAGCACCTCGATTATCTGCCCGCGGTTTCGCCCCGTCCGCAGCGGATCGGCCAGGTCCTCGCTGAATGGCTGGACTATTACGCGCTCGAGCCCTCCCATCGCCACAAACGCCAGCGCCGCCGCCGCCCGCAGGGCATAGTCGAACTTATCCATCTCCCCGCCCGGTGCCATCGAGGCCGACACATCCAGCATGATAATGACGTCGGATTCGCTGCGCTCGTGAAAGAGCCTCAGCAGCAGCTTTTCCATTCTGGCATAATAAGCCCAGTCGATAAACCGTATGTCGTCGCCGTCCATGTACGAGCGATGGTCGGCGAACTCGAGCCCATCGCCGATCCGACGGCTTCTGCGCGCACCGCCTGCGTCCCGCGCGCTCAGCCGCTTGGCGATCAAGTGAAGCTGCTGCAGCCGGGCAAGAAAATGCCGATCGAAAAGCCTGTCTTTCCGCGATTTCGCCATACCGCCATTAACGCCAAACCGCGCCGATTTTGCACGCGCTTTGTTCGAGAAGGTTCCGTAATTTGGAGCCTGCCTGCCGGTAGGCAGGTGCGGCCTGTCTGCCGCTAGGCAGGCGAACTCTCGCTGTAAATTTGGAGTGCGGCGAGCTCTCGCCGCTTTGACACGTCGCGGAGCGACGACATCGCAGCACAATCGCCCGCCAACGCAGTACCCACGCCACCATACTTTTGAACGGAGCGACGATGTAGCAGAAAAAGCAACACCGTCGCTACGCGACATGTCAAAGCGGCGAGAGCTCGCCTACCGGCAGGCAGGCTCCAAATCACTGCTACTGACCATTGGGGACGGGAATTCGCTTCGCCGCTTGGCTGTGGGGCTTCGAGACGCTACAATCACAACCGATGTCAAACAGGGCAGTAATCAGTCTGGCGACCCTTGCGATGCTTGGCGCGGGGGCGTTTCTTCTCGGCGGGTGCGGCCCGTCCGACCCTTGGACCATGCGCAGCCACAAGCCCCTCGATGCGTGGGTGGCTGGGGAAATGGTCGAGCTCACCGAAGCCACCAAACGTAGCGACGATCCGGAACTCTACGATTCATCAGCAAAGGCGGTGTCGCTGCTGGCTGGAGCGAACGAGACAGTCAGCTTCCAGATCGTACTGGAAGGCGGCAAGCGAGGTGTCGGCGACGTTGCGGTTGACTGGTCGAGCCTTTCCACGTCGGGCGGAATGGAGATACCCGCATCCAGCATCCGGGCATACCACATGCTGCCCATACAGGTGACAGAGTACCCCGACTGGTACATCCGCCTTGCCGACGCCCCGGCCAGGCCTGTGGGAATCTACGACCCGCTCGTGCCCATAGACCCAAGCGCCGATCCCGCGACCACCTTCAGCGTGAAAGCCGGCAAGCGTCTGGCAATTTGGGTGGACCTGGCCGTGCCGCAATCCGCCGCGCCGGGAACCTACACCGCAAAGTTCAACCTGACGTCATCCAACGGGCGAAAGTGGTCCGCGACGCTGGGAGTTGAGGTGCTCGCCTACGTCCTGCCGGACGCCAGGCGCGTCCCGGCCGTGGGAAGCTTCGGCCATCGCGAGCTCATACGGACGATCCTCAAGCGAGAGGGCAAGCCGTTCGACCCCGTCCACCTCGACCCGAACAGCCCGATGGCCAGGCGCGGACTGGCGCTGATCCGCGAGTTGATGATAATGGCTCGCGAGCACCGCATCGACCTGTTCGACACGGACCTCAAGCCTGTGCTCAAGCGAGCCGAGCTCAACGACGTCCGCCTGGCGTGGGATGACTACGACGCGATAGTCAAACCGTACCTCGACGGTTCAGCCTTCAAAGACGGCGTGGGTGTGCCCGCCTGGCCCGTGCCTTTAAGCCAGAACTGGCCCAAGCCCGCCTCCTATGGCGGCACCGGGTCCAAGACCTACGCCGCCGCCGTGCAACGCCTGCTGACCGAGAGCGTCGAGCACCTCGGCGCCAAGGGCGAGTCTCGCGGAGCTGTCTTCCTCTGGCCCGCCCGAGACATAGAAGCGCAGGCCGGCTACGCGACCCACATGTCCATCGCAGCCCTGGCCCGCAAAGCGGCGCCGGGCGTGCCGATCCTCAGCCAGCTTCCGCCCGAGGCCCCGCCGGGCAGCGATTGGCAAGTCCCAGCCGGGTTCGGCGAAACGGTGGACATCTTCGCGCCGCCGGTCGAATTGTTCGATGCCGACCTCGCCGCAGGCCAGTCCAATGCGAGAGTTCATCCACTCGCGGGCGCCTGGCTGTCGCCGGGCAACCCGCCGTACATGCCCGGGCTCGACCTGATCGGCAAGCCCGCGGGCGCCCGGGCCCTGCCGTGGTTCGCGATGAAGTACGCATGCACCGGCATTTGGCTGCCTGACGTGCTGCACTGGTCGGACGGTCCGTTGGCGCCCGAGGCCCGAGCCAGGACGCGCCTGTTCTATCCGGGCAGCATTGCGGGACTGGAGTCGCCACTTCCCAGCGTGCGGCTGAAGCGGCTTCGGCGGGGCATGCAGGACATCGCCCAGCTTTGGATCCTCAACCGTCGCGGGCGACAGAGCGTGGCGAAGGATTTGATCAGCGGCTTGGTCCGCTACGGCGGGCTTGCAGGCACTCGGGACAACTACCTCGACTGCCGCCTCGATGGCTGGGCCAAAGACGGCGTGACGTGGGAACTCGCCAAGAGCATCCTGGCTGAGGAAGTCCAGGCAGCCGTGACGCCGGGAACCGCCAACCGCCTGGCAAGCATGGCGCATCAGCTTGCCTGGTCGCGCTTCAACGAGCGGACGCACACGCTGGTGGTCGAGCAGACCCGGTCGATCGTAAGCCCGACCCCCGGTTCGACCGCCATACCCCCAAAAAAGCTCCAGATTACGATCCTGATGGACGTTTATAATCAGCACAACCGACCAGCCAAAATCTGGGCGGAGCTGGCCGACCTGCCGGTCGGGTGGAAGCAAATCGACAGTCAAACCTCCGTCGTAACCCTCGGCGCGGGCACGCTGGGCCTGCTGAAAATCCAGGCCGAAGGCCCGGGACCACTGCCCACCAACAGCGGCGCGCGCATACCGGTCAGCGTTACGCTCAAAAGTAACGTCGAAAAGCCCCGCCGCCTGACCGCCGAGGTCGCCATGCTGGTGGTCGGGCAGACAAAGCGCCATCCCAAAGTGGATGGCGACCTGAGGGACTGGCCCTTGCGAGTGGGCAACACGGCACGGGATTTCAGGCTCGTGGGCCGTCGCGGTCAAATCGGAACCGGCCTGGCCAAACGCCAGACGTTCTGCTTCATGCTGCGCGACGCCGACAGCCTCTATCTCGCGTTTCGCTGCGAGGAACCAAACCCGCCAGGCATGATCCGCAAGCCGACCAACCACGTAACGTACCAGCAGTTGATCGCCTGCGGAGAGGATCTCGTTGAGGTCCTGCTCGACCCAGGCGGAAAGGCCGAAAAGCCGGCAGACCTGTATCATCTGGTCATCAAACCAAACGGCGTGCTGATAGCCCAACGCGGCATCGCCAGTACGCCATCGCTGGGGGCCGTGAAACAATGGGCAGCATCGGCGAACGTCGCCATCGGCGCCGCCAACGGCGCGTGGACCGTCGAGGTCCGCATACCATTGTCGTCCTTCGGAACGGACGGCGGCTCGGCCTTCTGGCGAGCGAACTTCATGCGGTTCAGCCCCCAGGGCCAGGAAAGTTCCAGTTGGTCCGGCGCGCCAAGATACTTCTATGATCCGCGAAATCTTGGTACTATCTTCGTGGGCGATTACGGAAATACAGACCCTCAGCCATAATAAATTCGAGGAGCAGGACCTTGGGAAACAAAACAGGTTGGATACTCGCGGGAATACTTGGGGGCGCAGTTCTGGTGTACGTCGTCTTCACAATATTTGCGCCGCTTCCCTCATCGCCATATAACACCGCCGTGAGGGGCTTCATGGACCTCCACGTACCGTCCACGCCGCTAAGTGCGATCATCCCCGCCGTGCCCGCTGGGGCCGGCAACGCGGCGGATGACTACGAAAAGGCCCTGACCCAGTACAAGCAGGTCAGAGATGTCATCGAGGGCACGGGCGACGCCGAACGATCGGATGCGGCGGCGGCCGCAAGCGACCCGTGGGCCGATCCCGGCTACAAGGCTTGCCGCGAAATCGCCGACCTCGTCGCCGCCGGCGCCAAGAAGGCAGAAATGAGGTACACGTTCGTCTTCACGCCAACGAAGCTCAAGCCCTACTACCAGCGCCAGTACGCGCGGGACCTCTACCAGATAAGCATCCCCACACAGCAGTGCTACCTCCTCCACCTGGAGCGCAAGGAGTACGCCCAGGCCGAGAAACGCATGCAGGACATGTTGATCCTCGGGTGGCACATGTTCAGCGAACGCGCCGTGCCGGACATGTCCGTCCAGGGGTTGGACATAATGAAAGTCGCCGTCAAGCGGCTTCAGGAGCTTTACAACGTCTGGCCAGACGGGCCGACAGATAAGATCGCGTCGTTGAGAACGTATGAGAACGAGTTGAGCGAAATAAGCGAGCTCGCCCGCCAGAAACGCAAGATACTCTGGGACAGTCTGCCCAGCGCCGTCGGCACGAGCAGGGATCAATTCTTCCCCGGCGACGTGCTCAACATGGCTGAGAACGAGAAGGACCGAGCATGGAAAGTGCAGGCTATTCTTACCCTGGGAGCCATGAAGTACCGAGCGCCAAGCCGCGGCGACAAAAAGAAACTCCAAAGCCTCATACGCCAATACCTCGGTAGCGAAGACCCGATTATCCAAGCCGCCGCCAAGTACGCCGACAAGATGACCATACAGCAATACCAGGGCCTGGGAACCGCCGATTTCACCGACGAACAATAGTGATTGCCCCGTTCGTTCGACGGCCCCATCGCAAGGTGCTTTATGCGCGACGCCAAAACCGAGCACCTTCGGCAAACTCAGGGCCAGCCACGGGCCGACATTGTATGCCGGCCCGTGGAACTTGGCGCATCCTTGCCGGAGTTGCTGGCACTGCTGAAACCCGACGATCAGCCCGCCCTGTTGGATTCCTCCGCGACGCACACGACCTACGGACGATACAGCATCCTCGCGTGCCGACCTCTTGAGGTGCTCACACTTCGCCAGGGCGTCCTGGCCAACCGCGACGGACGAGTCCTCGCATCGGGCGCAGAAGAAGTCTGGGCCGAACTCGCCCGGGCGCTGCGGCCTATCGCCACAACCGCCCCGCAATGCCCCTACTCGCCCGGCTGGATCGGATACGTCGGCTACGAGCTCGGTCGGCTAATCGAACGCCTCCCAGGCCAAGCCGCAACCGACACGAACCTGCCCGACCTGCGATTGGCTTTCTACGATGCCATCGTCCTCCACGACACCATCGACAATGCCGCCTGGCTGGTCGAGTTGAAGTACCGCCAAACCCCGCCACCCGGCGCCGGCGCCGGGGCGGAATTGCTACGCCGCATACTGACCTCCAGCCCGCCCGCGAGCCAGGCAGGTGTGGCTGGAACCGCCCCGCTTCCAGCTTCCAACTTCACGCCCGACCAGTACCGCCAGGCCGTCTCGCGGTGCATCGAGTACGTCGCGGCCGGGGATATCTTCCAAGTAAACCTCTCGCAGCGATTCGAGTTTCCGCAGGCACCACCCCCGCGAACGACCTACCGCATGCTTCGCCGGCGGAACCCGGCGAGCTACTCCGCGTACATCGAGTTCACCCGGCAAGGCCGACCCTGCGCAATCCTGAGCAGTTCGCCGGAGCTGTTCCTTCGCGTTCGCGGGCGGCGCGTGATAACCCGTCCGATCAAGGGCACGCGCGCTCGCAGCGGCGACCAGCAGGCCGACGCTGCCGCCTGCGCCGATCTCCTGGCCAGCGCCAAGGACAACGCCGAACTCGCGATGATCGTGGACCTTCTCCGCAACGACCTGGGCAGGGTCTGCCGGTACGGTTCCATCAGCGTGACCGAGCCTCGCCTGCTGGAGGCGCACCCGACGGTCTTCCACCTCGTCGCCACGGTCGAGGGCGTGCTGCGCGACGAGATCGGCCCGTCCCAACTCCTTCGTGCAACGTTCCCGGGCGGATCGATAACCGGCGCTCCGAAAATCCGCGCGATGGAGATCATCGACGAGATCGAAGGCCTGGCCCGCGGCGTTTACACCGGCTGCCTGGGCATCGTCTGCGCAGACGGCGACTGCGAATGGAATATCGCCATCCGCACGATGGTCTACGACGACGGGCGAGCGCTGGTCCAGGCCGGCGGAGCCATCGTGGCCGACTCCCAGCCCGACGACGAGTACCACGAGACACTCCACAAGGCCCGGGCGCTCATCGAGGCAATCGCACTGGCCAGGAGCGTCTCGTAGTGGCACGGGACCCGGGTCTTGGGTATGATGGGCGTTTCGGAATTGACCATGAAAACTTATCCAATCATGTTGGACCTTCGCGGCAAGCTTGCGGTCGTCGTCGGAGCCGGGCCTGTAGGCCTTCGCAAAGTCGGAGGCCTTCGCGAGGTCGGCGCGCGCGTGCTGCTGGTGGCCCGGCACGTCTCTGCCGACGCGCTGCCCGAGGGCGTTGATATCCGCCCCGAACCGTACCGTCCGGAACTACTCGCCGGGGCAGCGATAGTGTTCGCCTGCACGGATCAACCGAAGTTGAATACCACTATCGCCGCTGACGCCCACCGCGTCGGCGCACTGGTCAACGTCGCCGACGTGCCGAGCGAGTGCGACTTCTACGCCGCGTCGGTCTTGCGCGATGGAGACGTCCTGCTTGCCATCGGCAGCGGGGGCTCCTCGCCAGGCTTGGCGGCCTGGCTGAGACGCCGGCTTGCCACGCACCTGCCGCAGCACATCGGCGAGTTCGCCGCCGTGCTGGACAGCCTGCGAGCAGACGTCCGCGCCGCGATACCCAACGACAGCCACGGGCGCATGAAAGTCATGAAGCTGCTGGTTACTGACGAAACCTACGAGGAGTTTCTCTCCGGTGGACCGCAGGTCGTGCGGGACAAACTCCACAGGCTCCTGCCAGACGCCGAGGATTAGACATGCCCTCCACCGCCGCCAAGCTGCTGATCCTGCTGGCCCTGGTGGCCTACGCGATGTCAGCCGTGATGACATGG
>CAZMBZ010000090.1:1644-16957 GCA_964564285.1 uncultured Planctomycetaceae bacterium | reverse complement strand
GCCGGCTGGGCCAATTCTTTGACGCCATGGACCGCCACGACATGTGGCGCGACACAGCCGTAATTCTGACCTCCGATCACGGGTATCTTCTCGGCGAGCATCAGTGGTGGGCGAAGAACATACCCCCGGCGTTCAATGAGTTGGCCAATACACCGCTGATCTTTTATCACCCCGATATCGCCGAGCCCGGGCGACGGAACGCCCTGACAAGTGCGGTGGACATCATGCCGACCATCCTGGCCGCTCACGGCGTTGAAGACTTACCCCCTTCGGTGACAGGGCGTTCCTTGCTGCACCTTCTGCCTGCCGACGGCGAGCATCACGAGGCGGTCATTTATGGATACTTCGCTAAGGAGGTAAACCTTACCGACGGTCGGTATTCGTACCACCGCGTCGCCTCTGAGGACGCGGTTATGCACCGCCACTTCACATCGTACCTTGGCATGACTGCCGAGCGAATCGCCGGGGCGGAATTTGGCACGCATCTGAAGTGGTGCAAAGGTATTGGTCACTTCCGAATCGCCCAGGAGTCACATCGGTCCAGCGGCTTGCCCGACCGCAACGTGATATACGATTTGCGAAACGATCCCGGCCAGGAGCGGCCCGTGGAGGATGAGTCGCTCGACGCACGACTGGGGGAGTTGATGCGGCGCCAACTGGAACGGGCCGCCGCACCGGAATGCCAATTCGTGCGGCTCGGTTTTCAGCATGCGTGACTGGGCAGTACGGGTATGGGCCTTGTCGACGAGGGGGAAATATTGCCCATTCAGGTACTGAAATTATTGCGTTTTTTGGGCGGTGTTATGGTATACTGTTCACAGAGAGATGTGGGTTGATTCGCATCTTTCGCTGGCTGGATTCGGATGCTTCGGATTCGGCCGCCATCAGGCCCTCGGAGGCGTTCGAGGGAGTTAAAGCCTGGCGGGCCGATGCGGCTGACGGTTGGGCGAGGTCACATTCGGAAGGAGGTGATCTATGGTTGAATATCATATAGGTAGCCTGCATTAAGCGGGTAACGCGCCTGCTTGGTGCAGGATAACCGACAATCAGACGAGCCCGGACGGCATTAGCTATCCGGGCTCGCGTTTTGCGCGGGCGTGACGGTCGATCAAAACTTCCGATTTCGCGGCACCATTTCTGGCTCGACCGGTTTATATATCTTTGGCAAAAAGATCAGCAAGACGGATGGTCCGTTAACAAGGAACGAATTGGGAGTACTCCATGACAAGATCGAAATCTTTTACTCGCCGCGGTTTTCTCAGGCGGTCGGCCCTGTCTGCCGGGGCGGCGGTTGCGTTTCCGACGGTAATTACCTCCACGGCTTTAGGCGCTGGCGGCAGGCCCGCGGCCAGTGACAGGCTGGTCGGGGCGTCCATTGGCGTCGGCTCGATGGGCAGCGGCGACCTTCGCCACCTTCTGCGCTCCAAGGAAGTTCAGATGGTCGGCGTCTGCGACGTGGACAGTTCGCACTCGGATAGCGCCAAGAAGATGGTCGACGGGCACTACGGCAACAAGGACTGCAAGACCTACAACGACTTCCAGGAGTTGATCGGCCGGGGCGACATCGACGTATGCACGTTGGCGCTGCCGGACCACTGGCACGCGATTCCCGCCATCCATGCCGCCCGCGCCGGCATCGACATGTACGGGCAGAAGCCTCTGGCTCGCAGCATCCGCGAAGGCCGGGCCATGGCCGACGCCGTGCATCGCTACGGGCGCGTCTGGCAGACGGGCAGTTGGCAGCGATCGAAAAGCAAATTCCGTCGGGCCTGCGAACTGGTCCGTAACGGTCGAATCGGCAAGGTCGTCCGCGTGGAAGTGGGCCTGCCATCGGGCAGGGCCGGCAAGCCTTACGAACTGTGCCCGGTTCCCAAGACGCTGGACTATGACCGCTGGCTTGGCCCGGCCCCGTATCGCGAGCACGCGAACTTCGGCCGAGGGGGCACGGTCCATTGGGACTGGCGCTGGATTATGGATTATTCCGGCGGACAGCTCACAGACTGGGCGGGCCATCACATCGATATCGCTCACTGGGGACTCGGGTACGACAACACCGGCCCGGCGACCATCGAGGGCAAGGGCGAGTACCCGACCGACGGCATCCATGATGTGCCGTTCAAGTACCAATTCACATGCATGTACGATACCGGCGTGGAGTTCTCCGTCGGCAGCGGACACTACCATCCGATGGGCGCCAAGTGGATCGGCGCCGACGGGCGATGGATCCACGTCGGCCGCCGAAGCTTTTCCGCCAGCGATCCGAAGATTCTCAAACAGAAGGTCGGCCCCGAAGAGATACAGCTCTACAAGACCCGTGGCCACATGCAGAACTTCATCGAGTGCGTCCGTAGCCGGGAGTTGACCATCACCCCCATCGAGACCGCCCTGCGTTCGATCAGCGTGGGCCTGCTCGGCGAGATTGCCATGCTCACCGGACGGAAGATAAAGTGGAATCCCAAGACTGAACAGATAATCGACGACCCCGGCGCCGCAGCCTTGCTGGGCAAAAGCTACCGCGAGCCCTGGACGCTCGAAGGATAAGAAGAAGTTAACCACAGAGGCGCTGAGGCGCTGAGAATTCAACGATAGAAGTAGCAGCAGAAGAAGCAACAGAAGAGGTTAACCACAGAGACACAGAGGCACTGAGAATTCAGAAGCAACAGCGACAGAAGAGAAAAAAGTCACAGAGCCTGCCTGCCGGTAGGCAGGATGCTGAGAGGCGAAGATGGAATGCGAATGCGACAGAAGCGTGATGCTGTTTTTTATCATATCTCTGAGTCTCTGTGTCTCTGCGGTAGTCTTTTAGCGAACCCGAAAGGATAAAAATATGCGACTTGCTCGAATGATTCGGCTGGCGGCGTGCGTGCTGGTTGGCGTGGTGCTGCTGAACGGTGTCGCTTCGGCGGCGACGCTGAAGGCGTTGATCGTCGATGGGCAGAACAATCACAATTGGAAGGGCACGACCCCGCAGATCAAGGAGATGCTCCTCGGTACGGGACTCTACGAGGTGGAGGTCGCCACCACGCCGGGCAGGGGCAAGCCGATGGATGGCTTTGCTCCGCAGTGGTCGAAGTATGATGTTATCGTGTCGAACTACAACGGCGCCAACTGGCCCGAGGCGACGAGCAAAGCGTTCGTTGAGTACATGGCCAAGGGCGGCGGGCTGGTGATTATTCACGCGGCCGACAACTCCTTCGGCAAATGGAAAGAGTACAACGAGATGATCGCCCTTGGCGGCTGGGGCGGACGAAACGAGAAGTCCGGTCCCTGGGTGTACATGAAGGACGGCAAGTGGATTCGCGACGAGTCTCCGGGCAGGGGCGGCCATCACGGCCGGCAGACGCCGTACGTGGTCACCACGCGAGAGGCCACGCACCCAGTTATGAAGGGTCTTCCCGCGGGCTGGTTGCACTGTGCGGACGAACTGTACTGCAAGCTTCGCGGCCCGGCGAAGAATATGACGGTCCTGGCCTCATCGATGTCCGACGCCAAGACCGGCGGATCGGGACGCGAGGAGCCGGTGCTGATGGCGATTGACTACGGCAAGGGGAGGGTCTTCCATACCGTCCTCGGCCACGGACCTGCCCAGCACAAGTGCGTCGGCTTTATCGTAACGCTCCAACGCGGCACGGAATGGGCGGCGACGGGTAAGGTCACCCAGACCGCCGTGCCGTCGGACTTCCCGACGGCCGACAAGATCAGCCTCCGCGAGAAAGACCTCGGCAAGGACCCCAAGCCGGGCGCGGCCGGGGCGATAGATTTCGCCGCAATGGTGGGCTACAAGGCAGGTCAAACCCGCGTCGCCTTTACCACCTGCGAGAAGCATATGCCCGGCGCCTCGCCGGCGAAGCTCGCCGAGATCGAGGCCGGCCTGCTTAAGGTCCTCCAGAACCCCCAGGCCACCTTCGACGCAAAGCAGTACGCCTGCCGCCTGCTGAGGCGATGCGGCTCGGACGCCTCGGTGGATGTCCTCGCCGGTATGCTCACCGACGAGAAGCTCGCCCACATGGCCCGCTATGCCCTTACCTATCTGCCCGGCGAAAAGGCCGGCGCTGCCTTGCGGGGCAATCTCGCCAAGGTCAAGGGCGGCATGCTCGCCAGTGCGATCGACTCGGTAGCGAAACGTGGCGACCGCCAGGCCGTCGGGACGATCGCCAAGATCGCCGCCGGCAGCGAGGATGCCCTCGCCAGCGTTGCCATCGCCGCGCTCGGCCAGATCGCCGGCCCCGAGGCCGCCACTGCCCTGGCAGGCATCAAGCCCGCAAAGGCCAACGTCCGAACATGGGCCGATGCGTATCTCAAGGCTGCCGACTCGCTGGCGAAGGCGGGGCAAACCGACCAGGCAATGGCGATATACAAGAAGATGTACGCCTCCGGCCCGGAAACCATGATCCGCATTGCCGCACTTGGTGGATTGGCCCGGTCCGGCGGCGACCAGGCAGTGCCCGTTCTCCTGGGCGCGCTCAAGGACAAGAATCTCGGTATTCAGCAGGCTGCAGGCAAGTTCATGATGGCCATGCCCGGCAAGGCTGTGGGCAAGGCGTTGGCTGACTCGCTCGGCGACCTGTCGCCCGGCGCACAGATGCTTGTTATCAGCACCCTTGCGTCGAGAGGCGACAAGTCGGTCGCCCCGGCCATCATCAAATACGCCTCGGCCGACGACGAATCCGTTCGCCTCGCCGCCATTGTCGCACTTGGCAAACTGGGCGACGCCGGTTGCGTTGGGGTGTTGGCAAAGCAACTGGCTGCAGGCGGCCAGACCACGTTAACCGCCAGGATCAGCCTGACGAGTCTGGCTGACAAGCAAGCCGGGCCGGCGATGGGCAAGCTGCTCTCGTCCGATCTGCCCGCCCCAAGCAAGGGCGAGCTGATTGAAGTGCTCATTGCTCGCCGCGAGGCCGGGGCGACCAATGCCTTCCTGACAGCCGCGGGCGACAAGGACGGCGGAGTCGCACGCGCCGCGGTCAAAGCGCTCGGCCTGTTCGGCGGGGAAAAGGAAATGCCCAAGCTCATCGCCATGCTGCTGGCGGAGAAAGATAGCGGAAAAGGCAATGAACTTGCCCAGGCTATCGGCTCGATGGCCGCACGCAGCGAGAGCCCCGACACCGCGGGCGCAATGGTTATCGCCGCGATCGCCAAGGCTGATGCCTCCGTTCGACCGAGCCTGGTGTCCGTGCTGCCGCGAATCGGCGGCGACAAGGCCCTGGCCGCGGCGCGTCAGCAACTAAAGTGCTCCGACGCAGAGACCCGCAAGGCCGCCATCCGGGCACTGTCCGACTGGTCCACCGCGGCCCCGGCCGACGACCTCCTGGCTGTCGCCAAGGCCAGCTCCGGCGCCGAGGCAATCCTCGCCATTCGCGGCTGCGTCACGTTGCTCGGCAAACGCGACAATCCCAAGCCCGCCGCTGCCGTCGCCAAACTGGCCGAGGCGATGAAACTCGCCAAACGAACCGAAGAAAAGCGAGCCATCCTCGGTGCCCTGGGGAACCTGCCCTGTGACCAGGCCGTCAAACTCGCCGAGACCCTCGCCACCGACAAGGCGCTCGCCCGCGAGGCAACCGCGGCAGTCAAGAAGATCAAGGACGCCATAAAGAATCCGCGCAGAAGGCGGAGATAATAATAAGAATCGGGCTCAAATGTGGGCTCGGCGTCATCCTCGTGACGCCGAGCCCGCTATCGTTCGAGGCGCTCTTGATCCACCAGAGACAGCGACACCCAGGGATTGCTGTCGGTGGGCTTCTGTAAGCCAAGCGTACGAACCCAACACCTCGCCCGGAGTTCTCCACGATTCCCACCCCGATATGAAACGGATGGGTTCCCGAAGCCCAGGGATAGCAATCCCTGGGTGATCGATACGGAACCAAGCGTTCTCCGGTGTGTTACCACCGAGGGGCTCGCCAAGGTTTTCGCACCGCCAAAGCCCATTGCGGAATCTGCCATTCTGTCGTAAAGTTGTCCGATTATGAGCATGCGAATAATCCATACAAACGAAGCCGCCACTGACCCGGCCGTGCTGGAAGTACGGGACTGTCTGCGGGCAGGTGGGATGACCGCCGCGGCCGAGCAGGCGGGATTGGACGTGCGCAAGACCGTCGCGGATATCCTGGCCGACGTCGAGGCCCGTGGCAACGCGGCGCTGATAGACTGCGAGGCCAGGCTCGACGGGGCGAATCTGACCGACGCCACGCTGCGCGTAAGCGCCGACGAGATCGCCGCCGCTCACGCCGGGGCCGAGCCGGAATTTCTGGCGTTGATCCGCCGCGTGATCGCCAACATCCGCCAGTATCAGCAGAGCATCATGCACCAGGCCCCGCCGCCTGTGCGGCGCGGCGGGCGGACGCTGGCGGTTCGATACACCCCCGTTGACAGAGCGGCAGTGTACGTGCCCGGCGGCAGGGCGATGTACCCATCGACGGTCCTGATGACCGTCGTGCCGGCCCAGGTGGCGGGCGTGGGCGAAATTGTGATGGTCTCCCCGCCGACGACCGACAGCGACCTCAACCCGATGGTGCTTGCCCTTGCGGGCGAGCTTGGCGTGAAGGAAGTGTACCGGCTGGGCGGGTCGCAGGCCGTCGCGGCAATGGCTTACGGGACTTCGACGATCAGGCCGGTGGACAAGATCGTCGGGCCTGGCAACGCGTTCGTCGCCGAGGCGAAGCGGCAGGTGATGGGACGGGTAGGAATCGACAGTATCGCCGGACCCAGCGAGGTGCTTATCGTCGCCGATGCCACCGCCAAGTGCGAGTGGGTGGCGGCGGACATGCTCGCCCAGGCCGAACACGATCCCGGCTCGGCCGTGCTTGTTACGGACTCGCCTGAACTCGCCAAAGCCGTCGCTACCGAGATTGATCGGCAGCTTCCCGGCCTCGAACGTGCCGATGCCCTGCGAAGTGCCCTGGACCGCTACAGCGCCATTATCGTTGTGCCGGACATCGACGCCGCGTGCGCCGTCGCCAATGACTTCGCCACCGAGCATCTTCAGATAATCACCGCCGACGACCAGGCCGCACTGGGCAAGATTCGCCACGCCGGTGCCATCTTCCTCGGTCCGCACACTCCAGTGCCGCTGGGCGACTATTACGCTGGCCCAAGCCACGTCTTACCCACCGGCGGCACGGCCCGGTTCTTCGGTCCGCTGAGCGTCAATGACTTCTTGAAGGCCTCCAGCGTAACAAGTTACGACGCCCCCAGCCTGGCCGCCGACGGCCCGGATGTGGCGGATTTCGCTAGCAGAGAAGGACTGACTGCGCACGCGAATGCGATTCGAATTCGAATGGACAAGCGTAGGTAACTCATGAATCTCTTCCGCCCCAACATCCAACGGATGACCCCTTACGTTCCCGGCGAACAGCCGGGCATCGGCGAGCGGGTTATTAAGATCAATACGAACGAGAACCCTTATCCGCCATCACCGGCGGCGATGAAGGTGCTGCGCGAGATCGACGGCGAGCAGTTTAGGCGCTATCCGCAGCCGACGGCGCAGGCTTTCCGCGTTGCGGCCGGGGCTGCGCTGGGCTACGATGCAGACTGGATCCTGCCCGGTAACGGCAGCGACGATCTGCTTACGATGATCTTCCGCGCATGTACCGAGCCAGGCCGGGCCGCGGCGTATCCCATGCCGACTTACACGCTGTATCGCACGCTGGCTGGGATACAAGACGCCGAGGTTATCGAAGTGCCGTTCGACGACGACTTCAATCTCCCTGCCGATGCCCTGGCTGCGGCGGGGGCGCCCTTGACGCTGGTTGCCAATCCAAACGCGCCGTCGGGTACGTTGTTTACACCGGATGAACTGGAGGCCCTGGCCGGACGGGTGAAGGGGCTGATGGTCGTCGATGAGGCGTATGTGGACTTCGCCGAATCCAGTGCCATCGATCTTCCGCGTCGCTGCCCGAATGTGATCGTCCTTCGCACGCTGTCGAAAGGTTACTCAATGGCGGGGCTTCGGCTGGGCTTTGGCCTGGCCAGGCCGGAGATACTGACTGGCCTGATGACGGTTAAGGACAGCTACAATGTTGACGTCGTCGCGTGCGCGGTAGGCGCGGCGGCGATTGCGGATCAGGCGTACAAAAATGAGTGCGCCGCCAAAGTTCGCTCGTCGCGGGCCGCGCTGGCGGGGCAGTTGGAGGCCATGGGATTCGCGGTCTGGCCTAGCCAGGCGAACTTCCTGCTGGTCCGCCCGACGACCGTCGGGGCCAGGGAAATATACGAAGGCCTCAAGAAACGGGGCATTTTGATTCGATACTTCCAACAGCCGAGGCTCGAGGACAAGTTGCGGATCAGCATCGGCACGGATCAGGACAATGCCCAGCTCGTGCGGGCAATCAGAGAGATACTATCGTCCGTCGATAAATGACGAGGCGAACGAGGCGAATAATGAGCAAGCGAACCGCGACAATTCAGCGGGATACGAAGGAAACGAAAATTCAGGTCACGCTCGATCTCGATGGGGCTGGGACGGTCGGGGCGCGGACGGGCATAGGTTTTCTCGATCACATGCTGGACCACTTCGGCAAGCATGGCCTGGTGGACCTGACGATCCAGGCCGAGGGCGATCTGCACGTTGACGATCATCACACGGCCGAGGATGTCGGAATATGTCTAGGCCAGGCCATTGCCAAGGCACTTGGCGACAAGGCGGGCATACGCCGCTACGGGTTCGCATCCGTGCCGATGGATGA
Organism: uncultured Planctomycetaceae bacterium; assembly: GCA_964564285.1. Taxonomy (GTDB): domain Bacteria; phylum Planctomycetota; class Phycisphaerae; order SM23-33; family SM23-33; genus JAUWQU01. The sequence continues at coordinate 8,276 of CAZMBZ010000090.1, read as the reverse complement.
GGCACTGGCGAGCGTGTCGGTGGATTTGTCAGGCCGGGCCGTAATGGTGTTCAACGTCCGCTTCACAAGCGACAAGATCGGCACATTCGACACGCAGCTTATCGAGGAGTTCTGTCGCGCCCTGTCGGCCCACGCGGGCATGAATCTGCACATCAACGTGCCTTACGGCGCGAACGATCACCACGTGGCCGAGGCCGTCTTTAAGGCTTTGGCCCAGGCGTTCCGCGCGGCCAAGGCGATAGATCCGGGCCGGGGCGGGCAGGTGCCCAGCACCAAGGGCAGCCTTTAGCGAATGACCTCGCGGGCGAAGTATTTGCTGGTTCAGTCTTTCACGGGCTCGCGGGTCCTGCTGGCCGGCGGCTTCGTCGCGGTTCTGACGACGGCGTCGGCGGGTTCGGCGGGCGCGTGGGCGGCGGTGGGGCTGTTGGCGATTATCGAGATTACGGATTTCTTGGACGGCACGCTCGCACGCCGACTTGGCGCTACAAGCCGGTTCGGCGAGTTGTTCGACCCATACTGCGATTCCGTTGCCCGGCTGATTGTGTTCTTCACGCTGGCGTCGGCGGGTCTGGCGCCGCTTTGGCTGCCGGCCGTGATGGCGATCCGCGATGTGTCCGTGGCGTACGTTCGTATCCTGTGCATGCACACCGGTCGAAAGGTCGCGGCGCGATTCAGCGGCAAGCTCAAGGCCATTGTCCAGGGCACTGGGGCGATCGTGTTTGCGACGACGTTGGCCTGGCCGGCGATGGACGCCCTGGCCGGTCCGCTTCGTCCGATCTTCGCCGCCGTAATCGCGGCAGTGACTCTCTGGTCGGCAGTGGACTATCTCATTGGCGCCCTGACGCCGCGACAAGTTTGACGGCATGCATCACCGGAGAACGCGGCAGGGATGTATTTCGTGCATCCCTGCCATAAAGATTGCCGAACGTCCGCAGTCTGGGGCGGTCAGCTTATTTCCTCGATGATCACCGCCTCGGTCAGGCCGTGGTCGACGAGTTGGTAGTGCCTTGTCCAGTCTGTGTTGTTGGGGTCGAAATGGCCCGGGCCGGTCCAAGATTGCCAGGGAACGTGCATCGGGCCGAGGATGTTCTTTCGGCCGCCGATTACCTCCACCGTAACCGCGTTGTCGCCATCGGTGAGTGCGTCGGTAAGTTCCACCTCCATGGGCGCCCAGGGTAGGACGAGTTTTTCGGAGCCGGCGTGGACCACCACGGCCGTGGCACTGACGCCCGGCAGGCGAATGCGCACCCGTCGGCCTAGGGACTTTCGGACGGTCATTCGGTAGCGGACGCATCCGCCGTAGAAGTCCAGGCCTTGCCCGACCCACGAGCCAAGTTCAAGTCGGCTCGGCGCGGCGGTCAGTGTCATCGAGCCCGGCGCGGGAGCGTTTCCTTCTCGCAGGGCCGTGCCGAACTCGCCGACAAGGTAGAGGTCTTCGAGTTCCATGTCCGGGCGATAGTCCATGGTCAGCAGGACTTCGTTATCGCCTTCTATAAGCAGGTCGGCGATGTCGATCGTGCGGATGTCCTCATCCACCCAGAAGCCGTCCGCCTCGCCGGCGTCCTTGCCGTTGACGGTTATCGCGAAATCTTCCGGCCTTTCCACGCCCAGTCGGCACGTGCGTGGCAGATCGGTCACGTGGAAGCCGAATCGCAGGCGACAGAGGCCTCGCGGGGCGGTATCGACGGTCCCGGCGGCGTAAAGGTACCACGGTTGGTGCTCGCCGCCGAGGCGGGAGCCCAGGCCGAATTTGGCGCGGATTGCCTGGTCTGCCTTGAGCACAGGGATGTCGTCCGAGAACGGCTCGTCGCCGAAGCTGTATTGGCAGTAGTCAAGTGGCATGGTATTGGGCTCGGCGCGTTCGATATCGAACGGTCCAGTCAGGGCGGTCTCGCTGATGACCGACGGGGCGGGCTCCGGCTCGGCGGCGTCTGGGACGTTCAGGCCCAGTGTCACCAGGGCCGAGCCGGTTGGCGGCAGGTCGAGTTCGAATTGAGCCTTGGCATCGCCGCCCTTGCCGCTGATGGTCGCGTCGACGCGGGTTTGCTTGCCGGTTCGCGCATCCCAAAGGACCACCGGCCCGGCGGCGGCGACGCTTACTTCCACGCGATGACCGGCTGCGCGGTCGTGGGATTGGACGAACAGCAGATGCCCGTGGTCGATCTTTCGCAGCATGGCCCAGGCGCAAGTCAGTTCCTTGCCCGACTCAGTGACCGACACGCGGCGCTCCAGCAGCGGTTCGATGGCGGTCGTGACGGACTCGACGCTGTCGCAGGTTTCGCTGGCGGCGATGAGTGTGTCGATAGTCTCGTTGGGTTCAGAATCGACGAGTTCGGGTCGGCGTCCGACGAACAGCACCCTGCCGCCCTTGGCCTGAAACGCTGCCAGTATGTCGACGGTTGTCTTGCGAAGGGTCATCGAAGGCGGGACGATGGCGAGTTTGTAGTTAAGCAGGCCGACCTTGAGGCCCTTGTTGTCGACCTTTCCATGGGAGACCAGCAGAGACTCGTCGGCGAAGTCCCAGTCATAATGCTCGTTGCTGAGCGTTCGTGTGAGTTTGTTCAGCGCGTCGTCCATTTCCGGCAGCAGGCTTCGCTCGCCGGCGAGGAATGCCGTCGCCCAGCCGCTCTCGACAGGATGGATAACCAGCACGTCTCGCACGGGCGTTCCCTCGGTCAGGGCCAGGCTCAGCCGCGAGAAATAGTCTTCCACGATGCCGTAGTGAGGCCACCACGGGCTGTGCGAGAAGATGCTCGCGGGGTAGTCGCGCTTGGCCCCGCCGGCAAGGCTGAAGTGGGTCAGGTGCGGACAGCGGAAGTTCACGCCGGCGGCGAATTGCCAATCGCCCACAAACTTATGGCCCTCGAGGGGCCAGTCCCACCCGGTGCAGCCATAAAGCTCGCTGAGCACGCGAGGTTTACCCAACTGGTCGGCGACGGATGAACACTGCTTGGCGGTGATAAGCTCGCGGTCCTGGTCGCACAGAATGTCGATGCCTGGCCATTGCATGTGCTCGTAGTGGGGCATGCACGCGCCGACGACCCTGATCTGCGACGCGAGGGTCTCCTCACACAGCATGTGTCCGGTGAGGGCGATCTTGTGCTTGCCGCACCACTGGCCGATCTGCTGGCTGAAGGCCTCGACGAACAGTTCGGTGGCAGTGCGATAAAAGTCGTGCCGGACCTTGGAGAATTCCCCGTCGGCCGAGGCGAAGACCAGTTCCGGTAGGTGTTGGCGGACATCGTAGCCGCGGCGTTTGACGAACTCTCGCGGCATTTGGCTGGTCCATACCTGCCTGTACTCGCCTTTGTCGGGGTCCGACCTTGAAGACCCGTAGTTAGGCTCGTCTGTGAAGATGGCCGGGACCAGTTCGCCGAAATCCTCGCCGTAGCGGTCGGCGTAAGCCTGGTGCGTGACTCGGATGAACTCGGCCACGGCGTCGGGGCTCATCGTGTCGAGATACTGCCCGTCATTGTGCCAGCCGGTGGTCGGCGTCGGCACGACGTCGAACGACATTAGAGTTTCGCCCGGCTTGACGTCGTCTGAAGTCTCGGCCTCGCGGTAGGACGCCATCCGCCCGGACTCATCGAGCGAGACCGCGAACGTCGCGAGCCTCTCGGCGTTTTCCGCCGGCTCGGCGGCGCTGGTGCACAGCAGGTTGACCATGCCGTACTCGGGGTGCTTGCGCGTGACGATCCCGCCTGCTGAGCCGCTGGGCCAGCGGTCCTCGTCGTAGAGGTACGCCTTCATGCCCAGTTCACGGGCTCGCTCGACGCAGGCCGAAACGCAGGTGAACCACTCGTCGGAGAGGTACGGTGTCTTCAGGCCGTAACGGCTGTGCATGAAGAAGCCGCCCATTTCCGCGGCGTGCATCGAGTCGATCGCTCGGCAGAGACGATCGGGGTCCAACTTGGAGTTCCACGACCAGAATGGCGCGCTGCGGAACTCTCGGCCTGGGCTCAGCCAAGCTTCTATAAGGTTTCCTGACTGGCTCATCGCTTCGGTCATAACTAGCTCCTGCCGTAATTGTGATTTACTCTTCAACGTATCTTAACCGTTAATGATGAAACGCCATCTAATTCTCGTTGGTTGCGGTCTATGGTCAACGAAAAAGACTTTCCCGGCAGGTGCGTCCCAGGCAAGACGTTTGCTTCATGCTGATACCGATCCTAGACTTGGGCTTGGGCCTTGTACCCGGGGGCTTTCCCCGCAGGCTGATCCGAACGAAATACTGAGCGGAAGGCGACCGATATGGAGCGAAACAAAAGGTTTTTCGTTGAGGACCTCGCCGACGAGTCCATCGGGCTTTCGGTCGGTGAGGCCCATCACGCAATGCACGTGATGCGTTTGGGTGCAGGTGACTCGGTCGAATTGTTCGATGGCCACGGCGGCGCTGCCGATGGCACCATAATCGAGGCGCGGCATGGCAAGGTTTCCGTTGGCGTTGTCAGCCGACGTCAGCCCATGGTCCGGCCTGGGCCGTTAATTCACCTCGCATTCGCCGTGCCCAAGGGCAAGCGGCTTGATTGGCTTCTGGAAAAGGTCACCGAACTGGCGGTTGGGTCGCTTACGCCGGTGGGCTTCGAGCGTTCGGTCGTGGATCCCGGCGAACTTGTCGGGGCAAAACGCGAGCGTTGGATTGGCCATTGCGTTTCGGCAGCCAAGCAGTCCGGGTTGGCCTGGCTGCCCGAGTTGCACAATTCTCGGGCGATGGGTGACTTTTTGGCGTGGTTCGCCCGGTCCGGTCAGATTGGGTTGGTTGGTTCGGCCGAGGGCGACGTCGGCAGCGTCAAAGACGCCCTTGCCTCGATAGTGACGGCACCGGCCAGCGAGATATGCCTGCTCGTCGGCCCGGAAGGGGGGCTGGCGGCCAGCGAATACGCCGCCGCCGGCGCGGCTGGGTTCGCGCCGGTCCGCCTGGGGCGGACCACACTGAGGATCGAAACCGCCGCCATTGCGCTGACCGCCGCGACAATCGCGGTTCTGGATGAGCGGTAGTTGGCGGGTGCGATCCAGGAACTCCATTGGTCGGGGAATCACACTGGAATTGCCTTGTCTGCGATTGGATGCGCAGGGTGCGAAGTTACCGGCGTTGCGGTGTCGGTGGTGGTGGGGTCAGGTGTAGACCGCCCATTCGTCTTGTGGTTCTTTTTCTTCCCTGTCGGCGGTGTCTTGTTCTTTGGTCTCGAAGCCGACGGTTTCTCGCAGGATGTAGAGGGGGCGGGCCTTGGCTTCTTCGAAGATGCGGCCTACGTATTCGCCCAGTACGCCCATCAGCAGGAACTGCAATGCGAACATCGCCACGAATATGAAGGCCACGCTTACCGCAGCCGAGGGTGCCAAGCCCAGGGGCCAGAGCAGGACCGCGAGAATTGCGTACAGCGCGCTTATGCCAAGCAGTGCCGCCCCCGCAAAGCCAGCCAGGCGAAGCGGCAGGAGCGAGTAGTTGAACACCCCGGCTGTGGACATGTTCACCAGTTGCCGCAACGTGTAACCCGGCGCACCGGCGGCACGTCGTTCCGCCTGGTACGGCACGGTCGTTTTGCGGAAGCCCACCCAATGCACCAGGCCGCGGACGAACCGGGCGTGTTCGCGGTGGTCGCGCAGCGCTCGAACAACCTTGTGGTCGAGCAGGCGGAAGTCCGCGAGGTTGGTCAGGTCGGCGCCCGTTGCGATGCGAATAACGCGGCACGTCACATGCCCGACCCATCGGTGGAAGCGGCTGAGGCCGTCGGTGTCCTTGCGGACGGTGCAGACGACCTCGAAGCCCTCTCGCCAGCGGGCGACTAAATCGGGGATCAATTCCGGCGGGTGCTGGCAGTCTGCGTCCAGGCTTATCACGGCCTTGCCCTGGGCGAAGTCGTACCCGGCCGTCACGGCCACCTGATGCCCGAAGTTGCGAGAGAACTCGACGCATTTGACTCGCGGGTCCATCTCTCGAAGTCTTCGAATCACCGTGGCGGTGTCGTCGGTCGAGCCATCGTTGACGAAGACTATCTCGTACGATTCGTCCAGTTGGTCGGCGACGACCTTGAGTCGGCCGTAAAAGTGCTCCAGGCCTTCCTGCTCGTTGAAGGCCGGAACGACGAAACTGAACGTAATATCGGATTGTTCGTTGCTTTCCATGAACTTACGATTGTACCGGATTTGGCGAAAATGCAAAGCAGATTCGCTCGATATCGCTGGCGGGCCGGGCTACTTCCGCTTGGGCGGGTCGTCTTGCGCGAGGGCTTCCAGCAGCCAGTTGGGGGGGCGTTTGGGTTTGCCGGACAGGTCGGTAATGGCATGGATCGTGTATCCGGAGGTCACGTCGGGGCCGTTATTGGCGTGGCGGATTTTCACGTCGAATCGCAGCCTGGCCCGGCCTGCCATTTCAAAGGCGGCGGAGGCTTCCAATTCGTCGTCGTATCTGGCCCGGCCTAGATATTTCACATGGGCCTCAACCAGAGGCAGCATCGCGCCACGCAGTTCCATATCGGCGTATGCGATGCTCATCGAGCGGAGCAGTTCGGTTCGGGCGCACTCAAACCATTCGAGGGCTCGCGAGTTGTAGAACGTGCCCATCTGGTCTGTTTCGCTGTATCTGACGCGGAATTTGCACACGCAAGTTTTTGCCATGTCAACTCCTGAGG
>CAZMBZ010000090.1:0-1544 GCA_964564285.1 uncultured Planctomycetaceae bacterium | reverse complement strand
TCCAACGCAATCGGGCTGATCAGCGAAGCTTTCCGATGGCCTGGCTTATCTTGGCAATGAGTTGGTCCGTGTCAAGCGGTTTGGCGAGGCATGCGGCGGCACCGCACTCGATGATGCGTAGTGCGGCCTGAGGAGAGTCGTCGCCGGTAATGGCGATGACTTCGATATCCTTGCCGTTCGGTCTGGACTTGATTCGCCGACAGACTTCGTAACCGTCCTGGCCTGGCATTCGAAGGTCCAGCAGAACGACGTCGGGTTGCCACGAGCCGACGATTTCCCCAGCCGCGAAGCCATCGTTGGCTTGCCTGACTTCATAGTCGGGGTGATGCTCGTGGACCAAGCGGGCGATCCACTTGGCGACATCAGGCTCGTCGTCGACGATGAGTATCCTGTGTGTGGCATCGGTCAGTTCGGGCGGGACGGGTAGATTATGTCTCTTGACGAAATCCAGCAGGTCTGCCCTGGCTACTCGCCGATGCCCACCGGGCGTCTTGCCGGCTTTTAGCTTGTTGCCGTCAATCCAGTTGGCCACCGATCCGACTGCCACACCCAGCATCCTTGCGACGTCGGTTGTTGATAGGTGCTTGGCTTCAGTCATATGAGCCCAACCAAACTTTTATCCCAAGATAACCTATGTCCGCATAATCAAGCACGACGCGGGTCTTCAATGCATGCTACCAATAATAGCCCATGGAGTCCCGATGATATTTAATCTTTCTATGTCTTTAGGGAGAATGGCGCGAGTGTCCGCGGGTTACGGTGTGGCCTGACATGGTTGCGCCAGGTTTTTCATTGTGGATTTGGCCTGGATGGGAATTGTGAGATTAGCCTTCGATGTTTGTCGTGCTCTCAAGGCCGACCCTGAGCTTTGCATGATCCCCATCATATTCCTTTCGGGATTCACCGAGGCTGAAGACAAGATCAAGGGCCTAAACATCAGCGCGGTGGACTACGTCACCAAGCCTTTCGACGCCTTCGAGCTTCGCGCTCGAGTCAACGCCGCCCTGCGGACCAAGCATATGCAGGATTTGCTTGTCGAGTATGCCAAGGTCGATCCGCTTACGGGCCTTGCCAACAGGCGTGGCTTGATGGAGCGGCTGGCGGAGGAATGGGCACGCGTCCAGCGCCACGGCGGGAAACTATCGTTCATCATGGGCGATGTGGACCATTTCAAACGCGTCAACGACACCCACGGCCACACCATTGGCGATCACACGCTCCAGGCTGTCGCCGGCGCCATCGCCGACCAGTGTCGCCTGGGCGACCTCCCGGCACGCTACGGGGGGGAAGAGTTCGCCATTGTCGTCACTGATGAAAATGGCGATGAGGCCGCGATACTGGCTGAACGATGTCGTCAGGTCGTCGAAGCCATGCAACTCGACGCCGGGTCTGATAGGGTTATCGCCACTGCCAGCTTCGGCGTGGCCGACGCAGCCAACGCAGACTCGCCCGAAACACTCATTCGCCACGCAGACAAGGCTCTCTATCGAGCCAAGAACGGTGGCAGAAATCGCGTGGAAGTTTCACGCGAAGACGCCAACGCT
>CAZMBZ010000089.1:0-17006 GCA_964564285.1 uncultured Planctomycetaceae bacterium | reverse complement strand
ATCCGACAGGGCAAGCTGTGGGATCTTGTCGGCAGTTTCCCTCAAATCAACTTCTCCCCGAAGGGCCCGAACGGTAGAATGCCCCAATGCCTTGGAGTCATCGAGTTTTGCCCCTGCCGGACTTTGCCAGCAGGAGGAACTGGCCCCGGCCGGAAAAAGCAGCTATGGTACCCGGAAGCCGGCTGTCGAAGGACCCACATTACGGCTCGGATGAAACCTGTAACCCCACTGGAAAGCCCAGCAGATCCTGCTTTCTGCCCTCGTCTAACAAGCCCCCAATTCGCCCCAGCAACCGAACGATTTGGCCGATCCCAAAAGGTGCTACTGAAGGGCCGGCCGGCGTCTTTCCACTGGAAATCCACTGGGGTGGACGGCCCCTCTGAGGCTCCTTCTAACCCCTGACTGCAACTAAACTGCAACTATTTCGTTGCGCATCCTGGTCATCCTGGTTATTCTGGTGAAGCAAGGGCGAAAGCCTAAGAGACTGCCAGATCCATAACTTAAGCCCACGGAGGTGGTTCCGGGAATTGAGCTTCATTCACTCATAACCCGGAGGTCGGAGGTTCGAATCCTCCCCCCGCTAGATTTGGGACCGTTGCAAACCGCAGCGGCCCCGCAGTTAACGGCAAACGCCGTCGAGAGACCTCGGCGGCGTTTTCTGTTTCTACGTCAGTTCCTCCAAGAGTTTACGATCCTCGCCGCTTGGCGGCGTTGTCTCTCTTCTCCCGCGGCAGATAACCAGAGCATTCCTCCCAGCCGCTCGATTTGCCCTTTTTCGCCCAAAGTCTCTCTTCGAAGGAGAGACTCGTAGGCTCGGGTTATCAGGTGGTGGTGACCGTTGAGCGGTCAGTATGCAGAATGCAGAATGCATATCCATCTATCAATAAGCCACTTACGGACCTGTCCCCTCGCCACCGGCTTTTCTCCGAGACTTGTCTCTGTTTATGAGTTAGAGACCGAACAGAGACAGAAGTGGACGTTATAGTTCCACTTTTTAGAACTCAGAGTTCCACTTCGACTTGCCGATAGAAGAGAAATCGGGTAGGATCGTCGCCATGGAAATGACCCGAGACGCCATCCTGCGGCTGCTTGAGGAGCTCGACCATTGGATGGAGCTGGAAGATTGCCCGCCCGTCGATTGGGTCGTATGCGGCGGTGCTGCGCTGGGGCTGCAGCAGCTCCAGGACCGCCCGACGCGCGACGTGGATGTTCTTGGCCGCTGGGATGAGACGGTTCTGGATGTCGCCGCCATCGAGACGTTTCCTGACGAGATGGTTGCCTGCATCAAGCGGGTGGTCGACAACCACCCGGAGCTTGCAGGCATGGGACAGAACTGGATCAACCTGGGACCTCGTGCCCTGGTGCGGGGAGGCTTGCCCGAAGGCTTCGCCGGCCGCCTGCATAAGTTGCGGGTCGGCAATCGACTGACGCTGCATCTGCTCGGGCGGCTGGATCTGCTGGCGTTGAAGCTCTACGCCGCGGCGGACGAGCGTGGCCCGCGCCAGGAGATTCACTTTGCGGATCTGAAAGGATTGGCCCCGACGTTTGACGAACTCGACTGGGCCGTCGACTGGCTGCGTACGTTGCGTGACTTTGAAGAGAAGCGACCCTTCGTGAAATACGTGATCGAGAGGCTGGGCTATGAAGACCTCGTTTACTACGTTTGAGCATCGCATCCGCGATTGGCTGCTGGACCTGCTCCACAGCCAGTGGCGCACGCTGGGCGTTCCGTTCAGCGTCGCGCGGGAGCCGCGCCCGGAGGAAGCTATCGATCCCGAGGCGCTGCTATGGTGCTCGCTGGAGTTCTTTCCCACGCAGCCTCGCCTCGAGGAACAGGCGCTTGCATGGTGGGCCGACAACAGCCAGACCATCCTGGTTTCTCGCGTTCGCAAATTCGCCCAGGCGGAGACTGATCCACGAGCGCTGATCTGGCACGCCCTGGACACGCAATGGCGTAAGAGCTCCAAACCGCCGACGACCCCCTGCTATGGCCAGAAGTCGGTGGATGAACTGCTGACGTTCTGCGCCGATCTTGAACATCAGGCCAAGACGAGCGAAGATCAACGACAGCAACCCGGCAAGGCGGAAAAGACCGATGCCACCGCGATACTTCGCGCTCGCGACCTGCTGGGCAATGATGCACGCCACTTCATCCTACTGTATCTGCTGGCCAATCACGGCAGCGCGAGGCTCCGGTCCATCGCCACATGGTCCGGCCAGTCGTACCGCAACATCTTCAAGGTGGCGCAGCGATGGGAGTCGGCCGATGTCATCTCCCTGGAGCACGGATTCGCTCGCCTGAAGAACCTGGCACTGTGGGAATCCCTGCTGGCTCTCCGCCCTCCGAAGATAGTGCTGGTGAACTGGCGGCGATTCTACGACGCATGCGTCAAGCTGCTGCGGTCGCTCGACAAGGCTCACGCCAAGTCCCTGCCGGCTGACGGACCCGTCGTCGCGGGCCTACTTCGTGAGGCCTCCGACGAAGCAAAGGCCAGCATCGAATCTGAATCATCAACAGACTCGGCCACCATCCAGGACTTCAGGTTGCTGCTCTCGAACCTTTGACAACGGCTGCACAGGACTTCCTCCCCAGTCGTCGAGATGCAAAAACCTGAAAGACCTCATAACCAGAGTCTCTCCTCGACGGAGAGAACCGTGGGCTCGGGTTATGAGGTGGTGGTCTCTGCTATGGCGAGCGCAGCCCCCCCCCCCGACACGCACATGCCTTCGCGTGCTATTATTGCTGCCAGGTGAGGCTTCCCCGCGAGGCCAGATCGCCTGAAACGATTGTAGCTAAACTGCAACTATCCATGCGACAAGAGACTTCCGGAAGGTGTAGCCCACTTGGGCTGGGAGTCCGCAAGGAGCAGTTGCCATGGCATCCATCTTCAAACGCGGCAAGACGGACTTGAAGCCCACGCCTTTACAGCCCCGCGTTATTTGCCTGGCCGGAACTTCTCCGCTCGGCACCGCGTCAGCGCCGATATGGCCATGGCCGTGCCGTATTGTTGGTGGTAGTCGTATAAGGGGAAGTCCCACCAGCATCCGTCCTTTTCCTGGAGGGCCAGGAGGATGTGGGCGAGGTGGGCCTGGTGGTGCGGACGGCGGGCGGCGGGGAGTTGGTCGATGCAGAATCCGGCGTAGTAGTGGCCGTAGTAGAAGAAGTAGCCGGCGACGGCGGCGTAGGATTCGTGGGGCTTTGGGCGTTTTCGGCCGATGTCGAGCCATAGGTTGCGGGCGCAGAGGCGGTCGAGCCAGGTGGTGAGGACCGTGTCGGTGATAACCGGGTCGGCCCAGGCGCGGAGGGCGCAATTGCCCGCTTGCGACCGTCCCAGCGAGCCGGCCGGGCGGTTGATGGGGTAGACTGGACGCCACTTCCAGCCAGCGGCGTAGAGATACGTGCTGTCGGGGTTGCGCTGGCGGCGCAGCGCAGCCAATCCGCGTTTGACGAGCTTGGCTGGCGGCTTGACACCGACGGCGTCGGCCTCGCGCAGGGCGATCAGGACGGTGGAGGTAATGAAGCTGGTTGCGTCCCCACCGGGCTTCTTGGTGCGCAAGCGCATGTCGTAGTAGCCCCACCCGCCGCTGACATATTCATAGCGTCCCAGCAATTCGATCTGTCCGGCGATGAGCGTTTTCAGCCGCTCGCGCCGGGCCACATCATCCGTCTTTCGGCCGAGCAGATTGACGAGGGCCTGGATGCCGTAGGCATGCCCCCAATTATTGTAGATTGCCCGCGGGTGGGCGCGGCGAAGCTTGGGCAGGTACTCGATCAACCAGGCTTCGCCGGCGTCGATGGCTTTGGTTACCGCCGGTCTGGTATCGCCGCTTTCGATCAGGGCCGAGACGCACAGCGAGGTGACTCCCGCTCGGAAAGCGTGGTGGGCGCCAGGGACGGGGGCGTAGATGTTCAGCCCCTTGGTGTTGCGGGCGGCACCCCACCAGCCGGCGGGGCCTTGACGGGTGAGTAGGAAGTCCACGCCGCGCGTGATGGCAGTCTCGATCGTCTCAGCCGTCGGCGGGGTGATCGGTTTGGGGCGCGGTGTATCGGTGGAAGCCGCCGGCGCCGCGGCGGAATCGGTCGGAGTGAGCCCTTCCTTCGCAGCTTCAGCGAAGGAGGGGGCGACGATCAACATCGCGATAATCAGCCAGCGTCGGAAGTTCATGATGGACCTTTCACCAGGGCTCCGTCGCGGGTTACTTGCAGCCAGTGGGCTGGCCCGGCAGGACGACTGCGCCGGGCTTGAGTCCGCGGGTTATCTCGGTCTGGCCCTTGGCGGTGCGGCCTACGCGAACGCCTCGGCTGCGTACGCTGCCATCGGCGGCGCGGACCCAGACGACCTTGCGGCCCTTGGCGTCGGCGTGGACGTACCCGGCCGGGACTGTGACGGCCTTGGGGTTGTCGTAGACCAGAACCTTCACATTGCAGCCCATCCCGGGCAGCAGGCGCAGGGCGGGCTTGAGCCGGGCCAGTTCGACGATCATCGCGATGCTGCCACCGACGGGCAGGGGATCGACGTAGCTGACCCTGCCGGCGAGCTTGCGTTTCGGCATCGCCCCGGCCATCACTTCGCAGGCCATGCCCGTCCGCAGCCGGTTCATCTCGGCCTCGGGAGCCTTGGTGCGAACGGTGACGCGACCCGGCGTTATGATGGTCATGGCCACTTCCCCGGGCATGATCTTGTCGTCGCGCTTCAATTCGCGCGTTAGTTTCGACCACACGCCGTCGACGCCGGCGCCGTGGATTAGCATGCCGTCGGCCGGGCTGGTAACGGTCAGCAGGTTGCGGTCGGCCCTGAGTTGTTTGAACTTCGCGGCCGAGCGCGCCGTGGCGGTCTTGAGCTTGGTCAGCTCGATCTTCGCGGTACGGTAGGCGGTCTCCATCGCCAGACGGGTCTTGGCGCGGGCGATGGTCTTCCGCGCGTGGGCGGCGCGGGCGGCGATGGCTTGGCGGGGGATGTCGATCTTCAGCGTCTTCTCGGTCGCCAGCTTCTGGGCGTTGAAGGCGAATTCCGCTCGCTCGACCGCATAGCGTTGCCGCAGGACGATAATCTCCTCGGTCTCCTCGGTCAGGTCGTCGGCCTCGTACATCTTCAGCAGTTGCCGGAGTTCCTCTTTGACGTAGCCCAGCGACTGCTCCGCCGACTTGAGCCCGCGGTGGGCGACCTGTATCGCCATGGGCTTTTTGATCTTCAGGTACCGCTGGTAGTCCTCGTTGGCCTGCTTCATCGACCGCTCGGCGGCGGCAAGGTCGAGCTTGTGCGTCTTGGTCCTGGCCGCGAAGCTCGCCTCGGCCAGCTTCAACGTCATCGCGGCGACCTGCTGGGTAAGCTCGCCGTCAGCGATGGCCTCGTCGATCTCCTTGGTGTCCAGCTTCAGCAACGCCTGGCCCTTCTTCACCCGCGACCCGCGCCGGGCGGCGTACACTACCTTGATGCCCGCTCGCGGCGACCACGCCTTAGGCGCGATGCGGATTTCCCTCGCTCCGGCCGCGTCGAACGTGCCCTTCGTGGCGATGGCGATGCGCATGCCTGTCTGCTTGATCGTAACGGCCTTGCCGTCAGGCGACTTGGCCGGCGCCGGCTGCGTCGCGGTGGGCCTGGTGACCGCAGGCTTCTTTGATCTGGCGGGCTTCTTCGGCCTGGCGACGGCAGATTTGGTCGCGACGGGTTTCTTCGGTCTGGCTGGCTTTTTCGGTTTCGCGGAGGCCGCGGCGACGATGATTCCGGCCAGCCCGACAACAATGCACATCCTCCACAGACGACTCGGTCTACAGCTCGACTTCGACATAGCTTTTCCCTCGAAAAGGGCCTCGGTTACATTCTCATACAAGCGTCGGCCAACACCGCCGCCGCGCAGGCATGATAGCGTAGAAGCGGCGCTAATAACAGGGTTTGTAGGGCATGAAGGTTCCGGCCGAAGGCTGGGGGTCTGCCCGCGGAACGGCTGCCATCGGGCAATTCATCATCGTGGCCTTGGTCTAACGGCAGTATCAACAATAGCAGGACAGCGTCGCACATAGACAGAACAGAGGACGCCGGATGGAACTTGCAGCGCCTAAGACAGGCCTCGCAGACGCTTGCCAGAACCGGCACCGCCCTGATGTGGCGGACAATCCCTGACCGCAGGCAGCCCCCTCCAAGCCATCGGTGGGCAAGCCTTGGCCACTCCACTCGCCTCATAAAACAGGCTCAAAAGGCCCCAAAGCCGGCCTTGATGTCCCTCCATAAATGAGGCTCAGTGTGGCTCCACGACTGGCGGGCCTGCCTGCCGGACAGGCAGATTAACGGGGCGAGTCTCGAAAATCTTTGACGAAAGGAGCCGCATGATGCACAACATCGCAGCCGAACTTGCCACCCTTGACAGGCTGTCCACGGGCGACCTGGCCGAGCGCTACGCCGAGCTGCATGGCCAGCCCTGTTCGCGCACTAACCTTTTCGTCGGAAGGGTGTCTTCTCCTGTGTGACCACGGCCCAGGCAAGGCCTGGCAGAGACAGGAAAGGATGCAGCCATGAACGCTACAAATATCAAATTAGGATTGATCGGGGCCTTGGTGTTGTCCACGGTCGCACTACCAGCATACTCGGCACCGTCGGCCGGCCGGCACAACGATCCCCGCGCCAACCAACGCCGGATCGGCGACCACGGGCGCTACCAGAAGGCCGATTTCCGCCACGCCTCCCGCTATGCGGCTCCTCGACGCAAAGACGTGAATGTCCAGGTCCACATCGGCAACGGTCCCATTGCAGGTCGATATCCCCAGCAGGTCCGCTATGGGACCAGGACCGAAACCGTTCTCGTGGAGCGGGCCCACTACGAGACCCGCACTCAGACCGTGCTGGTGACGGCAGGACGTTGGGAAGACCGCGTGATCCCCGGCAGGCGAGAGTACCTGCGGGATTCCCGCGGCAATCTGCACGAGATCCAGGTCACGCCCGATCGCGTGGAGCGGATCTGGTGCCCACCGGTCTACAAGACCCGAACCGTCCAGGTCCTGATCCCCGCCCGATACGAGACGCGAGTTGTTCGGGTGCCTGTGAATGACCGCCGGTACGACCGCCGCGACAGCCGCACCAGCATCACCCGTGGCGCCATCGGCGTCGGCCTGCAGGTCCTGGGGCAAATACTGGCCAGGTAGGCCGCACGGGTCAGGGCATGGGCGACCGGCGGTTGATTCCCAAACCGGAACGTCATTCGTGGCACGAACGTCCCGCCCATTCATAGCAGGGGCATCTCGCCCCTGCTATGGACGCCCCCTTGGCAGAAACAGGGCCCTCAAGACGGTCACTCTTCCGCCCCTGGGAGCCTTGCCTTAATCTCGAGAACCGATCCCGAAAGCATGACCTCCAAAGAGCGGCAGCGCGAAGTCGTGAGCATCCTTGCCCGGATCGCCTTTTATTTTTGGGGGGCATCAGATTAAGCTTCCGCAATCTGCTGGCCGGATGTTTTCTGAACTACCTCAATGGCTTCAGGTGATTCTACTGAGAGAACGCCGTCTTTGCAGCGCACTCGAATGGTGCCGCGGGGCGTGGGGTACGCCACTTCATAGTCAAATCCCGTCACCGCCGGATCGAGCGATACCTTGCCGCAGCCGGGCTCCAGGATCTCCAGCCGGATGAGATTCTCAATCAGGAACGACGCCGGGCAGGCCGACCAGGCGTGGGAGTGGGTGCGCTGGAAGCCGACAAATTCTCCCGAGCGCCAGCTCCCGTCGCAGGACCACTCCTCGTAGGTGGATGTCGCGCCCCGGTCGACCATGCGCTTGCCCCAGCGGTCGCGAACCAGACGAAGTGCAAGATCAATCCGCCCGGTACGGTTAAGGGCTTCGAGCACGACACACATGAAGAACGGTTGCGCCTCGACCACTCCGGTCAAAGCGGGCTGACCCAGCAGCCGATCGATGATGGCCTTTGCGGTCGCCTCATCACATAGATTCCATAGGATGGCTGCATAATTGGCCTGCTCACTTGTGACCTCGGACCACTCGTCGTGGATGCGTGCATCGGCGAAGCAGCCACGCTCGGGATCGAAGAGCCGATCCTGGAACGCGTCTTTTATGTGTGTCCTGGTCGAGCGGGTCAGGTTTTCCGTATACTGATCCTTCTTCAGCGTCGCCATGTTTTGCAGGGCCTCCAGTGCCCCGTAGAAGATTGCATTGAAGGCGGTGCATTCGCCGCGTCGATCCAGTGGCGCCCAGTCAATGAAGACCCAGTAGGGCATGTCTTCAACCAGTCCACGGCTGTTCAGGTACGGCATGATCGCGTTGATTACCTTCTGCGCGGTCGGGTAGTATTGATGGATCCAGCGTTCATCTCCGGTGTACTGATAGTGCTTCCACAGCGCAATCACCCACCAAAGTGAGTAGTCCGGAATCACATAGTTCCAACCGTGACTGATGCTGTTGCTGATGCTCGAGAACAGGCCCGTGGGCAACTGGTTTCCGGCTGCTTGCCGCAGGAATTTCTCCGGCAACATGGTGTCGCCGAAGCAGGCATAAATCGCAGGCAGCGTCACCGCCGCCACGTCGCCAAGCCACTGCGCCTGCTCGCGATACGGCGTGTCCATCAGGCACTCATTGGAGCAGAGGCGCACCGTGTTCCTGGAGATCTTGAAGACCGCGTTAAGTGTCTCATCGGAAGCCTGGAAGCCTCCGCGATCCTCATAGGGATAGGTGGTCTCGATGGCGCGTATGGCGTGAAGGGTGGCCGGCGCGTCGCAGTTGCGAAAACGAATCTTCAGATAACGGAACGCTCGCCATGAAAACGTACGATAACGCTGATGTCCATCTCTGGTCGTGTAGCGGTCGGCAAAGGGGCACTCCAATGCAATGTTCACGTAGCCGTCCACGAGCCGCTCAGCATAGCCCATTTCAACCACCGTGCCCGCGCCGGCATCGAGTTCCAACTCCGTAAACGCGGTGACGACCCGACCGAAATCCAGCACGACGGCGGGAGAATAGCGCGCGGCACAGTATGTTTGCCCGATGTGATCGGTACTGCCCTGGACCACCGCGACCCCATCACCGCCACACATGGCGTCGAGATTCTCCACGCGGGTGTGTACCAGTGGCCCGCCCACTTGCGAAAGCCCGATCGAGAGATCGTTCATGTGTTTCCGTGCCGCCAGGTCTGTGCTCTCCTCGACCCGCTGAATTCCAACCGGACGCATGGGCGTCTCACGCATGGTCGGGATGTCTCGGGGAACCAGTCTCGTAAAGGGACAGGAGAAACGTGCGGGTGGGGTATCGAACACGGTAGCCTGGGCCCACGCGGAGTCATCGAATCCGATTGCATCCCACCCTTCAGGGACGCGACGTGCATCAAAGAATTCCTGGAACGGTGTCATCTGGTTGCCCGGCGCGCAGTGCGTGTCCCGCGACCACGCATCGGCAGGGGCCACGCGCCAGGAGGCATCGGTTGCGGCCAGAGCCAGGCCATGCTCATCAACCAACTCCGCCAGCAGCCCACCGCGCGTATCGGTCAATGTGCCCAGATGATACGCAATGATCGCAATGCAGTTCTCGCCCTGTTGCAGCAGCGCCCCGACCGCGTGCTCGTCATAATACTGGAAATACGGCTTGGACTGCGGTACGCCACGACCCACCAGCGACCCATTGACAAAAAGCAGGTAACGCGTATCGGCGCTGATAAAGAGTCTCGCCTCACCGGGCTCGTGCTCAAGCGTGAATGGTTTGCGGAAATAGTAGTAGGCGTTCTTCGCATGCCCATCGCCCTCTGCCCATATCCAGCGAGCCCCCCATCGCCGAGCGGGGCTGGATGCATCGAAACTGTATGGATTTTCATTCATGGTAAATTCTCCTCACCGCTTTGCCTCGATCGTTACTTGGGACTCACTCTTAGCTTGTAATGTGTTCCTGGTGCGTCCCTGGCTACTTTGTTGCCCGGAAGATCGCTCGATCCAGGATTCCGTAGGCATTGAAGCTGCTCCTGATCGTGAGCCGGATGGCCAGGAATACGGTAATGGCAGTGCCGGAGAATATCGCGATCATGATCGCGATCTGATACTTTATTGCCGTCAGCGGATCGGCCCCGGCGAGGATCACGCCCGTCATCATCCCAGGCAGCGCCACCAGCCCGATGGTTCCCATTGACGCAACCGTCGGCCGCAGCGCCGCCTGGAGAGCGTCCCGGAAGTACGGGTGTAACGCCTCGTGTAGCCGGGCACCCTGGGCCAGGCTCTGGTGGTATGACTTCTCGCTCTTCATGATTGCTTCGTAGAAATTCCGCAGGCCGATGATGTCTGCCCGAAGACAGTTGCCCAGAACCATGCCACCCAACGGGATTACGTATTGCGCGTCCAGCAAGCTCGGCCGCAGGAGGATCGGACCAACGACCACCAGCACCGGGATGGCCGTCCCGGCCAGCAGCGCCGCGAAGACCGGCAGCGCGAACCGTCGGATACTCAGGGCGCAACCGCGAATGATCGAACCATCCGCGACGCCGACCATGACGACAATCCACGCCAGGTTCAGCCAAGGATTGTTCAGGCGGAACACCACCTGGAGATAGAACCCCACGAATAGTAGCTGCGCCGTCATTCGGACAATGGCGATGCCGGTATCCTTCAGGATCGGCACACGCTGATAGAGCAGGATGGCCAGCGGAAAAATGAGCAGGAGGTAGCCTGCCGCCAGGTTCCAGACGCCGATGTCTTCGATTTTGTTCATGTCTCTTCTCCCGATGAGTGAGCCATGTCAATCACCCTGTCAGAGAATGCCGCCCATTCCATATCGTGTGATACCGACAGAACCGTCAGATCATCAGCCTGCCGTAAGAACCTGGTCACTGCCAGCTTGTTAGCCTTATCCAGCGCCGACGAGGCCTCGTCCAGCAGCAGGATCGGCCGGTCCAGCAGGATGGCTGAAATCAGAGCGACACGCTGTTTCTCGCCCCCCGAGAGGGTGGGCATCTCCTTGTCCAACAGGGCTTGGGACAGGCTGAAGTCTTCCATCAGTTCCGGGACTCGCCGGAGGTTGTCCCGAAGGTTGGCATTGGCCTTGTAACTGAATGGGCGCTCGATGACCTCGCGAGCCGTCCCGGTCCCCAGATCGGGTTCCTGGGCGACATACGCGATTGATCGACGCATCTCCCATACATCCCGCTCGCTTACGGAATGTCCATGGATACGGATGGCTCCCTCCTGCGGCACGACCAGGCCGAGCAAGCACCGCAGCACGGTCGACTTGCCCGATCCTGATGGCCCGGTGATGGAAACCTTTTCGCCACGATCTACCCGCAGGCAGAAGCCTCTCAAGACCCACCGGCCATCGCATCGGACACCGAGACTGTCGATGTTAATGGCAGCGTTCGATTTCACAATACGCGCTCCTTGGAAGTCAATGCGCCGGTTGTCAGGAGGAACGTCCAGTTTCGCCATCGAAACAATCGATCTCCAGGCAGTCGCAGGTGTTTATCCAACATCATGTCTGATATCCATGTCAGCTATGGGCCGTGCCATATCACAGCCAGTATACGAATTGCCGGGAGAACTTTCACCAAGTGCCCCAGCCGTTCCCGTGCCCGCGTACTGTTTGTTGGCGTTGGCGTAGTACCCGTAGCCGACGCCGACATTACATGCCCATTGAAATGCCCGGGAACTGTTGGTATATATTTAGATGGTGAACTCTGAACTCGTGGATTTATGATAACGATGTCTTCAATTCTCTTGCCCAAAGGATAGACCAGCATGGCTAAAAAACTCTCGAAGATGACCATCTCTCAACTGCGTGCGGAAATTGCCCGGAGACAAACGGTCCTGCCGAAGCTCCATAAGGAGCGGGCTCTGCTGCTAAAGGCGATCGAAACGATCGACCGTCAGATCCTGGCCCTCGCCGGACAGGCTGCACAACCTGCCAAACGCAAGGGCGGAGCGCCAAGGGCCGACAAGGCCAAGGCCTCATCCGCCTCATCCGCAAAGTCGCTGGTTCAGTGCATCAGGGATGTACTGGGCGGGTCCAAGGGTGGCATGCGGGTTAAGGACATCGTCCCTGCCGTCGAGAAGGCGGGCTACAAGAGCGCAGCCAAGGACTTCTACAACCTCGTGGCCGCAGCCGTTCGTGGTGATGAGTTCACCAAACTAAGCCGGGGCATCTACACGGTCAAGACCGGCAAAGTAGTCAAGAAGGTCAAGAAGGTCTCAAAGAAGAGCCCCAAGGCCGGCTATAAGAAAGCTGCTCCATCCAAAGCAAGTCGCAAAAGAAAGCAATACGCCCAGACTGCCGAGCAGTTCGTCCTTGGGTTGGTAAAGGGCAAGGGCGCCATCACGTCTGACATCAACAAGGCGTGGCAGGCTGCCGGCAGGACAGGCCGGGCCGACAACACGCTCAATAAGATGCTCAATAACAGTAAGTTGAAGCGAACACCCTTGAAAGGCAAAAAGGGCAGCACCTACACGACTACCTGACAAACAGCAGCACCACACGAAGGAGAACACGATGTATTGCAGACACATTCACGCGCTGGTTTTTGCGTTCCTAGCTCTCGCGATCACTGGCAGCGCATTCGCCGCGGAGACAACCTGCGGATCGAAGTCATTGTTCGACGGTAAGACGCTCAAAGGCTGGCACACGTTGCCCGGCGGCACGTGGCAGGTCAAGGACGGCGCCATCGTTGGAACCAGCGCCAAGACCGAACGTCGCCACGGGTTGCTGGTGAGCGATGAGGAATATGCCGACTTTGTCGTTCAATTCAAGTTCCGAGTGGTCAAGGGCAACAGCGGCTTCTACTTCCGCAGCGAGAAGGTCAAGGGCAGTGTCGGCGTGCATGGCTTCCAGGCGGAGGTGGATAACTCTCTGAAGGTCGCCGGGCTGTACGAAACGGGCAAACGAGGATGGGTAAAGCAGTCGGACCCCAAGGTGACCAAGGCCATATACAAGCCGGGTGAGTGGAACGAAATGTCCATAACCGCCGTCGGCCGGGATGTCGTCGTGCGGCTCAACGGCAAGAAGACGGTGGAGATCAAGGATGATCCCGGGCGTTTGAAAGGCCACCTAGCCATGCAACTGCACGGCGGCATGGATATGGAAGTGATGTTCAAAGACATCGAGTTGAGCAAGCCGGCTCCGGCTGCGAAGACAACGGACAAAGATGGGTTCACGCCGATGTTCAACGGTAAGGACCTGACGGGTTGGCAGACGACGGGCAACTGGGTCGTCGAGGCTGACGGCACGGTGACGCTCAAGCCGCGTCCGGGAGAGGGAGGTTGGCAGCGTTACGGCGACTATCTCACCACGCGGCGCAAGTACAAGGATTTCATTATCGATCTCGAGTTCAAGTTCGACCGAAGGGGCAACTCGGGCGTATTCCTGCGAGTGGCTGACCCGAAGAGCCATGTCAAGACCGGCTTCGAGGTGCAGATTATCGACACGCACGGCAAGAAGAAAGTCACCGCGCACGATTGCGGAGGAATAATCAACACGGCGATTCCATCGAAGAACATGGTCAAGCCCGCCGGGCAATGGAACCGGTATACGATCACATGTAAAGGCAACAGCGTGAAAGTCGTGCTGAACGGCGAGCAGGTTGTTGACCTGGATATGAGCAAGTCCGGGCTGAAGGATCGTCCCCCGGCCGGCTACGTCGGGTTCCAGGACGAGGCCAAGCGCATCTGGTATCGCAACGTGCGCATCAAGGAACTCCCCGACGAGAAGGCCTCCAAGTAAGCCCATATTCGACGGTCGTTTACTAAGCGCCGACAACTCGCTTGGATGGTCGTTTCCGCCGCGAGCGTTCTGGATTTCCGAACGTGTGCGACAGCGTCGAAAATACCCGGTCTCGAAGTTCTTCGGGACCGGGTATTTTTTCCTTCATGCTCGGAATCCAGACGCGCTTGCGCGACAGGATCGGTTTCTAAAGAAGCTATCTGGGCATATGTCGGGTGGCTTGGCGGGTCGTGGTCGGGGCTATGCTCCTATGAGAATACTGCCATACGGTGTCGGTCACTTGACCGGTCTGTTGGCAGCGGTCATAATTGTTTCTCGGCGTCTTGGGCGCTGAGGGTATTATGACATAGTTGGTTTTATTGATATCGCCCGACACGAGCCGGGCCTTTTTTGAAGGGATCCGTCACATGCGACAGGCCACAATGACCGAACCGGGCAAGATCGAATACCAGGACGTCCCCGAACCCACCATCGGCGCGGGCGACATTCTCCTCCGCATCAAGCGGATCGGCGTCTGCGGCACGGATGTGCATGTCAATCACGGCAAGCACCCGTTCACGCCGTACCCGGTTATTCAGGGCCATGAGTTCTCCGCGATCGTCGAGGCCGTCGGCGAGGGTGTCACGAAGGTCAAGCCCGGCGACCTGGCCACGGCCAGGCCTCAACTGGTCTGCGGCAAGTGTGGCCCGTGCCGGCGCGGCGACTATAACATCTGCGACAGTCTGAAAGTCGAGGGCTTCCAGGCCCCCGGCGTTGCCCGCGACCTGTTCGTAACGGTCGAGGAACGGATTATCCCCCTGCCGGAAACGTTTACGTTCGAGCAGGGCGCGCTGGTCGAGCCCGTCTCGGTGGCGGTCCACTCGACAGGACGTGCCGGGGACCTCACGGGCCGAAACGTCGTTGTAGTTGGCGCCGGCCCGATAGGCAACCTTGTAGCACAGCTTGCGCGGTGCCGTGGCGCCAAGAAGGTCCTCATCACCGACCTCAGCGACTTCCGCCTGAAAATCGCCACGCAGTGCAAGGTGGATGCGACCTGCAATCCGAAGAACGAATCCCTCGCCGAGGCTGCGAAGAAGGCCTTCGGTGATGAGGGCTTCGACGTGGCCTTCGAGGCCGTCGGCAACGAGGCCGCTCTCGGCTCAGCCATCGACGCGATCAACAAGGGCGGCGACATCGTGGTGCTCGGCGTGTTCGGCGAGAGCCCGCGAGTGGATATGTCCGTCGTTGGCGACCGCGAGCTGAGCCTCATCGGCACGCTCATGTACAAGCACGAGGACTACCAGCAGGCCGTCGAACTTATCGCCGAAGGCAAGGTGATAACCGAGCCGCTGGTGACCGGACACTTCCCGTTCGAGAAGTACAAGGACGCCTACGATTTCATCGACGCCCAGGGCGATAAGAGCCTCAAGGTGATGATAGATATGTAGGGACAAAGCACGATGGAAACCCAATCGAACCGCAAACCAGTTGTTGTCGGACTCGGCGAGATCCTCTGGGATTTATTCCCGGACGGCAAGCAACTCGGCGGCGCGCCGGCTAACTTCGCGTTTCACGCCCAGTGCCTTGGGGCGGCGGGGACTGTTGTCAGCGCCGTCGGCGACGATGACCTCGGTCGCGAAATACTCGCCCGCATCGACGCGATGGGCCTCGACCGCTCGCACCTGGCCATCGACGCCGGGCACCCAACCGGAACCGTGACTGTCGAGCTCGACGCTGGCGGCAAGCCGCAATACACCATCAACGAACAGGTAGCCTGGGACTACATCCCCGCCGGGAAGGACCTGCTCGCACTGGCGGGCCGAACCGATGCGGTGTGCTTTGGCTCGCTCGCCCAGAGGGCTGCCGGCTCGCGGGAGACGATCCGCGCTTTCCTCGCCGCCGTGCCGGCAGGCTGCATCCGCCTGTTCGATATCAACCTCCGCAAACCGTTCATCGACCGCCAGGCGATCACCGAGACGCTCTCGCTTACCGACGTCCTCAAGCTGAGCGACGACGAACTGCCCGTTCTGGCAGAGCTGCTGGACCTGCCCGCCGACGAGTCGGACATGCTCTCGGGTATCATCGAACGCTTCGGCCTGGACATGGTGATCCTGACCAAGGGCGCCGATGGCAGCCGCCTGCGGACCCCGACGGCTGACAACTCGCGTGCGGGAATCGTCACCGCCGTGGCCGACACCGTGGGCGCCGGCGACAGCTTCAACGCCGCCGTGGCCATGGGACTGCTCGCCGGGCACGACGTCGAGCGGATCAACGAAAACGCCAATCGCCTCGCTGCCTTCGTCTGCTCCCAGAAAGGCGCCACGCCCAGGCCGGCTGCGGCGCTGGTCGCCGAGATCGCCGGCATTCATTAAGCTACACAGGAGAACGTAGAGATGACCAAGAGGATCAACAGACTGCGTCTGGTCTTGGCGCCATGCGTTCTGCTTACGTTAACGACTGGCGCGATCGCGCTGCGAGCCCCAACACCACCGCTCAAGGATCGTGTCAGCGCGGCCGAGACGGTGTTCCTCGGCAAGGTCATCAACAGGGCCGAGGATGGCGATTGGGTACGTGCTGAACTCCTCGTCGAGCAGCCACTGCGAAACGCCGAAAAGGGAATGAAAATAGAGGTCACCTGGCGCACCAGGGTCGGCAGTTTTTTCATCTACGACGTGGCGGAGGGAACGCGAGGGGTTGCCATACTCAAAGACAAACATAAGGGCCGTTACTGGCTCAGAGCCGACAAATTTGAGGATTCCTCGAAGCTCGCCGAAGTGAAGGCCATGATACTGCCGGCGGCGAACTGGGTGATCCCCCAGCCCCAGCGAGCCGAGTACTCGGGGAAGTTGCTAGACCTCGGCTCGGCCTTGGCGTGCGTGAAGTGCGACTCGAAGAACCTCAAGGCCAGGCTTGCGGAACTGGCCGACCGATGGGGCGTGCCGATGGTCGATCGCCCAGCCGACAAGCCATGCACGCGGGTGACGATCACATTCGCCGCCAAAGACGATGCCCTGGCCCGAGAGCGTGAACGAGGCGAGCAGGGATATGTCCTGACAATCGCCAAGGGCGCTCGCGACACTCTGGTTACCATCCATGGCGGCGATGAGGCGGGCGCGTTCTACGGGCTTCAGTCGCTGCGACAGTTGGTGGTGAAACAGGACGGTAAGCCTTATCTCCGGTCCGCTTCGATAAAAGACTGGCCCGCCATCAAGCGTCGGGGCCTGATCTTCGGTTGTCGTGACAAGATCGATTCCCTTGTCAACGTGCTGGATTTCTGCTCGGGTCTGAAATTGAACTACTTCCTGGAGGTCGATGTCCGCGGCAAGCTGGCAGGCAAGGTCGAGAA
>CAZMBZ010000088.1:0-17024 GCA_964564285.1 uncultured Planctomycetaceae bacterium | reverse complement strand
CTGACGGGGACTACAACAGATACCGAGAATTCGCACAGTCATTTCAATTCCTTTTTGAGTGTTAATCGCAGGCCAGACCGCGACACAATCCGCGGCAACGGAACTGCTCTACCTTATTGGTCTTTACGCTGGCGGGCCACCCGGAGTTTCCATGAACTTGCCGGTAGCCTTGGCTTTCAACTGGCCTGACTGGGTGAGCTCGGCCTCGACCAGGAAAAGCGGCTCAGAACGTCGGGTGATCCTCGCAGCCACCGTCAGAGATGTCCCCAATTCGATCGGGTGTCGAAACCGCACCTTCAGCTCAGCCGTCACCGCCGTAATGCCGTGAGCGAACAGGCAGTTGGTCATCGCGCCGTCGGCGATGGCGGAAATTACTCCGCCGTGCAGCATCCCGTCGTAGCCCTCGAAGTTCTCATGGCAGTCAAAGCTGGATGTTACGCTTCCGTCGGCCTGGACTTGGAACCCCAGACCCAATCCAGCGCAGCTAGGCTGGCCACACACCACGCAATGGGAATGCATGCCGTGGCGAGTCTCCTCCAAAAGTTCCAGGCTTGGATTGGGTGTCACAGACATTATCCTCCGCTGCCATTGCCAGGTTTCGTTGGAACAGCACGCTTCATGCCGACGAGTCCATAGCTGATGGCGTCAACGGGACACACATTGAGGCAGCGGGCACAACTAAAGCATTCGGCGGGGAAGATCTTCCCAGCCACCCGGTCCCTGGCTGCATCCAGCGGACACGCATTGATGCATGCGCCGCATTCGGTGCAGAGGTCGTGATCTACCTTCACGCGGAAGATACTCAATCGGTCCAGAAGCCAACTCAGCAGACCGAACGGGCAGATGAACTGGCAGAATGGCCTGTAGAAACCAAACGACACAGCCACCACAACCAGGATGGTCACCACAACCGATACGGTCTCGAAGTCCAGATTGAACAGGTTGAACGGGTTGATATAGTGATAGAGGACAAACCCCTGCCCGGGGCCAAAAACGCCAAACAGCATGAGCAGCATCGTCGCGAAGATCAACGAGCGAATCGTGTTGGTTACGACAAAGGGAACCTTCCTGCGTTTGATCTTCTTCAGGACGGGCAGATGATAAATCAGTTCCTGCAAAGCCCCGAACGGACACGCCCAGCCACAGATCAACTTGCTGCCGACCACAGCCAGGCCGCCGAAGAACGCCAGCGCCAACGCCTTCTCGACGATCGACGGATACAACCCCACCATACTTTTGAAAACCTTGACCGCGCTTTCCATGGGATTAGGCGACTTGCCAAGGGCAAAACCGCATACCGCCACGCTGATCGCCAGAACCACCAGGTAAGGCCATCGCGGATACCAGGTGCGTCGCTGGCTCACGGGCGATCCATCCGGGCGACCCAGGCGCACGAGGTAAACCAGGCCCAGAAGAACCATCGCCGCGAGAATGTAATATTTCAGGGCCGGTCCGCGGTGGCTTAGAATGTGCTCGGTTACGTGGTCGAGTTCGGCTTGCGTTATGCCAAACACCCGGACGGGCCTGCCCTTGCCCCCGTGCAGGGGAAGGCCCAGTTCCCGCGCAAGGCTCTTGCCGGTAACTTCCAGCCCCGTAACTTCCAGGCGGGAAGCCATCTCCTTGATACTCATCTCGACAGTCAGGTCAGGCGAAACCGGCAGTGGCGACTGGGACTTTCTCGTCGCGCCCACCAGCACGATGACCGTCGCGGCAAGCACAGCAGCGGCGCATTCGAGCCGCTGTCGCCCGGACAGTTTCGTGACCCACATTTTCGAGTTCCTTTTGCTGTCACCCGGCGCTGCTGATGCGTCAGTGGTCGCAGATGTTCTCGCCCGTTTCCAGCGTTCCAGCCAGGTAGGCCGACACGACGTTCTCGGGAGTCTCGGCCGGCGCGCCGACGACGACATCTATCCCGTTCTCAGTGAACAGGCCCTTTGCCCGCTGGCCCATGCCGCTGGCGATGATGATCTTGACGCCCTGCTCATTAAGCCAACGAGGCAGCACGCCAGGCTCATGCATGGGCGGCGTCAGGAAGTTTGTATCGGTGATGGTCTTGCTTTCGACGTCTACTTCCACAATCGCGAACTTCTCGCAGTGGCCAAAATGCAAACACAGCTTTCCTTCGACCGTGGGCATTGCAATCTTCATTTTCTCGGTCTCCTTGGGCTGAGGATCCTGACTATCGGTCGGACAGATCTGATCGAGACAACCATCTGCCTGGTGATTAAGAATCGGTTCAATGACACTCGCAAACGCCTTGGCCGCGGGGCTGTCGGCCTGCGAATCGATAAATGGCGTTCCATTATCGCCGGACACGACAATCTGCGGATCCATGGGGATGCGACCCAGGAAAGGCACGTTCATCTCGGTGGCAAGTTTCTCACCACCGCCGACACTGAACAGCTCCACCTCTTTGCCGCAGTGCGGGCATATCAGGCCGCTCATGTTCTCGACAATGCCCTCCACGCGCAGTTTGAGAGTCTTGCAGAAGGATACGCTCCGCCGCACGTCGGCAATGGCGACCTGCTGAGGCGTCGTAACGACAACCGCAAGTGCGCCGCGCCCGACCATCTGCGCCACGGCCAGCGGCTCGTCGCCCGTTCCCGGCGGGGAGTCGACCACCAGGTAGTCCAGGTTGCCCCACTCGACATCCTTGAGGAACTGGCGGATTACATTGTATTTCATCGGCCCGCGCCAGATCACGGCATCGTTGGCGCTTTCCAGAAGCATGCCAACCGACACAACTGAAAGGTTCTCGCTCAACTGAATGGGCGCCAGGCCACCCGTGGCGTTCGGGCCGAGACGCTGACCCTCCAGACCCAGAATCTTCGGAATGCTCGGGCCGTGAAGGTCCACGTCAAGCAGGCCGACCTTCTTGCCCGCCTTGGCCAGAGAGACCGCAAGATTGGCCGCGACCGTGCTCTTGCCCACGCCGCCCTTGCCTGACAGCACGAGTATCTTCTGGCCGATGCTCTCCATGCGAGTCTGGAGCTCCAATTCTTCCAGTTCGCGCCGGGATTCGTCAACGTCACATGCTTGTGTGGACTTCTCACTCATAAGATTCTATTGCTCCTGGGTATTCTCATAACAGGGAATGCAAACATTTTTGTCGCCGCATGGGCAAAGGCGAGTGGCCATTACCCGCTCGCCGCATGTCTCGCAGGGATAACTCTCATGGATTGTAGCCTTCGACGGCAGGGCAACCAGCACGTCTTGCCTGACGTCGAACAACTCCGATGGGTCGCGAGAAAGCATGTACTCGATCTGGCACCGGCGCCGCTGGTCCTCGGGAATATCGCTGATCCCCGGAACGTCGACAGGCCGAAGGCACAGGCGAACGGATCGCCCGTTACTGCGCGTGGCGAGGGTGAATACCATCTTGCCCCAGTCGTGGAAATACAGGTTGCCCTTGCCAAACGTGCAGCCGGTGAGCACCTGGATGGCGTCGACGGCGCAGGTGTCGTTCTCGACGATGGCAATGAGTTCCTCATCTCCTGAACGATTGGCGGACAACTCACGCATGCCCGACTTGGCGGCGCAGTAGCCGATGACCACTCCCGGACAAAGGTGCCCGTGAAAATCCACGCACTGTTTCAGATCTTCGGGCAATGGGATATCTTTCACGCTCTATATTCCTTCAGGTCCTTGCGGCCTGGCGGGACGCAGACCTTCAATCCGTGCGCGAATGCCCGCCAGAACACCTTCCAGGTGCCGGGCATGGTCGCGCAACTGCATTAACTCCGCCTGGCGATTTAACGGTTGGCGAACAGGCCAGCCCGCATGTCCAGCCAACCCGACAGCCGTCTCATTCGATTCGGCGGACAGATTGACCACGCACATGCCTCTGCCGCCGCCGGTCATGGGACCCATTCCTCTGGGGCCTGTTCCGTCAAATCCCGGCATGATGTTCGCCTCCTGCCAAAGGTAGCGGCTCCTGCCATCGCATCGCCACGTGCGTTCCAATGGGCAGACCCACGTGATCGGCAATCACCTGGCACTTGGCCTTGAACAGGAAGTAGATGTTGCCTGGCGTGTCGCTCATCGATTCAAAGTTGCCCTGGCCTTTGGCGATAATCATGTCCGCCATCGCGAAACGCCGTTGGAAACTCTCGCTGCAATCATCCAGAACGGTGCCCGGTGCATCCGAGCCGTTATCGATTGTCTCCACCAGGTCGCACAGGCCAGCGACCTCGGCGTCCGCCATGATCGCATCGTTCAAGATAGGCCCGCCGCGAACAACCAACGTCACCCGCTCGGTCGGCAACTGCTCGATGAGCAAACGGTCGAAAACGATCTCGCCCGCATTGTCAGCCAAGTAAAGGATGTTGTCGGCAGAGACGACCGCCTGGCGAAAATCTTCCACGTCGCCATGGAACGGCTCATCCACCGCCCCGGCCACGGCGCGTCGGGCCTGCTCTTCAGTCAGGCCTCCGTTAACGCCGAGATCGATCACGTTACCCGCAATCGCCAGGCGCAGCGCCAGAGCCAGCGGGTCCGAGCTGTTGCGAACTTGCTCCGCAAACTCGGGCAACATGTCCAGCGCCATCCGGTTGAAAGTGTCTTTCGCAGCCCGGTAAGGGTCATCCACACCCGCGAACTCCCGCAGACGGCGATGCATCTGCTGGGCAACCACGGGCGGGCATTGGGCCAGGTCCATATCGGCCGTCGAACGAAGCACTTCACGCAAGATCCGCTCATGAACAACAGGGTCGTCCGTAAAGAACCGGGCGGCCTCTAACGTCTGCCTGACGAAGCAGGGAATACAGTCAAGACTAGTACGCATACCTGCTACACCCAATGTCCTTGGACGTCAGCCCCGTTAGATTGTTGGAGTTTGCCCGCCTTGAACTGCTCGACAGCGTCGGCAACCGTGCCGCTGGCACCGGTGTAGATGGAGACGCCACCGGCCTGGAGAGTGGCGAAGGCCTTCGGACCCACATGGCCTGTAACCACGACCTTAGCGCCGAGGTCCACCACGTTCTTGCCCGCCTGAATGCCCGCGCCCTGAGCGGCGTTGAGGTTCTGGCTGTTGTCAGCCACGGTAAAGTCGCCTGTCTCCGTGTCGACAACAACGAAATACTTGGCCCGACCAAACCGTGGGTCAACGGGCGAACTCAATTGCTGGCCTTGCGATGTCACTGTTAGTTTCATAATGACTCCTTCCTATTCCTGAGTGAACCAGTTGCAAGCGTTGTGCCAATAACGGCCCACACCAAATTGAAGAGTTATAACATCTTTCATAAACAAGCTATATATCATGAGCCATGAAGACTCCGCCCAACATGGCCAAGGGAGATCACGCCACTACAGTGCAAAATGCAATGTTAGGTTCGCCGCCCCCTGCCATCGACCTCCGGGGCCTCAATGCCCAAGGTCCTGATCTTACGATAAAGCGTGCTGACGTTGATACCCAAATCTGCCGCGGCCTTCTTGCGATTTCCCCCTCGCCGCTGGAGCGTCTCGGTGATGAACACCTTCTCGATGGCCTCCAGACTCATCGGCTGACCGTCTGGGACCCCGCGTCTGGAGGTCGGGCGAAGTTCCGGCGGCAGATGAATCAGTTCGATCAGTCCCCCTCGACAGAGCACGAAGGCCTGCTCGATGATATTCTCCAGTTCGCGAACGTTGCCCGGATAGTCATGCTCCATCAGCCTCGCCAACACAGGATCCGAGACCCCGGCGATGTTCTTCCCCGAGAAACCCTGAAGCCGATTGAACTTGGCGACCAGGTGATCTATCAGCAGCGGGATGTCCTCGCGCCGCTTTTCCAGGCCGGGCAACTCCAGATGCACCACGCGAATCCGATAGTAAAGATCTTCGCGGAACTCACCCGAGGAAACAAGCCCGGCCAACTTCTTGTTGGTCGCCGCAATCACCCGTACATCCACGGGAACCGGCTTCACGCCGCCCAGCGGCTCAACAACACGCTCCTGAAGCACACGAAGCAGGCGAACCTGCATCGCCGGCGATATGTCGCCAATCTCGTCCAGAAAAATCGTCCCGCCATCGGCTAATGCAAACCTGCCCGGCTTGTCACGCTTGGCGTCGGTGAACGCCCCGGCCTTGTGGCCGAAAAGCTCGCTTTCCAATAGCGTGTCCGGCAAGGCAGCACAGTTGATGGCCACGAATGGCTTCTTCTTTCGCGGCGAAAGGTTGTGAATCGCCCGGGCGAAGAGTTCCTTGCCCGTGCCGCTGGGTCCCTCTATCAAGACGGTGCTGGAACTCTCGGCTATCTGGGGCAGGATCTCGAACAACTGCATCATGGCTGGGCTTCGCCCGACGATGTCCTCGAAGGTGTACCGGGCCTGAAGCTCCTTCTGAAGCTGCTCGACCTGGGTAAGGTCCTGGAACGTCTCCACGCCGCCGACAATATTGCCGTTTTCATCGGTCAGCATCGCCGTCGCAATACGAATAGGAATGCGACCGCCCCTCTGGTTAATAATGTAAGCAGTTGCATTTACAATCGGCTTGCCGCTATCCATCGTTCGCCGAAGGGCGCAATCCTTCTCGCAAATGTTCGCGCGAAACACATCACAGCATGGACTGCCAATAGCCTGGTCGCGAGTGACACCGGTGATTCGCTCTGCCGCACTATTAAACGCGGTAATCCGCCAGTCGGGGTCCACGGTGAAAACCCCTTCATTGATCGAGTCCAGTATCGTGATTTCCCGCTGAAAGACTTTGCTGGATGGCATAGCTGTGGTCCTGTCTGGCCTCGGCGCTTCTGGCTGCTCACTAATCGTGCATTATACCACTTCAGCGATAGCCAAAGCTATCTTTTTGCGCGAATAGGCACGAATAATCTGCGGCATCCAGCGCAATAACCCCCCAAAAACTGGCTGGTTTTCGAAAACTCATCGCTGGCACGGCATTTGAAGTATGCCCATATGTGATAAAGGTCGCGATACCCCAATGGCAAGGCCGGGTCAGTCCGGTGTTCGACGTAGCCGGCAACGTGCTGGTCGTCGAAATCGACCGTGGCGTCGAGCAGGCGCGACAAGATGTGGTCTTCGACGTCGAGGCCCCACAGGCGCGTGCGGCCCGACTGATTGAGACCGGGGCCAACGTGCTGGTATGCGGTGCGATATCCTGGCCATTAGAGATGGCCATCGCCACGGTCGACATCGAGGTAATCCCGCAGATATGCGGTGATGTAACGTGCGTGCTGGCGGCGTTCATCGAAGGACGGCTCGACCAGGGCGCGTTCCTCATGCCAGGCTGCTGCGGACGACGACGGCGTTTTCAGGGACGCGGCAATCGAGGACGCGGCAATCGAGGCGGACAGGGATGGTGGAACCAACAGAAAGGCGGCGACGGCAATGCCCAAAGATGATGGGACGCGCCTACTATTGCAGGTGAGTCATCAGTGATAGTGATTCTTCCACGACCCCAATGCAAAAGGACTGAGATCATGACAATCGAATCCAGGATGCCGTTAATCGGCGAGAAGGCCCCGTCCTTCAAGGCCGAGACCACGCAAGGACCTATCAGCTTTCCGGAAGATTACAAGGGGCACTGGGTGGTCTTTTTCTCACACCCGGCGGACTTCACCCCTGTCTGCACCACAGAGTTCATGACCTTCGCCTCCATGCAGCCGGAGTTCGAAGCCCTCAACTGCAAACTCCTTGGGCTCTCAATTGACAGCACCTACAGCCACATCGCCTGGCTGCGGACAATCAAGGAAAAGATCCAGTACAAGGGTATGAAGGACATCGAGGTAAACTTCCCGGTTATCAGCGACCTGACCATGGACGTCGCTCGAGCGTTTGGGATGCTTCAGCCGGCAGCCAGCACCACCCAGGCCGTCCGTGCCGTGTTTGTCATGGACCCCAAAGCAGTCGTCCGGGCGATTCTCTACTACCCGCTCAGCAACGGGCGAAACATGCAGGAAATCAAACGCATGTTGATCGCCATGCAGCTTTCCGACGCCGAAAACGTGGCCACACCCGCCAATTGGCAGCCTGGCGACGACGTGATCGTACCCCCGCCTGGCTCTTGTGGCACAGCCAAGGAGCGTGTCGATAAACCCGCCGAGGGCACCAAGGTGCTCGACTGGTTTATGGTTCTCAAAAAATGCCCCACCAAGGGGTAATAAATATTTCGAAGGAGAAAAGCAATGCCTAGAGGAAATGGAACAGGCCCCGCGGGAATGGGACCAATGACAGGAAGAGCGGCGGGATATTGCGCCGGGTTCGCTGTCCCGGGCTATGCGAATCCCTTAGTTGGCAGGGGCTTTGGTGCCCAGCCCATTCTCGGAACATACGCCGCCGCACCGTATGCCAGACCGATGGCTTCTTATGGCTACCCAACACGTTACGGAGCGGTTTCGCGACGAGCGATGGGTTGGCTCGGTCGAGGATTTGGACGAGGATTCAGTCGCGGATTCGGTCGCGGATTCGGGCTGGGATTCGGACGAGGCGGCGGTCGAGGACGGCAGCGATTCGGCTGGTAGGCCGAAAACCCTCAAAGTACCGCGCCGGAAAGGAATGCAGCTATGCCTAAAGGCGATGGAACAGGTCCGCCCGGTAGTGGCGGGCGAGGACGAGGCAGGATGGGCGGGTCCTTCGCGGCCGGACCGGGCGGGCAGTGCGTGTGCCCAAGTTGCGGGCACAAGGCACCCCACGCCCCAGGCCAGCCCTGCACCCAGAAGGCCTGCCCCAAGTGTGGAACAATGATGACCAGAGGTTGAGTTGATACCAACCTCGTAATGGCAAGGAGAAAAAAGATGCCAGGTGGAGATGGAACAGGCCCCGCAGGAATGGGACCGATGACAGGACGAGCGGCGGGATACTGCGCCGGTTACGCCGCCCCCGGATTTGCAAATGCCGCAGGCGGACAAGGATTCTGGGGCATGGGACGCGGCGGTGGATTTGGCGGCGGTCGAGGCCGAAGAAACCAATTCTACGCGACCGGTATGACCGGATGGCAAAGGGCAGCCGTGGGCTACCCCGGATTCGGCGGTGCCGTGCCGGTGGCAGCGCCTTACGTGGCCCCTTACGCAGCCCCATTCGCCCCGCCAGTGAGCGGCGAGCAGCAACTCGACGCGCTCAAGGGCCAGGCGGAGTACTTCGAGGATGCGCTTGAGGGTATCCGCAAACGCATCGAAGAACTCGAAGCCCAAAGCAAGAAGTAATGACAGCCAATGCTGGCAACCGCTAAAAAGACCAGTCGCCAGGGTGATGGGTAGAGACACTGCCAAAACCCCGGCGACTGCTCTTTCAGCGTAGAAAGGCAAGCGACATGATAATCGCAATCTCAGCCACAGGCCCAGACATGCAAGCCAATGTCGAGCCACGTTTCGGCCGGTGCCCGTTCTTCCTCTTCGTGGACACCGACAATCTGAACTTTGAAGCCGTCGAAAACCCCAATATCGCACTGGGCGGTGGAGCGGGCATTCAGTCTGCCCAACTCATGGCCTCCAAAGGCGTCCAGCACGTCCTGACAGGCAATTGCGGCCCCAATGCCCACCAGACGCTTTCCGCGGCAGGCATCGATGTCATCGTCGGATGCTCGGGACCGGTCTCCAGCGTCATCGAGCAGTACAAGGCTGGACAGTTCACCGCAACAAGCCAGCCCAACGTAGCCAGTCACTTCGGCATGGGCGCAGCTACCCCTGATGCGGCAGCCCCGACTCCAACACCAGCCCCGCCGGCCGGCACGAACCCAACATTCGGCCAGGGCATGGGCATGGGTGGCGGTGGCGGACGCGGCATGGGCGGCGGAATGGGTGGCGGCGGCGGTCGCGGCATGGGCGGCGGCATGGGTGGCGGCGGCGGTCGCGGCATGGGTGGCGGAATGGGTGGCGGCGGCGGTCGCGGCATGGGCGGCGGCATGGGTGGCGGCGGCGGTCGCGGCATGGGTGGCGGCCAGGCAATGGGAATGGGGGCCGGCTTTGTGGAAAATCAATCGCCGCAGGTCGGCAACAGCGAAGCTGAACTGTCTGCCCTCAGGCAGCAAGCAGAACTCATGGGCCAGCAAATGCAGCAGATGCAGCAGCGAATCCAGGAGTTGGAGCAAGAGAAGAACAACGGCTGAACTCGTCGGTCTGTTCAGGAACACGACGCGAGGCCAACGACCTGGGCGGCCAAGAGATGAGACATAGGGAGTAATGGTGTGGTTGTAAAAGTAGACGTGCAACTGTGTACAGGTTGCGGAGCTTGCGTCGAAGCATGCCCGGTCGAGGCGATCGTGATCCAGCACGATAGAGCCCAAATCGACCCCGACAAGTGTGTCATCTGTGGAGCATGTGAGAGTGTGTGCCCAACCGAGGCGATCTCTCTGGCGGATTGATCCAAGACACCATGGAAAACTATCGTGTCACCGAATGAATGCAATGATAGGATTCGATTTTCCTTGAGCGACAACAGTGGCGTCCTCCGCTTCGAGTCCTTTGAGATAACAGATACACCGAAGTGTCGAAACGTCCAGAAGAAGCTTCGAGCGCATCTGGTCGGGCGTCCGCTATCCGAGGTCGATATGGAATATCTTCGAAGCCTGACCTGCGATGGCGATGGCCTTTGCACACGGGCCGTCATCCAGACAATTGAAGAACACCAGCAACTGTTCCTCGGAACCAGTAACGAAACATGATCGCCATGCAGGCGACAAACGAAGGAAGTGCAGAATGAGAATCGCTGTTTCCAGCGGAAAAGGCGGCACGGGCAAAACCACCGTGGCAACAAACCTGGCCGTCATGGCCTCCAAGGCCGGCAGGAGCGTCGGCTATCTCGACTGCGACGTCGAGGAGCCCAACGGGGCGATCTTCCTCAAGCCGCAAATCACGGAAACCCGCCCTGTGAATGTCAGCATTCCCGAGGTGGACCCCGACAAATGCGACGGCTGCGGCCTGTGCGGAGAG
Source organism: uncultured Planctomycetaceae bacterium (assembly GCA_964564285.1). GTDB lineage: Bacteria > Planctomycetota > Phycisphaerae > SM23-33 > SM23-33 > JAUWQU01. Next base: position 6,166 of record CAZMBZ010000088.1, on the reverse strand, counting down.
ATATGTCAATACAGCGCCATCGTCTCCATGAAAGACAAAGTGCTGGTCTTCCCCGAGCTATGCCATGGCTGCGCCGGATGCTGGCTGGTCTGCCCGACCGGAGCGATCACCGAATCGCATCGACAGACCGGAACATTGGAGATCGGCCTGGCCGGGGACGTCCATTGTGTCAGCGGACTGCTCACCATCGGCGAGATCATGAGCCCGCCGGTAATCACCGCCGTCAAGAAGGCCGCACCGGACGTCGATTTACTGATCTTCGATTCCCCGCCGGGAACGTCCTGCCCGGTCATCGAGAGCGTCAGGGACAGCGACTTCGTCTTGCTGGTTACCGAGCCGACGCCCTTTGGATTAAACGACCTCAAACTGGCCGTGGAAATGGTTCGGGCCCTCAAACTGCCTTTCGCCGTCCTGATCAACCGAGCGGACGTCGGCGACGGACAAACCACAGAGTACTGCAAGAACCAGCGAATCGACATCCTCGCCGAGATCCCCGACGACCGTCAGGTCGCCGAGGCGTACTCCCGAGGCGAGATGGCCTGTGATGTGATCCCCAAGTACCGGGAGCTCTATGGCAATTTGCTGACAGAGTTGGAAAAGAGAATCAACGCCCCTGAGAGATAGGAATTGACAAATATAGCCTGGACAATCTTTGGGGCTATTGGTGCTGGTGGCGAGAGAACTACTCTGGCAAACTGAGGTAGGAGACGAACAATGCCCATATTTGAGTATAGATGCACGAAATGTGGCCATGTGACGGCCTTCTTGGAAAAGCTGAACAACCGTCATCGTCACAAGTGCGAAAAATGCGGGTCCCGGGACACGAAGAAGGCCTTTTCGACTTTTGCAGCCAGGTCTGCGGCGTCATCGCCCTCGAGCTGCCCGACAGGAACCTGCCCGCTTTCGTGAAACAGAGTGTGCCTGATCGAGTAAGCAGGACATAACATGATGCCTATGCGTGTTGATACCGATTTTATCGTATAGCGGGTTTCCTGTGAAGACGCATGCGATCGGCAACAAAAGGTAACCAGTCAATGAAAAATGTTCTGATAGTGTTCAACATGCAGCCCTATGACGGGACCGATGTTTCGTGGAACGCGCTGCGCCTGTGCGAGCAACTTCTTGCCCGAGACATGGACGTCAAGGTGTTCCTGATGAACGATTCAGTTGACCTTGCCCGCGATGCCGCCAAAGCGCCGGATGGATATTACGATCTTGGACAGATGCTCAAAGATCTGATCGACAAAGGTGTTCCTGTCAAAGTGTGCGGAACCTGCAAGGTCAGGTGTGGCATTCACAAGGGCCAGCCATACTTCAATGGCGCACAGGAGGCAAAGATGACTGAATTGGCAGAATGGATCGAACAGGCAGACACGGTACTGACATTCTGATAGACCAATGAACGGCTTACCGGATTCAGCCAATTTCTATGAACAGATCAAGCCGCGCCTCCACAAGCGCATCGGGCGAGAAGTGCGCCTGGCCAGACGAGTATTGGACCTTGGGTGCGGCTCCTGCGATCTGGTAAAGCATCTGGCAGATGCGTACGGTCAGGAGGTCACCGGTGTGGATATTTCCAAGGGCAGTTTCCCCTCCAAACGTCACACGCCCGATGGCACTTGCTTCCACTGCCTCAAACGAAACGCCGCACATTTGAGTTTTGCCCCTGACGGATCCGCCGATGCGGTGGTTTCCCTGTGGGCCCTGCATGAAATGGAAAAACCTCGGGCAATCCTTCGAGAAACGCACCGGGTGCTGCGTCCGGGTGGCGAGATATTTATCGTCGATTTCCCCAAGGACTCCTTGGCCCAGAGGCTCTGGAACGAGAACTACTACCAGCCTGACAAGGTCGAAGCGATACTCAAGGAGACCGGCTTCGAGAAAGTGCGAAGCCGCCTCATCGAACAGGGACAGGTGATGTGGGTACGCGGGTGGAAGCCTGCACACCTCGGCACTCAAACCGGAGTTCGCGCCGGATAGAGAGCAACTTCACTATGGCTGATACATCACAGAACAACCGTAACGAAAGCTCTGCTGGGACATCGCGCGACAGGGCTCGATGGAAGACACCGATTCTCTGCCTTCTGGTCGGGATTCTACTCGGGTCAGGCATTACGGCTTTCGCGGGATGGAAAGCCATGCCCTCGATGATGCTCACCGTTCACGAGAGCAACTACCCGGACGTGGCGCGGACTTGCGAAGAACTCAAGAAATCCATCGAAGCAAACGGATGGGATTGCCCAGCCATCCGGGACATGAACAAATCGATGGCCAAGCATGGCGTGGAATTCGACCGCCCAATTCGAATCGTTGAATTGTGCAAGGCAGACTACGCCAAACGTGTTTTATCGACAAACCCCGAGGTGTCCACGCTCATGCCATGCGCCTGGGGGGTTTATGAAGGTCCCGATGGGAAGGTATACATCTCCGGGATGAATATGGGCCTGATGGGAAAGATGTTTGGCGGCACGATCGCGGAGGTAATGGGTGGACAAGTGTCTGCCGATGAACAGAAGATCCTTCAATCGGTCGTAAAGCCATAGATAGGAGCATCCATGAAGGAATTGGTTGTTATCAGCGGCAAAGGTGGCACGGGAAAAACCTCTATCGTCGCCTCGTTTGCCGCCTTGGCCGACAAGGTCGTCCTGGCTGACTGCGACGTAGACGCGGCAGACCTGCACTTGGTCCTCGACCCCAAGGTTGTTCGACGAGAAAGCTTCTCCGGCGGCAATCGGGCACGGATCATGCCAGGCCATTGCACCGCATGCGGCAAGTGCGAGGAAATCTGCCAATTCGACGCGGTCTACTTCGACGGACCCGGCAACGGGAAGGTAGACAAAACCTTCCGAGTCGATCCCATCGCCTGCGAAGGCTGTGGAGTCTGCGCGTGGTTCTGCGACGACAAGGCCATCGAGTTCGCCCCCGCCGTCAACGGCGAATGGTACATCTCCGATACCCGTCATGGCAAAATGGTTCATGCCAAACTGGGCATCGCCGAGGAAAACTCCGGCAAGCTAGTCAGCACCGTTCGACAGGAGGCCGGAACGATCGCCAAGCAGAATGGCCTGGACCTGGTCCTGATCGACGGCTCGCCCGGCATCGGGTGTCCGGTGGTCGCATCCATCACCGGCGCGGACTTGGTGTTGATTGTCACCGAACCCACGCTCAGCGGACTGCATGACCTGGGCCGGGTCGCCGACGTCGCCAAACATTTCGGGATTCCAGGCTTGGTCTGCACCAACAAGTGGGACCTCAACCCGGACATGACCGAGAAGATCGAGCAGCAGGTAAGGGAGCAAGGGCTCACCGTGGCTGGGCGAGTCCGCTACGACCGAGCGGTGACGGACGCCCAGGTCCGAAAGCAGGCCGTCGTCGAGTATCAAACCGACGGCTGCTCCGAGGACATTCGCGAGGTCTGGAACACCGTGAGCCGCAAACTGGCCGAAAGCGCGCCCAATGACTGAAACGAGACGAAGAACCCTGGTCAAGACCGTCACGTGGCGGGCAATCGGCATCGCGTGGACATGGATCGGCGCATACCTTATCCTGCTACTCGCTCCCGAGCGCTATCAAACCGCCGCCATACTTTCGACCCTTATCGTCGCGTTTCATCACTCAACCAGAATGGCCATGTATTACGGATACGAGAGGATCTGGGACGGGATCGCCTGGGGCAAATGCCAAGAGAAAAACCCCCTGGCCGGCAACGTCACCTGTGCCGCCAGAATTGTGTGGACCGCGGCTACCATTGCTGCAATTGTGCTGTTCCTGGCCATCGTCCTCTACATCGCGGCTCTGGTGAAACCATGAATGCCAAGCAAGCCTCAAAAGACAGCGAAACGTGCCGAACATCCAGCGCACCTGTAGTGCTGGGCATCGCTGGTTCCGCGCGCAAGCATGGCAACTCCGCAACATTGCTCACCCAGGTGTTAGACGAACTGCAAGGCGAATTCCAAACGGAACTTGTCTTCCTGACCGACCTCAACATCCAGCCATGCAATGGATGCCACTACTGCCAGACAAAACATTCCTGTCGAATCGATGACGATATGTCTGGACTGTACCCCAAATTGCTTGAGGCAAAGGTGATTCTCCTGGCCTCGCCGGCATATATGGGCGGTATCGCCTCGCGAATGCAGGCCTTCATGGAGAGAACCTGGCCAATGCGCAAAGGGCAGATGGCAGACAAAATCGGCAGCTATATCCTGACGGGAAGACGAAGGATTGGAATGGCAACCGGTGTCATGGAAGAGTATTTCACCCGCCTCGGCATGATGAAACTTCCCGGAGTCTTGGGATTCGCCTTCGAGGCCGGTACAATCGCTGATGACCAGGAGGCTATCGCCCAAGCCCGAAAACTCGCAGCCGGCGTAAGAAAACACCTGGTAACAGGAGACAAGACCAATGGTAACCGCTTTCGTATTGATTAAGGCGACGCGTGACAGAATCCACAAAATCCCGCAAGAAATTCTGGATATGGATGGCATGGCTGAAGTATACAGCGTGGCTGGCGATTATGATTTGGTCGCCGTCGCCCGCGTCCGGAAAAACGAACAACTGGCCAAGCTGGTCACCGAAGATATGATCGCCATCGATGGCATCACCGACACCAAAACCATTATCGCCTTCCGCCAGTACAGCGAACATGATCTCGAAAACATGTTCGGACTGGGCATGGAATAACAGTCCGTTTAGAAATGGGCCCGCCAGCGAGAGCGAGCAAGAATGTCGAGCATCAAGGGCAGCTTTCCAAACGGGCTGATAAGCAGCCTCAACAAAAGAGCACACAATGACCCGACACGTTCGGATTACAACGTTGGATGAGAACACAGCCCGCGGGCGAGGTCTGCTCGCAGAGCATGGGTTGTCGTTCTGGATTGAACTGGGCGATAAGAAAATCATCTTCGACACGGGCCAGGGACACGTGCTCTCGCCCAACGCTCGAAAACTGGGCATCCAACTCGATCAAGCCGACGCTATCGTGCTAAGCCACGGGCACTACGACCACACCGGCGGACTCGGCGATGCCCTGCCAACCGACCGAAAAATCGCGGTCTATGCCCACCCCGCCGCGTTCCAGCCAAAGTACGCCAGGAATCCCGACGGAACAGCCCGGGACGTGGGCATGCACTCCACAATCCAGCAGAAGGTTCGCGAAAAGGCGGAACTTGTCCTGGTGGAAGAACCCACCACGTTATGCGATGAACTTCGCCTGACTGGGCCTGTGCCACGAACAAACGACTTCGAAGACACTGGCGGAGCGTTTTTCAAGAATCGCGACTGCACCGAGCCAGACGACCTGCTGGACGACCAAGCGGCATTCGTGGAAACGCAGGCCGGGACGGTCGTCATTCTGGGCTGCGCCCATGCGGGCGTCATCAACACGCTGCGGCACGTTCAGACATTAACGGACAATCATCCGATTCACACCGTCGTCGGCGGCATGCACCTGCTGAAGGCGAGCCCTGAACGAATGAATAAAACACTTGCTGAGCTTCGTCGCCTGGACGTGCAAGATCTAAGGCCGTGCCACTGCACCGGTTTTGCCGCCTCGGCCAGGCTCTGGAACGAGTTCAAAGGCAGATGCTCGACCTGTCCGGTCGGAACCGTCATCGAGGTATCGGCATAGTGGATCCCTACATCGAAAGCCTCCGATCTCGCATCGGGCACCAATGCATCTTTCAGCCTGGCGTGCGAGCCATCATACTCAACGACCACGGCAGCGTGCTGCTCCAGCGCAGGATAGACATCGCCTGCTGGGGCTTGCCCGCCGGGGCCGTCGAATTGGACGAGACAGCCCTCGAGGCGCTGAAACGCGAAGTCCGCGAGGAAACCGACCTGGATGTCAACCAGGCCGAACCAATGGCCCTGTATTCCGGACCCAGCCAGCGGTTCCAATACCCCAACGGCGACAACATTCAGGGCTTCGCCATCGCATTCATCGTCCGCGACTGGACCGGAAACCCCAAGGCTGACGGAGTAGAGGGCTCGGAGGTGCGGTTCTGGCCGATGGAAAAACTCCCGGAAGACCTCGTGGATATTCACCGTAAGACGCTGGAAGATTACCGAACTTACGATGGAACTTTCTTCCTGGCCGGTGGCGCCGGGTGATAGCAGTCCGTTTAGAAATGGATCTCGTCGCGAGAGCGAGCCGGGATTTCGAGCA
>CAZMBZ010000087.1:0-17044 GCA_964564285.1 uncultured Planctomycetaceae bacterium | reverse complement strand
GTTTGGCGAGCATAGCGACTGGGCGGCCCAGTATGGCGTGCATGCCGGCTACTGTCTTGTTATAGGCACGGACCAGGGCCTGACGGCCTCGGCGCGCCCGGCAGAGAAGTTCACCGTCGAGACCGAGCTTCCCGATGACACCGGAAGACCCAGCGGTCGGCGGCGCCAGATGAGTTGCGACTTCTCGGCTGAGACTCTCCTGTCGGCGGCACGGGACGAGCAGGAGTTCTTCCGCTACTGCGCCGGCGTGGCCAGGCAGATGTTCGACCACCCGGGCGTCACCGGCGGGATCGACCTGAAAATCGCCTCGTTCGACCTTCCCCTGCGAAAGGGCGTCTCCAGCAGCGCCGCAGTTTGCATCCTGATGGCCAAGGCCTTCGACGCCGTGTATGAGCTTGGCATGTTCCCGCACGAGCTTATGGAGGTCGCCTATCGCGGCGAGCGGCTAACCGGCAGCCAGTGCGGGCGAATGGACCAGGCGTGCATCTACGGAAAGACACCCGTGCTGCTAACGTTCCAGAGTTCGGTGGATGTCCGCGTCGAACCGCTTTTCCCCGATGGTTCGATCGAGATGTTCTTCGTCGATCTTGCCGGGCGAAAGGACACGGTGCGCATCCTCGCCGACCTCCGTAGCGCCTACCAGCAAGACAGCAACCTCCAGGCCGGCCTCGGGCCTGACAACGAGCGGATCGTCCGCCAGGCCTACCGGGCCATCAGCGCCGGCAACGCCGAGTGGCTTGGGGAACTCATGACCAAGGCCCAGGCAAACTTCGACCGCCAGGTCGCCCCGGCCAGCAAGGCCCAACTCGCCAGCCCGCTGCTGCACAAGCTGCTGGCATTCGAGCCGATCCGCGAGCACGTCTACGGCGGCAAAGGCGTTGGCAGCCAGGGCGACGGCACGGCCCAGTTCGTCGCGCGAAGCGCTGCCGACCGCGACGAGGCCATGGCGACAATCCTGCACGCCATGCCCGACATGCGATGTTTCCCGCTGACGCTCTCTTCCTCGCGAACGCGAGGCTGTTAAACTCTGCCCCCCCAAAACGCCGATTTCCATGAAATGGCGATTCCCACAGGGACGACATCCAGGCAAACCGAATGGCTTGCGCGCTGGGCACTGACCGGCATGATGATCCTCGGCATGATGGCCTGGTGGTGGCCTGGGTATCGCAGTTGGGGTTCCGCTGTCGCCGGGCTGACCCTGGTGCTGGGGCTCTGGCTGACTGCCCGCATCGTCGGGGCCGACCGGAGCGTGCCGGGCCATCCCGTACACCTGGTCATATTCGTCCCGGCGTGCATCCTGGCCGTGCATCTCGCCCTGGACGCAACCACCCCGGAAAGCAACGCACCCAACAGCCTGCAAGGCGCTATCGACGCATCGATGATATACTGGCTGGGATTGCTCTCGCTGGGGGTCTTGCTGACCCAGAGTCTCCTGCCTCGCGCGGCCAGCCACACCGCGGTGCTCGGCGCCAGCGGCGCGGCGATGATGCTTGGCCCGGCTGGGGCAATGTTAATCGGTCCGACCGCGCCAGCGAAAACCGCGCTGACCATGCTGGGATTCGCCGGCGTGTGCGTCTGGCTGACAATGCTATGGGGTCTTGGCGAAAGCGGCGCTCCTGCCGATGGCACCCCCAACGCCTCGAACCTGCGGAAACCGCATCGATTTCTGCGGGGCGCGTGCATCGCAGTCGCGATTGCCGCCGCTGGGGCACTGGCAATCGAGTCGCCGCTTGGCGCCCTGCTGGTAGCGGGCATTACGGCGGGAACCTTGTTCGCGGCGGGGCTCGTGTTTCCCGGGCGTCGCGTCTTGCTGCTGCTGGTTGGCGGGACGTTGGCGGTTGGTGTGGCAGCGGCGCTGTCGTTTTCTCTATGGGTTCGCCGCGCTCTGGTCGAATTGATAATCCAGGCGACAAGGGGCACAACGTTTGGCCAGGGCGAAAATGCCCTGCGGGACTTCTGGGCCGGCGACAGCGGCCTGGCCGTGCTTGTGGGAATGGTCGGCTGGGTGGGAGCAATATGGTTCCTCGGCGGACTAGGCGCGTGCGTGGTCTGGCTGCTGTTCCATGCCCGGCGCGGGCATCGGGGCGACCAGGGACGAGCTATCGTCTGGTCCGTAGCCGCCGGGTGCGCCGCGGCGATGCTTATCGCCCCAGGCGGGCTTTTCATTCCAGCGACGGCCCTTGCGGCCGCGTTCATCATCGGCCTGCTTCCGGTAATGCTGGGCAGGCCATCGCGGCGCAGCCCGGGGGTTTGGATGCTGGCCGCCATCGCCGCTATGATGCTCCTGATGGGCCTGGCGCCGCAGCCCGGGCTGTTCTCGTGGGTGCTCGGTCGTTTCGGCCGGAGCGATACTATCCTCCACGTCGGCATGGGTTTTTTGACTGCCATGCTGATTGCCTGGCAGATGGGCTCGCGACGCGTATGGCTGGGCCTGCTTGGAATCCTGCTGGCAGCCCTGCTGGGCGGGCCGGCAGAATTGACGCAGTATTTTGGGTCCAACAGAACGGCGGAGTTCCGCGACTGGCTTCACCATGTAATGGGTGCCGCCCTGGCGGTCATGCCGTACCTGCTTTGCGTAATGGCGCGATGGAGTGAGTCCGACGACGCTCGACCGGCAAAGGTGAATATGGCCTGAGGAGGCAAATCCAAGTAAGATATCCGCGGCAATAGGCCGCTTGTTGAACAAATGAAAGGTCGAATGATAATGGCAAAATACCTGGTAACCGGCGGTGCCGGCTTCATCGGATCCAACCTGGTCCGGTTCATCCTCGATCGCGGCCATGACGTGACCGTCCTGGACAACTTCGCCACGGGCAAGCGGGAAAACCTCGCCGAAATCGCCGAGCGAATCACGCTTGTCGAGGGCGACATCCGCGACGCTGACGCCGTCAAGAACGCCATGGATGGCTGCTGCGCCGTGTTCCACGAAGCCGCGCTCGGTTCCGTACCGCGCAGCGTGGCAGAACCGGTCACCAGTCACGACGTGAACGTCAACGGAACGGTGCAGGTCCTCGAAACCGCGCGGGCCCTGGGAGTCAAGCGAGTAGTCTTCGCCGCATCGAGCAGCGCCTACGGAAACCGCGAGGAATCCCCCAAACACGAAGCCATGGCGCCGCTGCCCCTCAGCCCCTACGCCGCCAGCAAGATCGCCTGTGAAGCTTACATGCAGAGCTACGCGGCAAGCTTCGGCCTGGAGACGGTCTGCCTGCGATACTTCAACGTATTCGGGCCGCGACAGGACCCCTTCGGGGCATACGCAGCCGTGATCCCAGCCTTCGTGAGCCAACTGCTCAAGAACGAGGCGCCAGTGGTCTTCGGCGACGGCGAGCAGAGCCGCGACTTCTGCTATATCGACAATGTCTGCCACGCCAACTGGCTGGCCGCCAACGCCCCAGCCGAGGTCTGCGGCCAGGCGCCCATGAACATCGCCTGCAACCAGCGAACAAGCCTCAACCAGATCCTTGATCAACTTCACGAACTGCTCGGCACGAACGTAAAGGCTGTCTACGAAAATGAACGCCCCGGCGACGTGAAACATTCCATGGCCGCGATCAGCCGGGCGAAGGAATTGATCGGCTACGAACCTCAGGTCTTCTTCGAAGACGGCCTGACCCGATCCATCGACTGGTACAAGGCGAACCTCGGCTGACCACAGAGGCGCAGAGACTCTGAGTGGAGAAACAGAAGAAGAAACATCATTGAAGGGGATTACAGGGATTACGGGATTACATGGATAGAAGCATATGTCTGTTTCTTAACCTGCCTGCCGGTAGGCAGGTCCATGTAATCCCCGTCGAATGCTTCTTCTTTTTCTTCTTCTAATAATTCACTGCCTCCGCGTCCTGCCTGTCGGCAGGCAGGCTCAGTGGTTAACCGCCTTCTTCATCCCGCTTGCGCTCGGACAGCAGGAGGATGTCCCGCAGGGCCTCGATATCGGTTGCCACCTGCCACCGCTCGGCGAAATGGTGCTCCTGCACAATGTGCGCAATGGCCATCAGCGTCCGCAGGTGGTAGTTCCGCTCATCAGGCGACCCAGCCAGGATGAAGGCGGTGTGGACCGCAGGCTTGTCGTGGGCGAACGCGATCCCTTCAAGGCATCGGACGGGCAGAATCTCGAACACACCTTCGCCATCGACGATGATGTGCGGAATCGCCAGGCCCGGCTGGAGCACGGTGCTCGAGTCTGCCTCGCGAGCCCGGAGTTTTTCCAGGATAACCTGCTCATCAACCCGCAGTCTGCCCGAAAGCGCCGACGCCGCCATGCGGAAAAGATCATCCGCAGCCGTGTGGGCATGCAGGTCGAGTATGCGGCAATCGCGGACCATATGATCGAAGCGGTCGGCGACAATCTCGTCGCGCTCGAGGGCGATTTCGCGCAGCTCATCTTCCAGGGAACTTCGGACGATCTCCTTGGCAACCACCCGGCGGACGAGGTGTACCAGGGCGCTTTCCCGGCTGGTCCGCGGGCGAACGTAGAGTGCGTACCAGAGCAGTCCCCCACCGACAAACAGACCGGCCGTCATGAGCGGGGCCAGGTCTCCCAGCCCCGCTGCCAGCAGGACAATCAGCACCGCGTAAAGCCCTATCCCCACCATCTGCATCCACGGGAACAGCGGGCTTCGGAACGATGGGCGATAATTCTGAAGCCGGCTCGTCCGCATTATCAACACCGCGACGTTCACCAGCAGGAACAGGATCAGCATCATCGTGCTGGCGACCTTGATAAGGTCGCGGATGCTCAATGCGGCGATCATGACAACCATAAAGCCGCTGGTCGCCAGCACGCTGACGTGCGGCGTGCCGAAGCGTTTGGACACCTTCCGGAACGCGCCCGGCAGGAGCCCGTCGCGACTCATCGCAAGCGGACTTCGCGACGCCGCCATGATGCCGCTGTTGCCCGTCGTAATGAACGCCAGAATCGCCGCCACCGAAAGCAGCACCGTCCCGGCCGGGCCGAGAAACTCCCCTGCCGCCAGGCTCAGCGGCGTCAGGCTGCCGTACGCGCCCTGGCTGAGCTTGTCGGCACCGAGCACGCCAACCGTTATGAACACGGCTGCGACGTAGAACACACTCACCACACCCCACGCCAGGAACATGGCCCCGGCGATGTTGCGCCTCCCCGGCGGGCGGACTTCTTCGGCAACGCTCGCGACCTTGGTCAGCCCGCCGAACGACACGAACACCAGCGCCGACGTCGCCAGCACGTTGGCCCAGCCCGCGTCCATGAACGCGTCGAAGTTCGGGTGCTGCTTCACGCCGCCGATCCCGCCCGTAACGAACACCCCGAGCACGACCAGCAGGCCCACCACCATCACCACCTGCGTCCAGGCCGCAGTCTTGACGCTCAGCACATTCATCGCCGTAAAGACCAGGCATGCGACGATGGCCACGCCCTTGATCAGCCACTCCCACTGGGCCTCCGTAAGGTCCGCATTCGGCCAGAGCAATCGTGCGAACGCCCCGATGCCGATCATCGCGAACGCCGCCTTCAGCGCGATGCTCAGCCAATTGGCAAGCCCCGCCAGCAGGCCCGGCAGTGCCCCCATGGACCGCTCGATGAAGAAATAACTGCCCCCGCTCTTTGGCATGGCCGTGGCAAGCTCGGCCTGGCTCAGCAGCGCGGGCACCACCATCAGCGCAGCCAGCGCGTACGCCAGAACCACCGCCGGGCCGGAAATCTTGAACGCCTGGCCCGGAAGCACGAACAGACCGCTACTGATCATCGCGCCCGACGCGATGCAGAAAACGTGCCACATACCAAGCTTGCGATGAAGCGCCATTGCAATCTCCACCCAGGTCGCGCCGCCAAGCAAGTATATCCCACCAATGCCCGCACGTGCCCCGCGATACGCATGACCGTTACGGCACCGCCGGCGCGGCGGGCTGGGACGTGGCCGGACGCGATGCCTCGCCTGCGGGTTCGACCTTCGCCACGATGTCGTCGGCCCTCTTTCGTCGCACGCAGTTAGTCTTCAACCTTCCGCCGTCGTCGCGTCTGTTCTTGCCGATGCTATAGAGCAGATATCCCTTATCGCTTAGCCGATAGATCAGCGGCTTGCCGCTGAACCTGTCGATGGGTATGGCGTTGAGTAGTGACGGGCAAAGTTCATCGAGTTCCGACGGCCAGCGCCCATACTCAGCATGATAGCACGCCAGCGCAACCGCGAGAGTTTCGATCTCGTGCAGCATTCTGGTCCGGTCCACTATATCCCAGGCTGTTTCGTTATTGGTCGCCTTCATGAATAAGAGAATGTTCGTCATCCATTTGGTTCGAGCCTTGCGGAATGGGCGACCACCGTGATTGTAGACAAAAACTCCTAACTTGCCTGGTGGGCCATCGCTGGAAATGAGTTTCATGTCTTCACCCTTGCGGACCACACTTGCTTCGCCCGGATCTTTCAGGCGAGCCAGGCGCACCTCCTCTCTGACTCGATCATACCAGCAGTTCATGTCGCGAAGCATCTGGTTGTAGTCCAGGGACGAAGGGTCAGGCAGGCGGACCTCATCGTCATCAGTTGATCTTAGGTAATACAATTCCTGGCCCCGAGCCCAGACTCCTATCGCGTCGAGCAAAACGAACCGTTGGTACTTCTCCTCTACCTCCTCAATCCGGCTTACTGGCTTGAGGTCGATGAGTTCCTTCAGTATCATTCTCATCTTCTTGGCTGGCATATCTCCACGCGTGGCCAGTGATACGCCTATTTGTGAGGCGAATGCATCTATTCCCGAGGCACCCATCTGTGCGTCCATGGTGGGCCCCTGGGCCAAAAGCCTGCTCAGGCGATGTGCTGCCAGCAGGTCGTCCCACGCGCCGGCCAAATCGTTGTGCTTGAATTTGATAAGCGACCGTATCGTCAGGGAATCCGCCGCCTGCCGGAAGGCATACAAGGGGGGCTCCGACAGATCCTGAATGCTCGATGACGTTGACCAGCACACCAAGGGCATGTAGCACCTCGGCTTTATCGATGCTTGGCGAATGATTTCCAGCGGCGCGACGTTGCGAGCCAGCCAAGGCTCAATGTCAGGATGCATCTCGCCAGCGAAGATCATCTGGCGAACATCATACAGCGAAGGCCCACTTTCATCTTCCACGTAGTCCGACTCGTCCGAGTTAGCGTCCGTGCCTTCAGCCTTGTCCGGGCTGGCGAGATTTCCCCATGCGACAAAGAAGTCGTTGCGGTCGAAAAAGTTGGCTGGGAGGCCCAGCCGGCGCAGGATTCGGCTCGTCATCTCCGGCGACGGTTTGCTCCAACCCGTCGATGGCAGCATCATTGGCCCCATGGCCCGCAGTAGCAACGGCGCGGCGTTGTTCTCGGGCGTGACTCCTTCGGCGTAATTGGCGTCGAGGTATGCAACGTAGTTGACGGTCCCGTCTGGGTTCAGCGGGCCGGTGATGTAGGTCGTCTCGCGGGAGATGATGATCTTGACTGAACCCATCGGCCAGTACATGTATGCCAGCAGGCCCGCCAGGAGCAGGAGAACCACCATCCACAGCCAAAGCCGCCTTTTTCTTCGCTCGCCGTTCACGCGTCACCGCCTTTCCCCCGGCCGTCGGTTGCCAGGACTTGCCGGGAATGAGTATACAAGGTGCGGCGTTTTCGGTCGAGTACTCGGCAGCTTCGGCCGGATATTGATTCCCTGGCTTGACCCGCACTTGCCCGACGATACGCCTGGCCGCTACGGCAACGCCGGCGCGGCGGGCTGGGATGTCGCAGGCCGGGATGCCGCGCCTGCGGGTTCGACCTTCGCTACGATATCGTCGGTCCTGTCGGCAGGCGACGTGCCGCCACCCCTTGGCTGGCACTTCCCGCCATCGTCGCGCATGTTCTTGCCGATGCTGTATAGCAGGTAGCCTTTCTCGCTCGGCTTGTAGATCAGCCCCTTGCCGCTAAACCTGTCGGCCGGGATGGTCTTGAGCAGCGACGGGCAAAGCTCCTTCAACTCCCCCGGCCATTGGCCGTTCTCGGCGTGATAGCACGCCAGGGCCACCGCGAGCGTTTCGATCTCGCGGCTTGTCTTCGTTCGGTCAGCTAATGTGGCGGCCTGTCCGAGGCTGGGAATCAGTATGGCAACTAGCAAGTCCGTGACTGCGGAAGTGAGAGCACTGCGGCAGGGCCGGCCTCCGAATCGCAGAAGCAGTAACTTCAAGCCGCCTTTGGCGTTTCCAACTCGCCTGGCGGTCTTCTTGACTTCGGCCTCCCAAGCCTTGTTTGCCTGCCGCCGGGCCTGGGGGGATGCAATGCGAAGCGGCTTGACCATGCGGTCGTACAAGGAATTCATATCAACGAGCATCTGGTTCCAGTCCAGGTCGAGTGCTGCTTTGGATACTGTCTGGCCAACGCCGCCTAGCATGATATCGTTTAGGCTTGTGCCCCGAGAGAGCATCATGACCGCGTCGAGCGCGAAGAATCGCTCGCCTTCATCTATCGTGTCTACTATGTCCCCCAGGGGTTCAAGCGCGGTGAGTCTGGCCAGGACTGTCCCGGCCAGCCCGGCGGGCAACGGATAGCGGGTCGCCAGGACTATCCCCGTCTTGGATGCATAGTCTTCATATCCTGTGGCGACAAGCCGGCCGATAAGACTCGGTGACTGGGCGATGAGCCTGGCAAGCCGGTGTGCGACAAACACATCGTCCCACGCACCGGCAAGGTTGCCCCTGGAAGCTTTCAGCAGGGCGCGCAGCATCAGCGATTCGACCGCGCGGTTGAGCTGTGACAACTGGGGCAACATTGCATTAAATGTCGTGGGAGGAGTCGAGGCCGAGATGAATGGCAGGTAGAATCGGTCCTTTTCCGAGGCCTGTCGGAGTAAATCGAGAGCGCCGGCGTTCGTAGCCAGCCAAGGCTCCAATTCCGGGTGAACCTGACCGGCCAGGAGCATCTCGCGGACATCTCCCAAGATAGGTCCATCTTCATCCTCTCCTTCGGCCGACCCGACCCCTTCGCCGGATTCCGCAGGCATAGTGGTGCGGGTCTTGGCGGGGCGGATGCGATCTTCCCACATGACAAAGTGCTTATCGCCGTCGAAAAAGTCGTCCGGCAGGCCCAGGACGCTCAACGTCTCGCCCCGGGTTTCCTCAGCCAACATGTCCGGCCCGATTGCCCGCAGCAGCAACGGCTCGGCGTTGTTCTCGGACGTGACGCCTTCGGAGTACTTCTTGTTAAGATATGCGACGTAGTTCGGCGTCCCGTCGGCATTCAGCGGGCCGGTGATGTAGGTCGTCTCTCGGGAGATGATGATCTTGACTGGACCCGTCGGCCAGTACATGTATGCCAGCAGGCCCGCCAGGAGCAGGAGAACCACCATCCACGGTCGCAGCCGTCTTCTTTTGCGTTCGTGTTCCATTCTTCTCCACCCTTTCCTCGGCCATCAGAGGCCGGAGCGTATTGGAGTAGAGTATATATGTGCTGTCGCTCTCAATCGAGGCCTATTGAGCCATCACTCGACAATCATCATTTCAGTCGGCGCGACATCTGGGAGTGAAGCTGCGCCCGGCCGGGACGCCGGGTGGGATTTGGGCGGTTCGGTTGGCTTCGAGCCAAAGCGGTGTCGCAGCCACCGCACTCCATATTCACTTGTCTCGTCGCGGAACCCAGTCGCCAGAGTCGGTCATGCGGGGTTTTCGGTCGAGTGCTCGGCGGCTTCGGCCGATATTGATTCCATGGCCAGGGCGGCGTTTGCGCTCGCACAGAACGCGCAGGCACCCGGCAACGTAGGATAATGGCGAGATGGGCGAATCGGACACAACTCGAATGCCTGACGGCAGCGGCAGCGGCGGTGCGGGCGGGACGCTTGGCGCAATCGTCGAGGCGATGCGGCCTACCCATTGGGTCAAGAACGCCTTCGTCGTCGCGCCAATCGTCTTCGCCGACCTCATCGGCAGCCTGGAGGCGTGGGGGCTTTGTGCGGCCGGGGTGGCGGCGTTCTGCCTGCTGAGTTCGTCGGTGTATCTCATCAACGACGTCTGCGACCGCAACGCGGACCGTGTGCATCCTTCCAAGCGCAACAGGCCGGTGGCGTCGGGGAGGCTCTCGCCGACGGGGGCTCTCGTGGCGGCGGTGGTACTGGCTGCGGGCGGGCTTTCGGTCGCGGCGGTGGTGTGCTGGCTGTACCGAGTCGAGGGCACGGCGCTGCACGGTTGGGGACTGCTGACCTGGGCGGCGGCGTACTTCGCGCTGAACCTGGCGTACTCGACGTGGCTCAAGCACAAGATCATCATCGACGTGATAATCGTGGCGCTGGGATTCGTCCTGCGAGCCATGGCCGGGGCGGCGGCGATTGCAGTGCCCATCAGCCCCTGGCTGGTGGTCTGCACGCTGACACTGTGCTTGTTCATCGCGCTGACCAAACGCCGCTACGAGGTGACGGAACTTTCGCCCGAGGACGCAGCCGGGGCGAGGCCCGCCAACGCGGGATATCGTCTGGCCGACATCGAGCACATGCAGACGGTCGCGACGGCGATGGCGATACTGACGTACTGCCTCTACTGCCTGGCCCCGCGGACGATCCACAGAATCGGCTCGGCAAACATGGTCTGGACCATCCCTCTGGTTATCTACGGCCTGTTCCGTTATAATGTCAGAAGTCGCGTACTCGGCAAGGGCGACCCAATAGCGGTGCTCATGCGGGACCGCGTAATGTGGCTGGTCCTGGCAGCGTACGTGTTGCTGGCGGCGTTGGTGATCCGGTACGGTGGCTGCGAGGCTTTACGGAATGTACTGGAGGTCGAGGGCGAAGTTTGACCATCCCGGCAAACGTCCGGGCGGAGGTGCTGAGAGTAGAAGAAGCAGAAGCGGAAGCTGACCAAATAGAATAGATAGCAGAGAAAAGAAGCATCGGCGGAGGATTACACGGAACCTGAGATTGCAGGAACCGGGGATTTCGTGCGTGTTTTCATCCATATGAGCCCATGATACGGCATCGGCCGTGTTATTTTGTGGGGTCTTGGTATGGCTGATGGGCGTTTGTTTTTTCTCAATGGTTCCCCCACGGTTATCAGGACAAACCTTGAGGTGTAACTCCGACGACACCCCGGCGTCAGGGATTTTTCGCACGGGAAAATGATCGTTTGGAGGTTGCCAAGCTGATTATAAATGTTAAGCTACATAAGATTGGTTGAGTGTGTCGCCTGGGTAAACTCGCGAAGTTGCTGGGCCTGGATCCGGCGGGGAGTTTTTGTTGCAGATGGAGTTCGCGAGTTTTCCCCTGTCAGGTGTTTCCATTTTGGAGAGTTACGGTGAGACAAAAGGCTGTTTTCACAACCGGCGAAGTAGCGACGATCTGCAATCTTTCCCAGCAGACGATCATTCGTTGCTTCGACAACGACCAGCTTGGCGGTTTTCGCGTTCCGGGCAGCAGGTTCCGCCGAATCCCGCGCGTCGAGCTGATTAAGTTCATGAAGGATAACGGCATACCGATGGATGGCATGGAGAGCGACACCATCCGCGTACTGGTCGTCGACGACGACCCGGCCATCGTGGAGCTGTTTGTCGACGTGCTCCAGGCTGATGGGCGGTTCGAAGTGGCCACCGCACAGACAGGCTATGACGCCGGCGTGCTCACCCAGCAGTTCCGTCCAGATATTGTCGTCCTGGACTACATGCTGCCGGACATCAACGGAAACGTCGTATGCCGAACGATCCGAAACAACCCCGAGCTGTCGAGCATTCGGATACTGGTGATCTCCGGCATGGTCAACCCGGCCGAGCACGAAGAACTCAAGCAGGCCGGAGCGGATGACTTCATCAAGAAGCCGTTCAACATCGAGAGCGTGATCGAGAGAATAATCAAGTTAGTACGAAGCCGCTAATCGCTTGGCCGGAGGATCGGAGCGTACGCGGATTCGGAGGGATTGCTGTTTTGCTTCATGAAAAGATAACTCTGCACGATCTGGATGTGATCGTGCGTCAACTCGACAACCTGCCGGCCTTGCCAGCCGTGTCGGCCAGGGCACTTGACTTGACGGACCCGGACGTCGTCGCCGCGTCGGGGGCCTCGGCCGTAATCGACGAGGTGGCGGCAGTCCTGATCGCCGACCAGTCTTTGGCGGCCCGTCTGCTATGGCTGGCCAATTCATCGGCATCCCGACCGGTGCGGACGGTATCGGCGGCAGTGAGGGCTCTTGGCGTCGAGGCCGTGCGGGCCGCCGTGCTGAGCAACAAGGTATGCGAGGCTTGCCAGGCCGACTCGCGGGGCGACGGGCTGGACTGGGGGGCATCTTGGCGCCACAGCTTGTCCGTTGCCTTTGCCGCTCGCCTCCTGGCCGAGCGAATCGAACTGCCCCTCGACGGAGAAGAGGTATTCCTGGCCGGCCTTTTCCACGATATAGGCAAGCTCATGCTGAGCGAAACGCTGCCCAAGAGCTACGCCCGCACCCTTGCCGCCGCCAAAAGCCAAAACGGCAACATCGCCGACTGGGAGCGAAAGACACTCGGCGTGGATCATCTCGTGGCCGGGCGCAGGCTCGCCCAGCGCTGGCGTCTGGGCTCCGCCATCGAAAACGTCATCTGGCTGCACCACCAGCCCAGCGAGGCCATCCCAGCCTCATTGGCCGACGCGACACTTATTCGCGTGGTCGCCCTGGCTGACTCGATTTCGCACCGCGGGCGAAACGCCTTTCCCACCGGCACCCCTGCCGCGCAAAACCGCGACGACTTGGCACGAGCGCTTGGGCTCGACGAGGCGGACATGTCCGCCGTAGCGACTCGGCTCGACGAGCAACTCGACAGAAGCGCCAGCCTGCTTGGTCTGGCTGACGCCGAGACGCCCGCCATTGCCAAAGCTTCGCTAGCCCAGGCCGGCGCGGAGCTAGGCCGGTTCGGCGAGCAAATGCGCCAAAAACAGCACAAGCTCTCAGTCCAGGCCGACGCCTTCGTCGCCATCAACGACTTCGCCAATGGCCTCTCGGGCGAGTCGAGGCTGCCTGACGTGCTGCTTAAGTTGGCTGAAACATTCTCCAAGGTGAAACCCGACACGCCCATCGGCGGGACGGTCGTGGCATATTCGCTGAACGCCCAGGCCGGCACGATGCTCGCCGTTCGACTTGGCCAAGACGGTCAGCCTGACTGGCAAACGTTCAACCTGGGCCTCGGCGAGCCAAGCCAAGACCTGCCGGACAACGCATCCCCGCCAACCGAGACAATGTGCAAGCTGCTCGGAAACCTCGATGCGTGGGATGCATGGGCGGACACAACGGCCGGACAACACATTGCTCTGGCGTGCAACGGGCGATGGCTGGGCGGCGTGATCTGCCAAGCCGAGGCTGCCGATGCCAGCCGACGCGCCCTGGCCGGTACGCTGGGACTGACACTGGCACTCGTTCAGCAACGAAGCACCGCCGAAGCGATGAGCGAGGAACTCGCCGGCGCCAGTCAAATTCTTGCTGATACGCGCGAGGCCCTCGCCGAAGCCAAAACTCTTGCCGCGATGGGAGAACTTGCCGCTGGCGCCGGCCACGAGATCAACACGCCGCTGGCGGTGGTTTCCGGGCGGGCGCAGATCATGCGCCAGCGAGCAGGCAGTCCCGAGGAACGCGGAACTTGGCAGACCATTGCCGACCAGGCCCAGCGAATAAGCGACATAATCTCCGATCTGATGGACTTCGCCAAGCCGGCTGAACCGCAGATCGGGCCGTTCGAGGTCGCCGAAATGCTCTCGGAGGTGGCAAATTCGTTTTCTTCCTCGGATCATCCTCAAGCCAAGTCGTGCAAAGTCGATATACAGAGGGAGAACGGTCTTCCGGCGGCCCGGGCTGACAGGGCGCAGGTAAAGGTGGTATTGTCGGAGCTTATCGCCAACGCCGCCGCGTCCCCTGCCGAGTTGATCGTGCTATCCGCATCGGTGGATGAGAGCCGCCGACACGTGCTTCTCAAGGTGCGAGACGACGGGCCTGGCATGGATGACAAGACATTGGCCCGGGCATACATGCCGTTTTTCTCAGCCCACAAGGCGGGTCGGCGGCGCGGGTTTGGCCTGCCCAAGGCCAAGAGGTACATCGAAAACAACGGTGGCAGGATCTTGATCGATTCCGAACCGGGCAAAGGCACGGTCGTTTCGATTCGATTGCCCGCCATCGAAAAAGAGGCCCTGGAAGGCAACGCTAATCATGACAACCAGCAGGACGGCCCGAGTACTGGGAGTTGATTACGAGCCCGAACTGACGTGCCATTTGTCGGATATCCTGGGGGCGCTTGACGTGACCGTATCCACGGCAGGCAGCGGCAAGGAGGCGATTGAGATCGCCCGCAGCCAGACGCCGGACCTGCTTATCACCGACCTTCGACTGGGGGACTGTAACGGTCTGGACGTCATAGACGACATCCGCAAGTTCGCCGGCGAGGTCCCTGCCGTTGTCATCACCGGCTACGGCGACCCCGAGGCCCTTGCCGAGGCATCGCGCCGCAGGCCAGTCGAGTTGATGACCAAGCCGCTGGACGCGACCCGCCTTTGCCAGACCGTGCGAGAGGCACTCAATCGTAGCGGCCGTATCGAGCGGCTCAGTCGCCGCAACCGCAGGCTACGTACGATCGCCAGAGACATCAACCGCAACCGCAATCTGATTCGCGGCCAACTCGACTCGACCTGCGCAGACCTCACATGCGCCTATCGCAACCTGAGCAATCAACTCAGCATGCAGCAGGCCGTAATCAACTATCAAAACTCCATAATTGCCGCCCGCACCGACGATGAAGTGTTCTCGGCCATGTTCCGGGCATTCGCCACTCGCACCGGTCCGCTTCACGCCGTCGCGATGGTGTGCGACGAGAATGCCAATCTCAATATCATCGGCAGATTCGGCGTGCCCAAGCCCGACGAACTGGGCTTCTGCCAGAAGCTTGCCCGCCCCATGGTTGACATGATCCTGCAGACTCCAAAATGCCTGGTCATCGACGCATGGGACGAGGTGAACCTCTTCGACCAGGCCATCCATCGACGGCTCTGCGGAGTGTCCATCCTGGCGGTCCCGCTCATCCCCGCGCCCGGAGAACTCATCGGCATGGGCGTTCTCTATCGCAAGGGCGAACAGCCCTTCATACACCAGGACCTCACCCTGGCAGAGACGATCTCGCGGGCCTCCGCTCTCGCCGTCCGCCGAAACGACTGACCCGATCACGGCGTCATCACGAACCTTTTCTCGCGGCCCGGGCTTTCTTGCCTGCCTTTGGACGCTGGGGCGTTTGGCGGGCCAGCGCCACGTAGTCGCCCTTTCCCTCGACCGCCCACGCAAGGTCGGCCTTCATACGGGGCTCTTCGACGTTTGGATCGTTGTGCCGCCTGCCATAGGCGAGCAAGCCCTTGGCGAGTTGTCGGATCGTCTCGCGGCAGGCGGGATCGGAGAAGTAGTTGGTTATTTCGTCGGGGTCCTTCTGAAGGTCGAACAGCCAGGGCTTTTCGATCGGCGATACGACGAGTTTATATCGCTGCGTCACGGCTGCCAGCCAGTTGCCCGGGCTCTGGCTGTTCTTGCTCGCGCCGCGCATGAAAACGACGTCCTTCCAGCCATCCGGTGCCTTGCCCGTCAGCAGGGCCGAGGCATCCCGGCCTTCGATGTTCGGCGGGGCTTCCAGGCCCATCAGCCCCAAAACGGTCGGGGAGAAATCCACACATCCAAGCGCCTGGCGAACAACCGTGCCGGGTCTGATTCTGCCCGGGGCGCGGATGACGAAGGGCACCTTTGCCGACGCCTCGAACGGCACGCCCTTATTGTGCCTGCCATGTTCGCCGCAGAGGTCGCCGTGATCGGAGGTGAAGACGACGATAGTATTCTCGGCCAGGCCCAGCTTGTCCAGTTCGCCGAGGATCTTCCCCACGTTGTCGTCGATGCACTTGACCATGCCGAAGTACTGGCGCATGAGTTTGTTCGACAGGTCTCTGGCCTGCTTTCGTCCCCATGCGGGCACGGCGGAGTCCGGCTTGTTCATCGTGCGCGGCGACTGGAAGTCGATCTGGTCGAACATCGTATCGTACGGCGGGCGAACTGTGTTGGGGCCGTGAGGGTCTGGAATGGCGACCATGAAGCAGAAAGGCTGGTCCTTGTGCGCGCGGATGAAGTCGACGGTCTTGTCGGCCAGGAAGTCGGTAGTGAAGCTCCTGGCGTCAGCGCCCTTGACGTCGTAGGTGGGCCTGCCCCGGCCGGCGCGGGCCTTGACTGCCGGCCCGGCCGGGGTGTCGTTGAGCTGCTTCCAGTGCCCGCGGTTGAACATGTAGCGGTTGTCGGCGCAGCCGAATTGCCGCTTCGGCGCCCACTGCGGTTTGCCCGTACCGTCGAGGTGCCACTTGCCCGCGTAGCCCGTCGCGTATCCGCCGCGGCGCAGAACCTCGGCGAAGGTCACCACGTCGTCGCTCATGGGCACGTTATTGGTGGTCACCGGCGTGTTCTGCGGATACCGGCCTGCCATGAAGGCCGACCGCGACGGCGAGCACAGCGGGGTGGTGGCGTAAAACTTTGTGCAGACGGCGCCCGCCTTGGCGAGTCTGTCGATGTTCGGAGTTTCCAGCACCGCCTGCTTGCCCCAGACCATCGCCTGGTCAGGCGACATCAGCGCCCGGTAGCAGCCCAACGTGCGAAAGTTGTGCTCATCCGTATGGATGATCAGCAGGTTAGGTCGGCCCTTCACAGTCCCAGCCGGGGTGGCGCCAAACGCCCGCCGCGAAAAAACCGCAGCCGCCGCAATGCCCGTCCACGCAAGGAACTCGCGCCTGTTCATGGTTCTTCCTTCCTGTTACCCCGCGGAGCACGGCCCGCAAGTGGTTGACACTGGCTTCTGCCCGTGGACGACGGAAGTACTTGCGCTTTCCTGGACGCCCAAGGCAAGATATCCTTTCAGCATACGCACCGCAAACAGGCAAGAAAAGCCCCAGCCGGGCGTTTGGCACTACGAACGCGCCCCTGGGCCGGGCCGCAAACCATGCCGCGCCAATAAGCCGACTCTGAGAGGACCAAGAGAATGTCATCGAAGACCAGCCGCAATCGACCGGATCGCAGAACCTTTCTCAGGCTCGCCGGTGTCGGCGCTGCCATGTGGATACTGAACCGACTCGGTTT
>CAZMBZ010000086.1:6722-17072 GCA_964564285.1 uncultured Planctomycetaceae bacterium | reverse complement strand
ACCTTCACCCGGATATCGCGGTGCTGGACCTGATGATGGAACACTGCGACGGCGGGTTCGCGCTGTGCTACAAAATCAAGAAAATGTACCCCGACGTGCCGGTGATCATCGTTACCGGCGTGACCAGCGAAACGAGCCTTAGCTTCGACGCCGCCACGGCCGAGGAACGAAGCTGGGTCAAGGCCGACGCGCTGCTGCCCAAACCCATCCGCTTTGAGCAGCTCAAGCGTGAAATCGACCGCCTGCTAGAGGAGGCCTGAACGTGGACGCGTTGAAGGTGCTTATGGTAGACGACGAGCCGGGCATGCGCAGTGGCGTAGCCCGCGCGCTGTCGAACTTCACCGTAACCGTACCGGAACTGGATGAAGTGTTGAGTTTCGAGATCGACCAGGCTGAAACCGGCGAGGCTGCGCTCGAAATGGCGGCCGCCTCGCGCCCGGACCTGATGCTGCTGGACCACAAGCTGCCCGGAATCAGCGGGCTCGACGTGCTCGAACGCTACCAGGCCGAGAGCGACGAAACGCTCATCATCATGATAACAGCCTACGCTTCACTCGAAACCGCCGTGACCGCCACAAAACGCGGAGCGTATGACTTCCTCGCAAAGCCCTTCACGCCTGGCGAACTGAAAAGCGCCGTCGCCAAGGCAGCCAGACACCTGGTTCTTCAGCGACAGGCCCGCATGCTGGCTGAGGAAAAGCGGCAGGTGCGTTTCCAGTTCATCTCCGTGCTGAGCCATGAACTCAAGGCCCCCCTGGGAGCCATCGAGGGCTACCTGAGAATCGTGCGAGACCATACCGCCGGAGTGGACCAGGCGGCGCAGGACCACATGATCGACCGCTCACTGATCCGCCTGGAAGGAATGCGTAAGCTTATATTCGACCTGCTGGACCTCACACGCATAGAGTCAGGCCAGAAGCGGCGACAGTTCGCCGACATCGACCTGTGCGAAATCGCCAAAGAAGCTGTCGAGGCGTTGAGCATCGAGGCCGCGGGACGACAAATAACGATCGAACTGGTCAACAACGGCCCTTGCATCATGGCCGGCGACCAGGGGGAACTTGAGATCATCCTGAACAACCTCGTCTCCAATGCCGTCAAGTACAACCGCGATGGCGGGCGGGTTACCATCGACATCGGTGGCGATGACGAAACTGTCAAACTCCGCGTTACCGACACGGGCATCGGAATGACAGCCGAGGAATCAGATAGGCTGTTCCACGATTTTGTGCGAATCAAGAACGAAAAAACCCGCAAGATTCTAGGCAGCGGCCTGGGCCTCAGCACGGTCCGTAAGCTGGCCAGATTGTACGCCGGCAACGTGACAGCCCAGAGCGAACCGGACACCGGCTCCACGTTCACCGTAGAACTTGAGCGACACAGCAACCCCGAGGTTTCCAGTGGTGACTCGAAAGGAAATCCTGAGCTGGTTGCGGGAATCTGACCCGTGCCGGCTGGAACAGCTCTGGCAGCGTGCCGACCAGACGCGCCGACAGGAATGCGGCGACGAAGTACACCTTCGTGGACTCGTTGAGTGGTCCAACGCCTGCGCCCGTCGATGCGCATACTGCGGCCTGCGGGCAGACAACACCAGCCTGACCAGATACTGCATGACCAGCGGGGAAGTGGTCGACTGTGCCCGCCGGGCGGAAGAACTTGGCTACGGAACCGTCGTCATACAAGCCGCGGAAGATGCCCGCCTTACGCTGGAGCTGGTCGCCGAAGTCGTCCGTAAAATCAAGGCCGACACCACCCAGGCCGTGACGCTGAGCCTCGGCGAACGGACCTGGGCCGAACTGGCCGCGTGGCGCGACGCCGGGGCCGACAGGTATCTCTTGCGGTTTGAGACGTCCGACCGCGAGCTGTTTCGACGAATCCACCCGCCGCAGCCAGGGAGCGAATGGTCCGACCGCTTCGATGTGCTGGCCGCGCTGAAAGAGCTCGACTACGAGGTCGGAAGCGGCGTTATGGTCGGCATACCAGGCCAAAGCTACGAAACCCTCGCCGACGACATCGAGTGGTTCGCCCGTCTGGACCTGGACATGATCGGCCTGGGTCCCTACCTGCCGCACCCCAAAACGCCTATGGGCCAAGGCAAGATACCCCCCCTGCCCAATGGCCAGCAGGTGCCCAACACCGAACTCATGACCTATAAGGTTCTGGCGCTGACTCGCTTGGTGGCGCCACGGACGAACATACCCAGCACAAGCGCCCTGGCCACAATGAACTACGACGGCGGGCGCGAGGGAGGTCTGATGCGCGGGGCGAATGTAATCATGCCTAATGTCACCCCGTCAAAGTACCGGGCGTACTACGAAATCTACCCCGCCAAGGCCTGCATACGCGAATCGAACGAGAACTTCGACCAGTTGCTGCGAGAGCGACTCGAATCCATCGAACGACGCGTCGGGACAGGCCGGGGCGACTCTCCGAATTACCACACCATGTCACCTCCCAGGCATGATGCCACAACTAAGCCGAATGGTCTGCGACTTGGCAGTGCCGTAAAAAACAGGCCCGAGCAAACATCGTTTGACAGTAGTTCCGAGCAACCCCTGGATCCGAACCATCTGCCATAGGAAGGTTTCACCCATGAGCACCGCTATCAATATGACACTTAGTGAAGGCGCCGTCGATTTCATCGACGACGCATCCATCGAGGCGCTTCTCGAGGGGCCCGCCCCGGACGCCACACGCGTCGGCGACATCGTCGCCAAAAGCCTCGACAAGCAAGCCTTGAGCGTATCCGAAACCGCCGACCTTCTGCGAGCGGACGACCCAGCCCTGGTCGAGCAGATATTCGATGCCGCCCGCAAGCTCAAGCAGCGAGTCTACGGAAACCGCATAGTCCTGTTCGCGCCACTTTACATCGGCAACCTTTGCATCAACGACTGTGGCTACTGTGGATTCCGGCGGAGCAACCCCGAAGCGGTGCGACGAACGCTGACGCCGGATGAACTGCAACAGCAGGTCAAGGCGCTCGAAGACGTCGGCCACAAGAGACTCATCCTCGTCTGGGGCGAGCACCCCCAATACGATGTCCAGCATATGGCCAAGTGCGTGCGGGAAGTTTACAGCGTTCACAGCGGCCATGGCGATATCCGGCGAGTAAACATCAACGCCGCCCCGTTGGACCACGCGGGCTACCGCGTGATGAAAGAGGCCGGCATCGGCACATACCAGATCTTCCAGGAAACGTACAATCACACCGCATACCGTCAATATCACCCTGCCAACACGAGGAAGGGCAACTACCTCTGGCGGCTGGACGGGCTGAACCGGGCCATGGAAGCCGGTTGCGACGACCTGGGTATCGGCGCGTTGTTCGGCCTGGGCGACTGGAAGTTCGACGTCCTCGGCTTGGTCACGCACGCGCTGTATCTCCAAGATCGTTACGGCGTTGGGCCGCACACGATCAGCTTCCCGCGGCTGAGGGCAGCTTGCGGCGTACAGATCAAAGAAGGGAAACTCGTCAACGATCAGGATTTCAAGCGTCTGGTTGCCATACTCCGCCTGGCCGTGCCGTACACGGGAATGATACTGACAGCCCGCGAGCCTGCCGACCTGCGACGCGAGATAATGGCGTTCGGCGTATCGCAGATCGACGCCGGCAGCAGGATCGAAATCGGTGGCTACACCGAGGCAGGCGACGCCCAGGTAATGGACCGCGAGCAGTTCAACCTCGGCGACTCGCGAAGCCTCGACCATGTCGTCCGCGAACTGCTCACCGATGGATACGTGCCGAGCTGGTGCACCGCCTGCTACCGCCTCGGACGAACCGGCAAGCACTTCATGGAGTTCGCCATTCCCGGATTCATCAAACGCTACTGCACACCAAACGCCTTGACGACGCTGACGGAATACCTGACCGACTACGCGTCGGCAGAAACCCGAGAAATCGGTCTGAAAGTTATCGAAGCGGAGATGGCCAAGCTCGCCGACGACAAGATCGCCCCCGAACTGGCCAACCGGATAGAGAGAATTCGAAGCAGCGATGATCGGGATCTGTATTTCTAAAAAATCGATTACCCCGGCAATTTAAAGGTTACGGCGAAAGACATTGTAGATTATCTTTGCGCTCCGATAAACCTACCTTTGAAAGGGGAATCAAGACCATGGAATATCGCACCGAACACGACCTGATTGGTTCCCGGCAGGTGCCGGCCGAGGCGCTTTACGGCATACATACGCTGCGCGCACTGGAGAACTTCCAACTCGCGGGCAAGTCCGTACGAAGGCCGCTCGTTCACGCATACGGGGCGGTCAAGTTGGCGTGTGCTCAGGCCAATCACGAACTGGGCCGATGGGATGATACAACTTTCGCCGCCATCGAGCAGGCCTGCCGCGAGATGATGGACGGCGCCCTGGACGAGCACGTCGTCGTCGACGCCCTCCAGGGCGGCGCCGGCACGAGCACGAACATGAACGTGAACGAGGTCTTGGCCAACCGGTCCCTCGAAATCCTTGGCCTGGCGCCGGGGGACAGCTCCACCCTCGACCCCCTGGACGACATCAACCTGCACCAGTCCACCAACGACACGTACCCGACCGCCCTTCGCGTGGCGGCGATAGGACTGCTGAGCGAGCTCGAACACCAGGTCGTCGTCCTTGTAGAGGCATTCCAGGCCAAGGAAAAGGAGTTCGCTAACGTAGTGAAACTTGGCCGAACCGAGATGCAGGACGCCGTGCTCACCACCCTAGGCCAGGAAATGGGCGCATACGCCGAGGCCTTCGCTCGCGACCGCTGGCGCATCTCCAAATGCCATGAGCGCCTGCGCGTTGTAAACCTCGGCGGCACGGCCATCGGCACGGGCCTCGGCGCGCCCCGGGAGTACATCTTCCACGTCATCGAGCATCTGCGGTCGATAACCCACATGAACCTCGCACGGGCGGAGAACCTCGTCGAGGCCACGCAGAACGTGGACGTCTACGTCGAGGTCAGCGGCATCCTCAAAGCCCAGGCCGTCAGTCTGCTGAAGGTGGCGACGGACCTCCGGCTGCTGTCTTCCGGGCCGCACGGCGGGCTTGGGGAAATCCACCTGCCTGCCGTCCAGAGCGGCTCGTCCATCATGCCCGGAAAGGTCAACCCCGTAATATGCGAGGCCGTCAGCCAGGTTGCGATGAAGGTCATGGCAAACGACCAGGCCATCGCCCATGCATGCTCTGCCGGAACACTGGAACTCAATGCCTTCCTGCCATTGGTGGCGGAATGCCTGCTGGAGAACATCGAGTTTCTCTCTGCCGCGTGCCACACACTGGCGACGCGATGCGTAACGGGCATCGAAGCGGACCAGGCCCGCTGCCGCAGCCACGTCGAGTCCGCGACGGCAGTACTTACCGCCCTGGTCGAACACCTCGGCTACGAGCGAACCACAGAGATCGCCGAAGCCGCTACCACCGAGAAACGCGCCATCCGAGAGATGGTGCTGGACCGTGGGCTGATGTCGGCTGAGGAATTCGACGAACTCACAAGCCCGCAACGCGTGATGCAACTCGGTTCGCGACCAGGTGGGCAGTGGCACGTCGAAGGACGCAACGGCCAGTCGCCAAATAGCCAACAGCCCAACGGGCCGAAGGAGAAATAACCTCGCATGCAGAAGACCCCCAAAGGATACCGACTGCATATTGGTCTTTTCGGCCGGCGCAACGTGGGCAAGAGTTCCCTGCTCAACGCCATGACAAGGCAGACCGTGTCGATAGTATCAGAACAGGCCGGCACGACGACCGACCCGGTTGAAAAGCCGATGGAGTTGCTACCGATCGGGCCGGTGCTGTTCATCGACACCGCCGGAATCGACGACGTAGGCACCCTCGGCGAACAGCGAGTCGCCTCGACGCATCAGGTCTTCGATCGCACGGACATCGGCATTATCGTCGCCGAGGCGGGCCATTGGGGACGGTACGAAGACCTCGTCCTCGGCGAACTGCGACGCCGCGACATTCCCGCAGTCGCCGTCTTCAATAAATGCGACCTCGCCACCCCCCACGCCGATATCATCGACCGGCTCGCGGAGGTAAAGGTCCCAGCCGTCTCCGCCGTCGCGAGCCGCGGCGAGGGAGTGCTCGAACTGCGAGAAATGCTCATCCGCAAGGCACCGGACGACTTCATCAACACCCCGACCGTCCTCGGCGATCTCGTTCGGCCAGGCAACCTGATTGTGCTCGTCGTGCCCATCGACATGGAGGCGCCAAAGGGCAGACTCATCCTGCCGCAGGTCCAGTCCATCCGCGACGCGCTGGACAACGACGCCTGCTGCCTGATCGTCAAAGACCGCGAATTACGAAGCGCGCTGGACCGCCTGAAAGAGCCCCCCTCGCTGGTCGTCACTGACAGTCAGGCCTTTCTCAAAGTCGCAGCCGACACTCCTGACGACGTGCCGATGACATCCTTCTCGATCCTCTTCGCGCGTTTCAAGGGCGACCTGCCGGAACTCGTCCGCGGCGCCGCGACCATCGAGCATCTGCAAGCCGGCGACCGCGTGCTGATCGCCGAGGCGTGCTCGCATCACCCCATCGGCGACGACATCGGGCGAGTCAAGATCCCCCGCTGGCTGACGCAATACGTCGGAGGCCAACTCGACTTCAACAATATCCAGGGCCACGACTTCCCTAAAGACCTCGACCAGTACAAGCTGGTCATTCACTGCGGGGGGTGCATGTGGAATCGCCGGGAAATGCTTTCCCGCATCGCCCGCTGCCGCCAGGCGGGAACGGCAATAACCAATTACGGCCTGGCCATAGCGTATAGCCTGGGCATCTTTCGTCGGGCACTTCACCCCTTCCCCACAGCCCTGGAGGCCATGGACCTCGATCACCAAGGGCCGCCTGTCGTCTGATCATGTTGACGGCACAATCGCAAGGGCCTGCACGGCGATACTGAAGTCCGTCGAAACCGTTCGATAAACCACGACCTCCCAAGTGCGCGTTCGTGATGTCTGTGGTCTGCGCCGGCAGAAATAAAAAAACCCTAGGCGTTCGTCTACATAAACTTGGTCATGCATCCTATGATTGGGAATATCGTCCAAAAACCAAAGGAGACCACTTATGGCAGACGACAAGAAGAAACTCACCACCGCCTCGGGTATACCTGTAGACAACGATCAGGATAGTGTAACCGCTGGACCGAAAGGACCCGTGCTGCTCCAAGATGTTCACCTTATGGAGAAGCTGGCACACTTCAACCGCGAGAGAATCCCCGAGCGCGTGGTGCATGCCAAAGGGGCTGGCGCGTTCGGCACGTTCGAGTGCAAGGCCGACATGAGCAAGTACACTCGGGCGAAATTCCTCTCAGAGGCCGGCAAGAAGACGGAAGTGCTGGCGCGGTTCTCGACGGTCGGCGGGGAGAAGGGCTCGCCCGACGCCGCACGCGACCCGCGAGGCTTCGCGGTCAAGTTCTACACCGAAGAAGGCAACTACGATATGACGGGCAACAACACGCCGGTCTTCTTCATCCGCGATCCGATGAAGTTCCCGGACTTCATCCACACCCAGAAACGCAACCCCGCCACCAACGCGCCCGACCCGGACATGTTCTGGGACTTCCTGTCACTCACGCCGGAATCGATGCACCAGGTGACGGTCCTCTTCTCCGACCGAGGCACGCCCCGAAGTCACCGACACATGAACGGCTACGGCAGCCATACCTTCAAGTGGTACAACACTAAGGGCGAGTACTTCTGGGTGCAGTATCACTTCAAGACCGCCCAGGGCATCCAGAACCTCACACGCGATGAGGCGGCCCGGCAGGGCGGGCAAGACCCCAACCACGCCACTACAGATCTCCACGAAGCCATCGCCGCGGGCAACGGGCCTAGCTGGAAAGTCTGCGTCCAGATAATGACTCCCGAAGAGGCCAGGGACTATCGCTGGAACATCTTCGACATCACAAAAGTCTGGCCACACAAGGACTACCCGCTGATAGAGATCGGCACGATGACACTCGACCGCAACCCAGCCAACTACTTCGCCGAGGTCGAGCAGGCGGCGTTCAGCCCGGGCAACTTCGTGCCTGGAATCGCAGCCTCGCCGGACAAGATGCTCCAGGCACGGGTGATGAGCTACCACGACGCACACATATACC
The DNA here is from genome assembly GCA_964564285.1 of uncultured Planctomycetaceae bacterium. Classification (GTDB taxonomy): domain Bacteria; phylum Planctomycetota; class Phycisphaerae; order SM23-33; family SM23-33; genus JAUWQU01. Next base: position 8,992 of record CAZMBZ010000086.1, on the reverse strand, counting down.
GACTGGGCACGAACTACCAACTCCTGCCGGTAAATGCGCCCAAGGCCTGCAAGGCCGCCACGTACCAGCGCGATGGGCAAATGCGACTCGACGACAACGGCGGCGGCGGGCCTAACTACTGGCCAAACTCGATGGGCGGTCCCGCGCCGGATGTGAGCTTCGCCGAGCCACCCATGAACCTCGAAGGCCCCGCGGCAAGGCATCCCCAGGAACTCACCGAAGACGACTTCTTCCAACCTGGCGAGCTCTACCGGCGCGTCATGACCGATACCGACCGCGAACACCTCGTCGGAAACATCGTAGACCACCTCGGCGGCGCCATGAAGCGACTCCAACTTCGTCAGACTGCCCTGTTCTTCAAGGCCGACCCCGACTACGGCAGACGAGTGGCCCAGGGCCTGAAACTGGACGAAAAGCAGGTGGAAGCACTGGCTGCAATGTCACAGGAAGATCGCGTAAAGGCGACCAGTCCCTGAGCCGGGCTACTTGACCGTGAACCTCGCCGACGAATCGGAGGCCAGGCTGTCGGGATCGTAGTAGGGATACAGACGTGTCGGCGCGGCGACCGCGCTGAGCGGCATCCGGGCAATCAGCTTGTAGGACAGCTCCAGCCGGGCCTTCGCCTTCACCTCGGGAATGTACAGAATCACGCCGCGGGCGGCGACGGTGTAGCGGTCGATCTTGCCCTGAGTCTGGAGCTTGTCCAGCCCCGACGGATCGACAGTGAATCCCGGCGGCGTGCCAACGTCCGCCAGGAGCACCTTGGCCGAGGCGGAGCTTTTGTTGGTGATTGTGACCCGGGCGGTCAGCGATTCGCCGGTCCGCAGTTCGGTCCGGTCGTACTCGACGCGGATGTCGAGCGGCCCGCTGTCGCTGGCCGGGGCTGTGAGCGTGTGGTAGCGGACAACAAGCTGATAACCCATGCCGGCGGCGTTTCGGCCGTCGATGCGCAGGCGAACCGGACCCGCCGTCTTCGGCGGCGCCAGCCGCATCGTATGCACCACGTCCAACTGATCCGGCGCGACGGTCAACTCCGCGAGCGACGTAGCGTTTTCCGCGGCCGCATCACGCACCGCCACGGTCGCGGTCGCATTTCGTCTTGCAGCCGAGTTCTCCCCGGCCAGCAGCGCCTTGAGCGCTAGCACGGTTGCCTGCGTGGTACCCCACGTGCCTCGCGGGTCCTTCCGGGCCGCGAGCCAGCGCAAGGCATCGTGCAGCAGCGGCATGTACTGCCTGTCGTGCGAAAGCGCCAGCGCCGCCAGGGCCGTGGTCTCAACGTCGCCGTATCGGCCCCGGCTGTAGGTCAGGTGCGACCCGGAGGCGGACCAGTGCTGCTGGTCTTTCCCTGCCCGCTGGGCCATGCCCGCCAGACGCCGCAGGATCCCGGCGCCGGCGCTGTTGTCGCCCCCGGCCTGGAACGCATTGGCGCACAGGGCAAGCGTGTGGGCATCCTTAACCGAGGCAATATTCGACTCGATGTATCCTCTGCCCTTAATCGCGGCCGGGCTGTCCGCGTCATAGGCGGATATCGCCCAGGTAACGTAGGCCGTTGTGGCGATCTTACTTCCGTCGAGTATGGGTGTCTCAAACAGGTTGCCCGTCCATGAGCCTTCGCCTGCTTGCCTGCTGGCGATCCATTTCGCCATCCGCGCCAGGAGCTTGTCATCCACGGGTTCGACCTTGGCCATGTCGGCGAACTGCATCATGCCGTACGCCGTCAGCGCAACGTTGGCCGCCGGCTGACCGAAGAGGCTGAAGCCCCCGTCGCCTACCTCGAAGCCGAGCAACCGTTGCTTGCCGAGGTTGATGTAGTTCTGTGCCTTGGCGGCGACCTCCGGCCGGGTCTGGCCGTGGGCCTTCATGTATGAAAGCGCCATGATGTTGGGATACGTGGTGGATGATGTCTGCTCGAAGCATCCGTGCGGCATGCGGAAGATGTTCTCCAGACCGTCCATCAGCTCGCTGAAGCGGCTGGGGTATACCTTCATCTGGACCGTCATGCTGCCAGGCACGGCATCGGCGGGCAGGGGCAGCTCGACTTCCTTGGACCCATCTTCCAGTACGCCACCGACCGCAAACGACACGGGCCTGCCCGGCGGGACAATGGCGATCTCGCGGCGGATGGCATCAGCCACGCCCGACGACGTTGCGCGGACTGTCAGCACGGCCTGGCCTGGCTGCTCCGCCCGAACGCGAACGTAAGCCCGGACGACCTCGTTGGCAGGGACGTCCACCGTAGCGGGCGCATCTTCATCCGGCACGATCGCCAA
>CAZMBZ010000086.1:1870-6712 GCA_964564285.1 uncultured Planctomycetaceae bacterium | reverse complement strand
TCGGTGTAGTTGTAAAGCACCAGCGGCACGGAGACCTCATCTCCTGCCGTCAGTGTCGGCGGCGCGTTGATCTCGACGAAGAACGGCTGGAACACACGAATGGTCGATGCGACCCGACCCAAGCGCCCGGCCTTGCTGACGGCCGAACCGGACAGCCGCCACGTGGTGACGCTGTCTGCCAGCGGGATGGTCAGCTCGGCCCTGCCGTTGGCGTCGGTGATAACCTGCGGCCTCCATAGCAACGTCTCAGGGAAGTAGCTCCGCGTACGGACGGCGGGGTCGGTGGGCGCGGCGGGTGTGGCCTGGAACATCATGGGAATGCTTGACTTAGCATCCTTCACAATCCTGACCGAGGGCACTGCGGCCGAACGCGATTGGCGCAGCATTTGACCGGTCGGACCGAGAGTGGGCACCATTATCGCGGCAAGGAGGAGCGTGAAAATGCCAATAACTACGACGGTTGTTCCCCATGACCGTGAGAAGGCGAACAGAAGGACCAGCAGCCCAATGGCGACGACGACAATGCCAATGCCCGTAATGGAAAAGGCCATATGCGCTCGGCCTCGCCGGGCAAGATGGTAGGCTAGCAGCGCCGAGTGCCGAGTGCTGCGATCCAGAGAGGAAGCCTTCTTCGGGGTGCCCAACCTGTCCGCGACGGCGGCGGCGAGGACGGCGCGGGCGTAGTCCTCGTCCTGCCCCATCAGGTGCGTCGAAAAGCCGTGGGCCTCGATGGCCGGGGCGAGCAGGTCCTCATCCAGCGACCCCAGCAGGCCCTCGAGCCCCGGCGCGGCCTGCTGAACGGAGTACACTGCCTCGTCCACAGCCGACAGACTCAGCGCCGCCGGCACGGCCCGACTGCCGCTGCCGGTCACCTTGAACGACAACCGGGCATCCTCCCCCGGCCGGTATTCTGCCTTGTCGGAAGAGACATCGACATCGAGCATCCCGGCCGACTCAACCACGACCAGTAGATCGCGCCCGATCCACCCGCCGTTGGGGTCCAGCGCGTACGTGTGCAGTCGAAGCGTGCCCGACAACTCCGCGGGAATGTCCACCGCCATCGCGCCGCGGCCATCCTTGAGAACCAGCGACTTGGTCAGCACCGTCTGGCGGTCCTTTATCACGTCGAGATACACATCGCCGCCCAGGCCGCTGAGGACCTCCACGGCCATGGTCTGCCCGGATTTGTAGAAGGGCTTGTCGGTGCGAAGCACGAGCGACTGGGAGGCCGTTGGCAGGGACATCTCCACCTTGCCGGTCCTGCCCTGGTCGTCGTGGGCGACGATCCGCAACGAATCCGGTGCGTTGGAAGTTTCGATCACGGCCACGCCGGCGTCGTCGGTGCGAATGCCCTGGCCGAGGCTTTGCACGTCCAGCAACGCCTTTGCGGGCCTGCCGTCGGGGTAGCTGGCTACGATGTACAGGCGTGTCAGCAGGCCTCGACTGGCGCGACCGTTCTCGGCCACGACCGACAGGCGAATGTCCTGATTGGCAACGGGAACCGTCAGATAGCCGACGTTTTCCTGCCCTGCCGAATCGGTCCCCTTGGCTGTCAGCAGCAAGTTGGCCTGGCCCTGGGCGCGGTCTAGCCCGAAGAGCTTGCCGGACGGCGTTAGCTCGAAGGTCGCCCTGCCGCTCTCGTCGGTGGCCGCCACGACTGAGGCAACCGCATCGGAGGCCCCGCCGACGCGATCGCGCAGTTCGATCAGCAGCTTGCCGCCCACCACTGCCTTGCCGAAATGGTACTGCATGTCCACCGTGCCGCTGACGGCCTGGCCGGGCAGGTAGTACGAGCGATCGGTCGACGCCTTTACTGAAAACGCCGGCAGCTTGTACTGGTATATCTCCACCGTCTGCTCGCTGGCGTCTGCCCCGGCGGCGGCCTTGACGACATACCGGCCGGGCGTGATCAACTCATCCAGCGACAGATCCGTCCAGGCAATACCATACTCGCTCAGCCGTGGCGTCCGGCGGAAGATCACGTTGCCGGCAGGGTCGGTGACGGTGAACTCAACCGGCTTGCCCGCATCGGGGGTCAGCTCCGGTTTGCGAAGCACCAGGCAGCGAATATGGATGGTCTGTCCCGGCTGATAGATCGGTTTGTCTGTGGACAGGTACACCTTGGAAACCCTCTGGAGGCTGATGGGGACCTCGAGCCGCGAGAATCGCGAGTCGTCGGAATACACGACAAGAGTCGCCTTGCCCTGCCTGTCGGGCAGTTTGACGCGCAGCTCGGCCGAGCCGGTCTGATTACTGCGGGTCTCGCCCAGGAAGATCTCGCTGCCCCCGGTCGGGCGCAAGGCAAAGCTCACCGGCACACCGGACAAAGCCTGGCCAGCCAGGTCCTGAACGATCACGCGCAGGGACGCCATGGCCCCGCCGGCCAGTTCCGACTGCCCCACGAGGCGCAGCACGCTCTGCGGCGGCTGAACCAGCGCCACACTGAGCCATGACAGCAGAATCAGCAGAACCGCCGCTGCCGGGATAGCGCCCACAACGCGAAGAAAAATCCTTCTGCGACGCAAGGAACCCATTTCCATCTGCCTAGCCCTCCGGGCGATGTCTTTGTGGCCGGTCCGCGCCGCGGCCGGGGCCTGGTCGGTCCTCACAGCGCGGCCGAGGGCCTGGCTTCTCGCCACGGCCGCCTCGTACGCCAGTTGCCACTCGGGGTCTTCCTCGATCTTGCGGCGGACCTGCTCGGCCCTCTTTTCGGACAGCAATCCGTAAACAAAGTAATCCATCATCTCGTCGAGTTTTTCAGTTCGATCGGTCATGTTTCACCTCCGGCTCGGGCGTACTTGCGAAATCGCCTGACATGCGGTCCAGGCGTTCCCGCAGTGCCCTGAGCGCATGGCTCATGTGACTGCGAGCGGTGGCCTCGGTTATCGTCAGCGTCTGGGCAACGTGCCTGTATGAGCCGTTCATCAGCAGATACAGCAGCACGACGGCCCGCTGCTTCTCAGGCAGACGGTAGATGGCGCGGTGCAGGGACTGGCACTGCTCGCGACACACCATATTGGACAAGGCCGACGGATCGTCGTCGGCCTGCTGGACCAACTCGGTCCACTGGCCCGACCAGTAGTAACTGCGCTGGGCTCGGGAGATTTCCGTACGGCAGCAGTTGGTTGCGACGGCGAACAGGAATGGCGCGAACGTCCTGGAGCGATCAAATCGGTGGCGACCAAGAAAGATGCGGGTCCAGATGTCCTGGCAGATGTCTTCGGTCCTGCTTAGATACCCGCACATGCGGTCAACATAACAGAAGACGCGAGTCCCCCACCGCTTCATCAACTCGCCCAAGGGCCCATCGTTTCCGGCGGCCAGGCATCCCATCAATTGTTCGTCGCTCGGCTCGGTTTTCATTGCCCACCTCTAACCCTATATACTCGCGCCGACGAAAAGTGTGGAAGTGAAAATGACCCCACTTCAGCGCCTGGGCTTTTCCCAACCGTAACCGGCCTCTATTCGGCGGCGGCTTGGAGAATGTCGAGCATCTCCGCCAACTCGGATTCGCTGGTCGTCAGCGGGGGCCAGAGGTAGATGCACCGGCCCAGGGGGCGGATGAACAGGCCCAATTCCATTGCCCTGGCTGCGAGGCGGCGGGCGCGCGCGGCGCCGCCGAGGGCGTCGGACAACTCCGCCACGGCAATCATGCCGAGGCTGCGACACGGCGCGCCGCCGACGGCTGCGGCGACTTCGCGGATGCCAGCGGCGAGTTGGGCGATTCGCGGTTGGCAGGATTCGACTATCGATTCGCTTTCGTAGATGTCCAGCGCCGCCAATGCCGCGGCTGCGGCGATCGGATTCCCGCCGAAGGTGTGGCTGTGGTAGAAGGTCCGATCGCAATCCGGCGAACTGCGGAAGGTATCGTAAACCGCATCAGTCGCGAGCACGACGCTCATCGGCATGTGCCCGCCGGTCAGGGCCTTGCCGAGGGTCATCAAGTCCGGCGTGATGGACCCCTGCTCGCAAGCGAACATCGTGCCGGTCCTGCCGAAGCCTACGGCGATCTCGTCGGCGATCAGAAGCAGGCCATGAGCGTCACAGCAGCGTCGCAGGCGACGGAGATACTCAGCCGGGTACATGCGAATCCCGCCCGCGCCCTGGCAGAGCGGCTCGACAATCACCGCGGCGGTTTCATGGTGATGGGCTTCGATCAACGACCGCATCGACTCGAAACACTCCACGTCGCAGCAGTCCGGCGACTTGCCCATCGGGCAGTCGAGACAGTGTGGACTCGTCGCGCGCAGCGATGGGCGAACCACGTCGCGGAAGGGCTCGTGGAAACCGTCGACGTACCCAACACCGACGCAGCCAAGTGTGTCGCCGTGATACCCGTCAGCCAGCGCGATGAATCGCCCGCGGCCGCGCTGTCCGCGATTGGCCCAGTACTGGATGGCGATCTTCAATGCCGCCTCGACGGCAGAGGCGCCATCGTTTGCGAAGAACGCGTGACCGAGGTCGCCGGGAGTAATCTCCGCCAGCCGCTCGGCAAGCTCGATCGCACGCGGGTGCGACATGCCGCCAAGGATGCAGTGCTGGAGTTGCCCCGCCTGGCGGCGAATCGCCTCGACGATCCGCGGGTGGCTGTGCCCGAGACTCACGCACCACCACGAAGCGATGCCGTCCAGCAGCGCCCGCCCGCCGCGCTCGTGCAGGTACACGCCCTCGGCCCGCTCGATGATCGGGAACTGCGCCCCAGCCATGGCCTCGATATCCGTGCATGGGTGCCAGAGGCAACGAAGGTCCGCCTGTCGCAAATCGTCAGCCATTTTTCCTCAATCGTTCAAGAACTACCGGCAGGCCGGTCAGACCCGCCTCGACAGTTGCCCACGATGTCGC
>CAZMBZ010000086.1:0-1770 GCA_964564285.1 uncultured Planctomycetaceae bacterium | reverse complement strand
GGGGACCATGACCCCGCCGGCGCCCTCGACTATCAAACAGTCGTGTCGGGTAAGCAGTTTTTCGGCACAGGCACAGACAGCATCCACGGTCACCGGCCTACCGGCCAACCGGCCTGCCAGGTGAGGCGAGCACGCCGGCTTGTAAAGAAACGGAGCCATCATCGCAACCGCCTCGGGCGACGCGTCCAACCCCGCAGCCGACAATGCTAATTCCACATCCGGCGCCCGCAGACCGTCGGGGCCTTCGACCGCGCCGGTCTGCACGGGCTTCAGTGGCACGGCGTCAATGCCCGACGCTCGCGCGCCGCGCAGCACCGCCGCGGTGACGACCGTCTTGCCGACATCCGTGCCCGTGCCCGTAATGAAGATTCCTCTGCTCATCGCGTGCCAATCATAACAACCCCACCTCGCAAGCGGCGTCGATTATCGTCCGCGCCGCGATGCGAAGCGCATCATCCGTGTGAGCCAACGTCACCGAAAGCCGCAGCCTGGCAGTCCCTGCCGGAACCGTCGGCGGACGAACCGCCATCGCTAACACACCGCGATCCCACAGAAGCTGCGACAGCCGCACCGCCTCATCGTTGCCACCAACCCGGATGGACAGTATCTGCGACTGCGGCTGCGCTTCGGCGAGCCCAGCCTCCGCCAGCAGCCCGGCCAGCAGGTTAACCTTCGCCATGAGACGCTCGCCCATGCCCGGCTCGGACGCCAGAATCGCCAGCGCCGCCCGCGCCGCACCGATGCACGCCGGAGGCAGACCGGTCGAGTAAATGAAACTCCGCGCACGGTTGACCAGCACCTGCCGCATCGTCGCCGAGCAGCCGACGAACCCGCCGTAACCACCGATTGCCTTGCTCAGCGTGCCAACCACCGCATCCGGGCGAATCGTGCAGCCAGCCTGGCGACATACCCCCCCGCCGCTCTCGCCCATTACACCAATGGCGTGGGCCTCGTCCACCACGAGCGTCGCGCCGTGGCGTTCGGCGACGGCTGCAACCTCATCCAGCGGCGCGAGGTCGCCGTCCATGCTGAAGATCGAATCCGTCACCACCACCCGCCGAGAACCGTTCGATCTGGCCAGCAAGCTCGCAAGATGACCGACATCCTTGTGCCGATACCGGTGCCACCTGGCCCCGCTGAGCTGCATGCCGTCGGTGAGGCTGGCGTGGTTCAGCCGATCGGCGAAAATTTCGTCGCCTCGCCCTGCCACAGCCGTCATCACGCCGAGGTTCGTCAGGAACCCGCTGCCGAAAACCAACGCCGTCTCCGTGCCCACCAGCGACGCCAGGTCCGCCTCAAGCTGCTCGCAAAGCTCCAAGTCGCCCGCCATCAGCCGCGATGCACGCGCCGAACAACCAAGCCGTTCGACGGCCTCGATCGCCCCGGCCTTGACGCGCGGGTCGTCCGCCAGACCAAGGTAATCATTGGATGAAAAGTTCAGCACCACCCGCCCATCGGCCAGGCGAATGCGAGCCCCGCACTCCGGCAAAGCGCGAAGCCGACGCAAGAGCCCCTTCCCCGCCAGCGCCTCAAGCTCGTTATCCAAGTGCTCAACCATAGTCGAATATCGTTAAATAGCGTTATATAGGGACGCTAACCATTTACTGCACCCATACTGGCCATGCCGACGGTTAATGTTCGCCAAACATCGCCTGCCAGATCCTGTCTCGCCCACGCGAACGCTATAAAATGGTTAGCGTCCCTATTTAAAGTTGTCATTCCCGGATCATTTCGAAGCCCAGGTCGCGGATCATTTCAAAGGCAGCCTCG
>CAZMBZ010000085.1:4631-17173 GCA_964564285.1 uncultured Planctomycetaceae bacterium | reverse complement strand
GGGATCAGAATCCAACAGCAATGCAGAATCGCGGCTTTGATCGTCTGCGCACTCGGAGCCGCCGCATCGGCGGAGCTGCAGATCCAGGACGGGAAGTACCAGATCACGAAGTACGCAACGTATTCCAAAACAGGGCTGGGCTTGCCCAAATTCATGGCCTTCGACAATGAAGACAATCTGTACATCACCCACACCTACTCTTCGAATGTATGGAAGGTGACGCCGGACGGCGCAGCTGGCGAGTTCCTGACCGGGGTTCCCGCCGCTGGGATCGTATGGGGTGGAGGCACCGCTTACGGCGACTACCTGTACATGGCCCAGAGAACCGACGACTGGAATGGCAAACTTCTGAAGGTCACTAAGGCAGGCAGCGTTACTACAATCAACTCGTTTGGAAACCCCTACCACGGTCCATCGGGACTGACTCTCGACCACGTCGGCAACTACGGCGGGATGCTCTACATGACCACCGCCTCACAGGACCGCACAGCCCGGTTCGACACCAACGGAATACTCTCTGAGTTCAGTTTGTTCCCCGGATGGTATGACGGGGGCGGCCCGGGCAACGTGGTATTCGCCCCGGCTGGGGACTACGATGGGCTGATGTACATGCCCGTGGGATACGGGGGCAGCAATGCATCTCTAGGCGGAATCTTCACGCTGGACGCGCAGGGCCAAGCGCAACTGTTCAGCGACGAGGTGCCCTTCGCCATGAGGCTGGCCCTGGACCCGACCGGAGCCTTCGGCGGCGACCTGTTCGCCACCGGCGGGCCGGAACTGAACTCCGCCCTCCGACTGTACCAAGTGGACCCGAACGGCTCAGCCACGGAGTTCGCCACCTCCGACAACGAGGAGATCTGGTCCATCGTCTTCGGACCGGAAGGAGACCTATACGTGGCCGAGTCACTCCGCACCGGTTCGACGACCACGATCTACCACGTTACCCCCGAACCCGCCACTATGTCGCTGCTGGCCTTGGGCGGCCTGGCGCTGCTGCGCCGTCGGCGGCGATGAGGCCGGGTTCTTCTGGTTGCTCATGTGAGAGGAGCAGACCGCGCTGTTCGCGGTGGTCAACGGGGACCGATGACCACGCTCGGGTTCTTCAGCCCCCCGAAGGAAGCTGTGGCACTGCGCTTGCGCCCTGCAAGCCTGGGGCCGCAAGGGAAGCGAAGGGTAGAGCTATGAAGGGCATCAGATTGTCGCAGATTATCATTTCGCTGTTTGTGATGACGTTGGCTACCGTCTCAGCCACAGCAGCCCAACCGATTCAATGGCCCGAAGCCTCGGGGGGAAACGGACACTGGTATCAGCCCGTTGCCGTGCCGGGCTGGATCAGCTGGAACGGTGCCAATGCCGCCGCTGAAGCGGCCGGAGGACATCTGGTTACGATGGGATCGGCCGAGGAGAACGCCTTCGTTTTCGACCTGATTGATGACGACCCGGCCCTCTGGGACGACTCGAATCTGAATCACAGCCACGGTTCAGGCCCATGGATTGGCGGGCTCCAGCCGGACGGTTCTCCAGAGCCGAAAGGGCGCTGGCGGTGGGTGACGGGGGAGCCTTGGTTTTACGCGAACTGGGCACCGGAGCAACCCAACGATGATCCTGCCCCCCCTCCCGGCCAGCAGAACAGAGCCCAGTTCCTGGGCTACGGACAGTTGATGGGTCCGACGTGGAATGACGCGCGGGATTACAGCCTGCAACCGGGCTACGTCATCGAGATCGGCGTCGATAACGTCCCCGGCGTCATTGCTCAACCGCCGGTCCAGTGGAAGACCGCCGATGGCGGCAACGGGCATCGGTATCAGGTGGTTCAGGCGTCCGGGGGCGTCAGTTGGTTCGATGCCGAGGCAGCCGCCGAGGCCGAGGGCGGCCACTTGGCCACGATCACGTCCGCTGAGGAGAACGCCTTCATCTACGATCTCATCGACGAGGATTCGAGTCTCTGGTTGCAGACCGTAAGCCCCAGAAGCCTTGGGCCGTGGTTGGGCGGACTCCAGCCGGACGGTTCGCCCGAGCCCGATGGAAACTGGCAGTGGGTGACCGGTGAGCCGTTCCTGTATTTGAACTGGGAGGCATCCCGCCCCGACGACTCGTTCGACTATCAGGACAAGCTGCACTTCCTGGGACCATATGTGTCCGGTGGCGTCCCCTGGGGGGATGAGTGGAACGATCTGGACGGCCAGGACCTGCTGGTCAGCTACGTCGTAGAGTTTGTCCCCGAACCCGCCACTATGTCGCTGCTGGCCTTCGGCGGCTTGGCGCTGCTTCGCCGACGAGGCAGACGCCGGAAATAGCGAAATCTACCAATTTACCCGGGCTTGGGCATCTTCAAGCAATTGAACGGGGCCGCTGTAGGCCTGCGGGCCGAAGATGGGGTCTGTCTTGCTCAAGAGGCGGATGGTTCTTTCCAGGCCGCCATGATTGGACTTGTGCGAAAGGGGGCTATAACCCATACTCTTATGAGGACTGTGCTGATTGGGATGCCCAAAAACCTGTGGTGAACGTTTTTCTATATGCTATCAGTAATTAACGCAAAGTCAGGGAACAATTGTCGGTTCCTGGAACCGCTGGTTCCGGGGCGTTTGCTTCTCGTTGTCGTGGCGGCTGCGCTTACGGCAGGGCTTTCGTTGGCGGTATGCCAGGCCGCCCGTCGGCCCAAGGTCGACGCGGATTCCAACTCGTTTCGTCCGCCGCCGTTTTTCGGGGACACAGCCTCGATACCGACGGGCAGACCTTCCAACGGTACGACCGGGCCGACGGCGCAAACCCCGCCGGTTGCCTCGCCAACGGTGCCGATTCCGCGGCCGGTCGAACCTGTCGTCCCGGCCCGCAGGGGCGTGATCAAGGCGCCGGCCTGGCCCGCGGACCCGCTGGATGGGCGGGTCGACCGCGCGATTCGCGCCGGGCTGGACTATCTCTATGGCGTCCAGAAGCCCGACGGCGCCTGGGACACCAAGTACGCCTCGCAGCATACTGGCGGGGTGGAGTCGCTGGTGTTGCTGGCTGCTCTCGAGGCCGGCGAAGACCCCAAACGCCCGCAACTTGCCAAGGCACTCGATTACATAAACCAAATCTCGCCCAAGACCACCTATGTCCGGGCGGTGCGGGTGATGGTCTACTCGCTCCTGCCGGGGAAGGATTACGCTGCCCGGCTGGCGCAGGATGTGACCTGGCTGGCCGGCAACCTCAACCGCCGCACCGGTGGCTGGGGCTACGGGCCTGGCTATCGGACCACCAGGGAAAACCCCAACTGGGTGGACAACTCCAACACGTTCCTGGCGATGTTGGCGCTGAGGAAGGCGGAAGTCGCCGGGGCCAAAATATCGCCCGTTATCTGGGCCAGGGCCCGAGGATACTGGGCCAGGGGCGCCAATGACGACGGCGGAATAAGCTACCAGCCACCGGGACTGACCGGCTTTCGGCTGCGAAGCAGCAGCTACGGGTCCATGACGGCTGCGGGAGTTGCGGCGCTGTACATCCTGACGGACCAGTACGCCAGGCACGTCGAGCCCGACTACTCGGTCAAGGCTGCGCGGCGACCGAACCCGTCGCCCTACAAGAAAGCCATCGCCTCCGCCATCGATTGGATGTCGGGCAACATCGTCCTGGGCGAGAACCCCAAGTGGGTCTGGGGCACCGGGGAGGCCTACGAGTATTACTACCTCTACTGCCTTCTTCAGATGGCCGACGAGGGCGGGATGGATCGGGTTGGCGCGATAACGGTCGCCCAAGGCGTGGCTGAACTCATCTGCGGGCGGCAGAAGGCGTCTGGATGCTGGACCGACCCGGCGCCTTCGCCCGGAGCGGACGTGGCGGACGGTATGGTTGCCATTCGCACGTGCTTCGCGGTGATGGCCCTTTCGCGGGCTCGCGGGGCGGTGCTGATAGACAAGATATCCTTCGGCCAGCGCGCCGGGGATGACTCTCGCGACGCAGCCAACTTGGTGCGATGGATGTCCCGCTCGCTGGGCAGGGCGGGTTCGTGGCGAAAGGTGCCTCTCGGGGCGTCCAAGCCGAAGTATGTCGCGCCGCTGCTTTACGTGCAGGCCGGCGGCAAGGAAATGCCTGCCGGCCTGGCCGGGCAGATACGAACAACGCTCGACGCGGGCGGGAGCGTGCTGGTCCAGCCCTTTGGCGGGAGGCGGGACATCTTCGAGGCGGTCAAGGTCTACCTCAAGGGGTTGCTGAGAGGCTACACCGCAGGCGATGTGCCGTTCGATCACGAGATATACTCGACCTACTTCAAAATCGGCAAAAAGGGCCGGCCCAAGTTGTTCGCCCTGGGTGACAGTTGCCGCCTGCGGGTGCTGGTATTCGAAGGCGATGCGTCGGGGGCCTGGCACCAGAGCCGCTGGGCCGACCGCCCGCAGCTTTTCCAACTACCCGCCAACGCACTGCTGTATACCACCGACCTGGCCTCGCCCAAGAGCCGACTGGCCATGGGCCTGCCCCAGCCGAAGCGTGCGATCGCCAGGCGGAGAATACCCATCGCACGGCTTCGCCACGCCGGTGACTGGAATGTGTGCAAGGGCGCCATGGACAGGCTCAGCGACGTGCTGGCTGGGTCGATCAGCGTCGGCCTGGATGTGTCGCCGGCCGTGGACGCCTCGGCCTCGATAGCTCCCGGCATCCCGGTGCTCTGGATGACCGGCACGACCCCGGCCGGCCTGACCGCGGGCCAGAAGGCCAAGCTCAAGGCGTATCTTACCGGCGGGGGAACGCTGATGATCGATTCGGCCATGGGGACCGAGCCACTGATAGCCGACGCCCGGGCCGCGCTGGAGGAAATGTTCGGCGCTGGTGCCGTTCGCGAGATGCCCGCCGATCACCCTTTGCTGACGGGTGCTTTCGCAGGTGGTTTGGGCTCCAGCCTGGCCAAGGTGCGTTACACCCGGGCCGTCGGCGGCGACAGCGGCAAGGCTGGACCGCCCAAGTTGTTCCTCGTCGAAATCGCAGGCCGGGCCGCGGTGATTCTCAGCCCGATGTCTGTCGTAGCCCCGCTACAAGGCCAGCCTGTCTACAACTGCAAGGGCCTGGCCGGACCCGACGCCGCCCGCCTTGCCGCGAACGTGGTGTTGTACGCCGCGGCAGGCAAGCGGTAGCAGTCCGAACAAATCACTCAGCGTGGATGTGGATGCGGATAACCTCGCCGTGGATCTGATTTAGCAGGTGGCGAGAATATCATCCCGCCGGGGTGCTTTACCAATCGTTGCTCTCTGTGTAATCGTGAAACGCGGCGTGGAGCTTTTTGGTCACTGGCCCGGCCTCGCAGTTGCTGATGGTCCGGTCGTCGATTTTCGTGACCGATATGACCTCCGCCGCCGTGCCGGTCAGGAAGCATTCATCGGCGCCCATAAGCCGCTCGATGGTAATATTCTCCTCGGCTGCGGGCATGCCCAGTTTGCCCGCCAGGCGAAGCACGAGAGATCGCGTAATCCCGGGCAGAATCCCGGCTGAAAGGGGTGGCGTGACGACCTTGCCGCTTTCGACTATGAAGAGGTTGTCGCCTGTACACTCGGCGACGAACCCTTTCTCGTTGAGCATGATGGCCTCGCCGACGCCGACATCGCCGGCCTCGATTTTGGCCATGATGTTGTTGAGATAGTTGAGGCTCTTGACTGACGGGTCGAGCATTCGCTGACTGGTGCGGACGGTCTTTGCGATGATAACCGCCATGCCTTTGTCGTACATTTCCTTGGGGTAAAGGACGATTTGGTCGGCGATGACAAATACGCTGGGCGAGTGGCAGTCGAATGGTCCAAGGCCCAGGCTGCCCGGGCCGCGAGTGATGACCAGGCGGATGTACCCGCCACCGGTCAGATCGTTGGCGACGATGGTCTCGTTCATCGCGTCGACGATTTGCTGCCTGGTATAGGGTATCTCCAGGCGAATCCGTTTGGCAGAGAGGAACAGCCGTTCGACATGCGCGTCGCACTCGAATATCCGCCCGCCGTAAATGCGTATGCCCTCGAACACTCCATCGCCGTAAAGCAATCCGTGATCGAAGACCGAAACTGCTGCCTCATCTGAATCCACCAAGTTGTCGTTAAACCAGACCTTCATGTCTTGCTCCCGAATCAGTTCCTAAGTGTGCTCCATGAATATACGCCGCAATCGGCCGCGCGGCAATGGGTATGCCTCCATGAATTGCCGCAGGCGGACAGGGCGCCGTTACGTCCGGCGGGGGGCTTGGCGGATGGCGTCGAAGGCCTCCGCGTAGCCGGCTGGGGCGCCGCAGTCCATGCATCGCCCGGCCACGTTGAGCAGGAAATAGTCCTCTCTATGGCGACTTAGCAGAAGTTGCTGGGCGCCGGTAAGTTGCAGTTCCTCCCCGGCCGGGCGGTAGGCTTGGCTGAGCTCGCGGAGACACTCGAAGATTTCCGGCGAGAATATATATATGCCATTGTGGGCGAGGTACTTCTCTGGACCGAGGTCCGGCGAGACCAGTCGCTCTCTGGCGACATCGGCAGAGGGTTTCTCGACGATATCCTCGCAGACGTAGAGTCGGTCCTTTACGAGCCGCCCTCGTGCGGCGCCAACGTTTGGCAGGATTTCCGGCTCGACGACCTGCATGCCGATCATGGCGGCACCGCGGTGCTCCGCGTAGGCGTCCACAACCTGTGCGGCGCTGGGCCTGGCGCGTTCGTCGGATACCCACGCGTGATCGCCCAACATCATCATGAACGGCTCGCCGGCGGCGAAGTACTCCGCCAGCATAATTGCCTCGCCCAAGCCTCGGGGTTGCGGTTGGGAGATGAAATCGATGTTCACCGGCAGTTGGGCGGCGGATTCCTTGCCGGCCGCGGTGAAGTAGCGGTGCAGCAGGTCGATCTGTTGTGGGTTGACGACAATCGCGACGCTGTCGATGCCGGCCGCGGAGGCCTCCATGCAGGCATGGTGCAGCAGCGGCCGAAGCCGACCGCGGGAGTCCACGAGCGGGAACATGCACTTAGGCACTGCCCTGGAGATAGGCCCCATGCGGCTGCCGAGTCCGGCGACTGGGATTACGGCTTTGGTGATGATTCGTTGGCTGGGTTTCATGCGAGTTTCCTTGCGGAGTATTGCCAAGTCCGATGCCGATTGTATTATCACCAAGATCGCCGCTTTGCCAAGCGGGCAATTGTTGTGTAAAATGATTGATAGCTATGACTTCCTCTTGGGAACAAAGAACCGTTCGTTTTTTCGGCAGGGTTCAGGGCGTGGGTTTTCGGTATGTCGCGTGCCGCACAGCCCGCAACTGCGAGGTCGCCGGATACGTCCGCAACATGCCCGACGGCAGCGTGGAATGCGTTGTCGAGGGCGAGCGGGCCGAGGTGGATGCGTTCGTCGCGGCCTTGTCGGAACGTATGTCCGACTACGTGGTTCGCAAGACCGAGCAGTCGGCCCCGAGTTCGGGGCAATACGTGAAGTTCGACGTGAAGTTTTGATGTGAGAGTTGGGAAACCCACATGATCGCCCAATCCCGGACATCCGCCGACGTGCTTACGCCCAGGAGCGTTACCTGGCTGGGCTTGACGGTCAATGTCGCGCTGGCTGTGGCGAAGATCCTCGGCGGCTGGGCTTTCGGCAGCCAGGCCATCCTCGCCGACGGTCTGCACAGCCTGTCGGACCTCGTAAGCGACGTGGCCGTGCTGGCCGGCATTCGCGTAAGCGAGCGTCCTGCCGACCAAAGCCATCCCTGGGGCCATCGGCGGGTCAGTACGATGGTGGCGATGTTCGTCGGGGCGATGCTGATGGCCCTTGGCGGCGGGATTGTCTACAACGCGATTATCTCGTTCCGCGCCGTCCACGAGCCGCTGACCAGTTTCGTGCCTTTGGGTCTGGCGCTGGCGACGATACCCGCCAAGGAAGTGCTCTTCCGCCTGACGCGCCGCGTGGGCCAACGGGTCGGCGACGTTTCTCTGACTGCCAACGCGTGGCACCACCGCAGTGATGCATTCAGTTCCGTCGCCGCGGCAGTGGGCCTGACGATAGTCGCCATTGGCGGCCCCGACTGGGCGTTTGTCGACGAGTTGACGGCCCTGGTGCTGTCGGCGTTTTTGATCGTCGCGGCCGGTCATATCATGCTGTCGGCGGGTCGTGAATTGGTCGACCGCGCGCCGAGTTCGGCAATACTCGATGCCATCGAACGTGCCATCCGTGAAACCAGCGGGGTTCGGGGCCATCACGCTATCCGTGCCCGGCAGATAGGCGGCAAGGTTACGATGGACGTGCATGTTCTGGTCGATCCAGACCTCACCGTTCGCCAAGGCCACGACATAGCGTCGGCCGTGCAGGAAAGCGTCAAGAATGCCGACGGCAACATTGTGGATGTCAATGTCCACGTCGAGCCGTGGGAGCAATCCGGTTCAGGATCGCGTCAGGCGAGGTGATCTCGCGATTGCAGCTCAACGTAGCTCTAACATCAAAAAGGTTTTACGCTGGAACCCGTTTGCGGGGCTTCCTGGGTTTTGCGCGGGACAGACGAGCCCAGAGCATCTCCACTTCGGCGGATATGGCTAGCTGATCTTCTTTTTTGAGTCCTTGTTCGCGGCCGCGATCGAGCAGTTCGGACACTTGGTTCAGGACGACATCAAGTTCGCAGTCGTCTTTCATGACTGTGCCTTTTCCTCCGTCGCCACGAATGCCCGGCGCAGGCGCTCTGGAGCAAGAGTCTGTCGCTTCCAGGAGCGATCTCCATGTCGAAGCGTTGGATGGCAGGTCTTCGACAATCTGCCGAGTTGCCTAAGTGTATACACGTGGGCGCCCGGAAGCGGGGGTATGGGACAAGATTCACCGGGATGGCCAAAACTGGTGGAGAAAACTGGCGGCCGGCCCAAAGCAAGCGTTCGCCGCCCGCCCGTGCGGGGAAGCACTGTTGGGGCCAGTCGCGTCAGCCTTCTTCTTCGGCCAGGGGTTCTTCGTCCAGTTCCGGGGCCTGCTGGGGCGTTGGGAATGAGATGAGGAACTGCGAGCCTTTGTCCGGCTCGGATTTCAGGCTGATGGCGCCGCCCATTTCGACCACCAGGCCGTGAACGACGGACAGGCCCAAGCCGGGGTTAGCCTGGTCGCCTCCGGCAAGCAGGCCTTTGGTCGTAAAAAAGGGCTCGAAAACCAGCGGCTGATGTTCCGACCTGATGCCATTGCCACTGTCGCCGAATGTCAGCACGACGCGGTCATCGACGCGGTCGACGCTGATGCTTATGGTTCCGCCATCGGGCATGGCCTCTTCGGCGTTTGTCAGCAGGTTGCCGAGTATCTGGTGCATTTGGTTGGTTTCGATCGGCACGATGGGTACGGGGTGCAGATCGAGGCGAAGGCGGATGTGCCTTTCTTCGAGCGGTCGCTCGACGAGGTGTACGAATGTCAGGACAACTTCCGTAAGGTCTGCCAGGTCGGCGCGGCGCTGGTCTCGTTCGGCGAACGTCAGCAGCGACTGTGTGATTCGGCTTGCGCGTGCGGCGGCTTCGGCGGTCATACGAAGCGCTCGCTGCATGGCCTGTCGGTCGCCACTTGTCAGGGCGAAGTCCACGAATGTCGCGACGCCGCCGAGTATGTTGTTGAAGTGGTGTGCGACTCCGCCGGCAAGGGTTCCCAGCGAGGCCATTTTCTCGGCCTGGAGCAGTCGCTCGCTCAGCTTTTTGCGGGTGGTTTCGTCGACCATCCAGGCTGCGACGCCCTGGACGGCGCCATCGGGGGTGTGGATCGGCGATAGCACGACCATCAGATCGCGGGTCTTGGAGGACGATATGGGAACCCGGACCTCGAACTCGCTTGTGATTCCGCGCTCGGCAGTGCGGGTAAGAAGTCGTTCGAGCAGCTTGCGGCGGTTTGCGGGAACGGCTTCGGCGATAGGTTGGCCTATAATCTTTTCGACCGTCAGCCCGATAAGTCCGGCTGCGGAGGAGTTGCAGGTTACCACGCGGAACTGTCGGTCGGTGGCGATGGCTGCCACCGGCGAGTGTTCGTAGAGGAGCCGGTAAAAATCTTTGTCGACCTGGCTTATAATATCGTCGCTCATGAAAGCTCTTAGTTTTAACCCGGGCTGAGACTATTGGGTCTATCGGATCGGGGTTATCAGGACCTCCGGCATGAGCACCAGCAGAGTCTCGAACTCAACGCCTTCGCGTTTGACTGTCATGAAGTGATGGCCGAGAGTCGATGGATTCCTCGCGTTGGCGCCTGGCCCGATTACCAGAAAGCCCTTTGGCGGGACCATTAGCTGGAATGTAACGTCCTCGAAGCTGTACGTCTCGGACTGGTTGACCATTCGCGGGCCGACGGGCGACATCACGAACTTCGGAGCCTTGGCCGTGGATCTCACCTGCGGCACGGCGGTGAACATCACCTTGGACAGGTCGTCCTCGTCCAGAGAGCATGCGACAGCCAGTATGTAATCGCCGACGGGGTAGTCGCTGCCACGAAGGGTGCGGTCGTCGCGGAAGGTGAAGATGGTGGCCTCGGGCTGGCGCTGCCGCAGGACGATCTGGAGCGGATCGTTGGGCCTGGCGGCCATTACGCTCTGGGTGGGGGCATGCCCGGTCATTCGCTTGAAGACCCTTGCCAGGTCCGGCCAGGTGCCGTCGCGCCCGAGTCCCACGCGAATGCCGTTGCGCCCAAGGTTTACCGAGCGAGCCGTGCTGATGGGCTCCTCGTCGAGGTAGCTCCAGATTTCCTCCGATCCGCTGGCCGTGCCGATGGGCACCTCGATCGTCGCCAGGCGGATAGTGACCACTATCTTGAATCTCTTGGGGTCGACCGGGGTGTTGGGCTTGGCGACCTGGGCGGTTGGGCTGGCGGCGCTGGGCATGGTCGCCGGCGACTTGGGCGCGCGGGGTCCGCCGAAACTCGACAGATCGGGATTGCACCCGAATAGACTCGCCGGGAACGACGCCATCAATAACCAGACCAATCGTATCTTCATAAGCTCTGCCGCCGTGAATTGGCAATGGGCAACAGGGCATCATGTTACCGCCAGGAAGACGGCATGTCAATCGCGCGACCGCCAACTTGAAGACCAGAGGAGGCTTGAGCCAGGTCCGTCAGGTCGCCGCTGGCCAGAATATCAGTATGGCTGCGCCGCCGGCGAGGCTTAGGGCGAAGACTATGGCGACTCTTTTGAGCATTTTTCGGCTGCCGAGCAAGGCGATGGCGCCGGCTTTGAAAACGAGATTGGACATCGACGCGACGAGGATCATCCGCCAGCCGGTGTCGGAATGAACCTTGCCCACCTGGACGAGTTGAGCGGTCGAGAGAGTGATGGCGTCCATGTCGGTCAGCCCGCTGAGGGCGGCCACCGCGTACATGCCGCTGTCGCCGAAGTGCTCCCGGGCGGCCGCGACGGCGAAGAGGATGACTGCGTACAGCACGCCGAAGATGACGGCTACCTTGAGCTCCGCAGCCTTGCCCTTGACGGGGGCCTCGATGTGCATGCCCCGTCCGGCCAGGAACATTCCAGCCGTGATGATCGCCATCCAGGCGGTCATGGCGGCGAGCGGGCCGGCGAGTTGGCCCATTGCATCAGGCGCGACGAGGAATATCTCAAACCCCAGGCGGAGGAATACGATTGTTGCGGCGATCATGACCACGACGGCGCCGAGAGCGGAGCTTTCGGGCTGGGTTCGGCTGCGGCGGGCGTAGCCGACCGTCGTTGCGGTGCTGGAGATGATCCCGCCGAGCACGCCTCCCAGCAGCGTGCCCGCCTTGGCGCCGAGGAACTTGTACGTGAAAAACGCGCCCACGCTCACGCCGACGATCAGTACGACGATCAGCCAGATGCGAAACGGGTTGATCACGCCGTATGGCCCGTAGGGCTTGTCGGGCAGGATCGGCAGGATGACCATCGCGATGAGTACGAGCTGCATGATGGACCGGAGGTCCGCCTCGCCGAACCCGCCGATGATGCGGTGCATCCGGTCCTTGAATTGCAGCAGCACGGCCACGCCGCCTCCGACCATAATGGCCGGGATGTAACTCTCGAAGACCACCATCGCCCCCACGCCGTACATGACCATGGCGGCGATCTCGGTGGTCAGGCCAGGCTCGATCTGCCCGGCGCGGAGCTTCATGATCGATCCGACGATTACCATCACCGCCACCGCCAGCAGTCCTGCCGCAACGATCCATCCGCCATGCACGGTTGCCAGGTGGGCGCAGATCGTGCCGAATACCGTAATCATGCCGAACGTCCGCAGGCCCGCCACGTGCCGTGAGCCCCACTGTCGCTGCAACCCCACCAGCAGCCCCAGGCCAAGCGAAATACCGAACTGTACGTAGACCGCGGGATCCATGCGCAGAACCTCTAACACGTATTGAGACAACATAGAGAATATCGGACAGGCGGTGGGCCTAAGGTAAGATAAATGTATCTTGCCGTCGAGCGTAGAAGGCCCTTCGGACCTCGCGATCCGTGTTGAAATTGCCAGAAGGGCTGATAGGGGACGTTGGTCGGAGACTATCCGGAAAATCCCGGGTGAAAGAACAGGGAATTGATTAAGACTTTGCTATCGGCGTTAATGGCTGCCTTGATGGTGGTCACCATGGCAGTCCATCCCGGGCGG
>CAZMBZ010000085.1:0-4531 GCA_964564285.1 uncultured Planctomycetaceae bacterium | reverse complement strand
ATTGACAAACTGGCGGCCCGAGGAAGCAATGTCAGCCCGAAAGGATCCTTCGACATGCGAAGCGCACTTGCTTTATTAGCGGTGGCGGTCGGCTTTGGGCCGGCCCAGGGGGCAGAGGTGGTGTGGCTGGAGGCCGAGCAGTTCGCCCACGCCGGCGGATGGATCAACGACGCCCAGTTCGTCGATCAGATGGGCTCGCCGTACCTGCTCGCGACCGGAATGGGCGTGCCGGTCAAGGATGCGACCACCAAGGTAACCGCGCCCAAGCCGGGCAAGTACCGGCTCTGGGTGCGGACGAAGGACTGGGCGCCCAAACATCACCCGGGGCAGTTCCGCATCCTGATCGGCGGGCGGGCGGTGGACCACGTGTTCGGCCGAAGCTCGAAGGCCGGTTGGATCTGGGAAGACGGCGGCGTCATCGACCTGCGGGGTGAGACGACGGTCGCCCTGCATGACCTTACGGGCTACTACGGCCGATGCGATGCGATCATCCTGACAACCGACCTGGACTGGACCCCGCCGGATGAACCGAAAGCTGTCGCCGCACTTCGCAGTCAGCTTGGCGGTGTCAGCGCAACGGTTAAAGACATGCCCTCTCACGATGTTGTGGTCGTCGGCGGCGGTTTGGCGGGCTGTACCGCGGCCGTGGCGGCGGCGAGGAACGGGGCAAGCGTCGTCCTTATCCAGAACCGCCCGGTCCTCGGCGGCAATGCGAGCGGGGAGATTCTCGTCCCGCCGGTGGGGGTCTGGCCCTGGATGAAGCACCACCCGCTGGCGGTCTACGAGGCGGGGATCGTCGAAGAGTACCGCACGGCCGGGCGACAACTCGTGATCGAGGGCAAGCTGTACGCCAAGCGCCTGGAGCGATTGGTCAAGCTGGAGCCGAACCTGGACCTGCATCTCAACACTCACGTCACAGGCGTGGAGATGCCCCCCGATTCCGCCGGCGAAATCGCCGCCGTGCTGGCGCTGGATGTGCGGACGGGCCGGCGGATGCGGTTTGCCGGCAAAATCTTCATCGATTGCACTGGCGATGGTGTTGTCGGCGCCGCGGCGGGGGCGGAGTATCGCGCGGGTAAGGAACCCAAAGCCGTCCACGACGAGCCTTGGGCGCCGGCCGAGCCCAGCAAGCACACCATGGGCTGCGGTCTGAAGTATTTTCACGGTCCGACCAAGGCCCCCCAGCCGTTCGAGGCGCCGCCCTGGGTTTTCTCGTTTCCCAAGTGCGACAGTTTCTCGCCGGGGCGTCATCCGCAGTTCATCACCAACGATGAAATCCAGGGCCAGTGGAAGCTCGAACTGGGCGGCATGCGCGACGCGATCGCCGACGCCGAGGAGATTCGCGACGACCTGTTCCGGCTGATCTTCGGCTTGTGGGACCATACCAAAAATCACTGCTCCAGGGATAGCAAGCGCGCCGTCAACCACAAGCTGCTATGGGTCGGCCACGTCCTGGCCAAGCGGGAAAGCCGCCGTCTGATTGGCGATTACGTGCTGACCCAAAACGACATCGGCAAGCAGACCCTTTTCGCCGACCGCGTGGCGATGGGCGGTTGGAGTGTGGATGATCATTATTCGCCGGGCTTTTTCCACAAAGGCGCCACAGGCCGACAGTACGACCAGAAGGAGCACCACTATAAAGGCGTGTTGTTTTCCATTCCCTTTCGCAGCCTATATTCCAGGAACATTGCGAACCTGATGATGGCAGGCCGGGACATCTCAGCCAGCCACCTGGGCATGTCGGACATCCGCGTGATGCTGACCTGCGCCGTCATCGGCCACGCCGCCGGGACCGGAGCTGGCATGTGCGCGGGGCGCGATGTCTCGCCCCGCAAGTTGTATCGCGAGCACCTCGTCGCGCTGCAGCAGCAATTGCTCAAGGAAGGCGCCCACATCATCGGGCTGCCCTCAAGCGACGATCGCGATCTGGCGAGGCGGGCGAAGGTCTCGGCCTCCAGCGAGGGCAACTCCAATGGCAAGCCCGCCAAACCGGGCAACGTGACCGACGGGGTAGGGCGTTTCGAGGATGGCAAGACGCACGCCTGGACCCCCAAGGCCGATGCCGCCGGCCCGCATTGGGTCGAGTTAAGCTGGGCCGCGCCGGTCGAGTTCAACGTTGTGCATGTGGTTTTCCAGACCGCCGGACTTGCTCCGAGAGAGTTCACCGTCGAGGCCTGGGTCGATGGCGCCTGGAAGCGGATTGCACAGGTATCCAACAACCGCCACCGCCGTCATGTGTTGGGTCTGGACCGCGTGGTCGCCTCGAAGCTTCGCGTCGTACTTGCCGAGAATCGCGGCATCTGCGAAATCCGCATCTACGACGAGCCGAAGCGACTGGTCGATGTCGCCCGCCGGGCACACCGCAACATGAGGCTGCCTGATGAGGGTCCCTGGCTGCCATGGACGTTCGTCGGGCGGCGGGCGAAGTGATCGGCTATTTGCCCACGCTGTCGGCCATCATGGCGGAGTCTCGGTGGTTGATGCCGACCATCATGGCTTGGCCATACCTGGCCCAGACCTGCCCGGCCGAAATGTCGGATGCGCTGCGGGGCAGTTCCACGGTGATGGTGGGTATGCGGTTTTCCACGCCGGCGTAGCTGCCCAGCGAGCCCGGGCGGGCACCGAGCTTCTTTACGGGCAGGCCGGACGCTCGTGCGATTTTCGCTGCCAGGGCCAACCCAGGCCCATCGTAGTCGATGCAAGCCAGCGGCTGATGCACGGTGAGGATTCTCGCTGGGCGATAGCGGTCGATAATCCCGCGTAGATACCGCGCCTCGGGCTGGCTCATCGCCTCGCCGCCGTGCCCGGCCGTGGCGCGGTAGTTGCCCGTCGCGAAGTTGCGGTTCACATCCACCCCGCGGGCGTTGCCTCGCGTGTTTGCAGCCAGGCCGTCGGGGTTTGCCGCAGGGACCACGATCACCTTCAGGCCGTAGACCAACTCCGGGTGGGCGCGAAGGTAAGCCCGCAGTTGCCGGCAGAGCGTCGCGCTGGCCGGCTCGTTGCCGTGAATGCCCCCGATGACCAGCACGCACTGGTTTCCCGTGCCGATGGCGGTAGCGGTGATCGGTCTGCCCTGGACGCTTCGCCCAGCCGGGAGGGATTGCACGACAGGCCGGGGCTGCGGCTTGACGACCGGCCTGGGCGCCACCACGGGTTGCGGCGCGGGCCTGACAACCGGCGGCGCGACGTACGTAACCTGCGGCTCGGTCGGAGGCATCTCCAGCGCAGCACGCGGATTTTCGCAGCCGGCCGCGGCGATCAGGGAACAAACAAGCACGAGTATCTTACGGTGAGCCGTCATCAAGCGGTTCTCCTTCGTGGGGCGATTGGAGCGTCCTCGTCCTGAACATCTCGGGCCATTATCGACAAAAAGAGCCTTTTTTGTTGAGCTTTCCGTTACCGTTGCCTGCCAGCGAAGCGATGATACCAAGATTCCCACCAGATATCCAAACATCGGGTCGTAGTCAAAAACTATCACCATGGCTTTGCCTTTACGGTTCGGGCGGGCAATAATGTTCTGATGGCGCGAGGAGTGCCGGCGCAAATCATTGTTCTGAAAGGACAGACAAATGAAGAAACTTCTGTTTCGGCTGGTCTTGGCGGTGGTCGTTCTCGTGCTGGTCGCGGGGATAGTGGGATATCTTTGGTTGGACACGATCGCCAAAGAGGCCGTGCAGCGCGGCGGCACTTACGCGATGGGCGTGGAAACGACGGTGGACACGGTAAGCCTCCAGCCCTTCGGCGGGAGAATGCAGATGGACAAGCTGAAGGTCGCCAACCCCAAGGGCTTCAACGGGCCGCACCTGATGGAGTCGGGCAAGTTCGACGTACAGGTTGACCCGGGCAGCCTCATGGGCGATACGGTCGTGGTCAATAAATTTGAGCTTGATGGGCTGGACCTGTACATCGACCAGCAGATGCCCAAGAGCAATATTTCGGTCATCATGGACAACCTCAAGAAGCTCGGCGGCGATGAGCCTGAAGATAAAGAGGCGTCGGAAGGCACGAAGTTCAAGGTGGACGTGATAACCATCCGAAACGTCGTCGCCCACGTCAAGGTACTCATCGGGCCGGAGGTCACGATCAAGATTCCCGAGATCCAGATGAAGAATGTCACCGGCGACAATGCCGCCGGCGTTGCCCTGCCGGTGCTTGTGGCGCGGATACTCCCGGCCGTTCTGGCGGCAGTGCTGGAATCCGGCAAGGGCATCCTGCCTGCCGACCTGGCGAATATCCTTCAGGGTGATGTCTCTGCCGTGGCTGCCCAACTAGGCGGACAGGTTCAGGATATGGTCAAGGGCGTCCAGGGCGATATCACCAAGGCGTTCAAGGGCGTGCTGCCGGTGGATGCCAACTCCGTCGGCGATACCGTGGGCAAGCTGCTTGGCGGCGCCAAGGACGCCAACACGGATGCCAACAAGCCCAAGACCCCAGGCGCGGGACTGCTTGACAGCATTCTCGGCGGTAAGAAGAAGTAGAGGATTACCACAGAGACACGGAGACACAGAGGTCGAAAAGAAACAGCCCGTAT
>CAZMBZ010000084.1:14411-17368 GCA_964564285.1 uncultured Planctomycetaceae bacterium | reverse complement strand
AGATAAGGCCTGTTTCTTTTTGACCTCTGCGCCTCTGCGGCTCTGTGGTAATCCTAAATGAAGAAGAAGCGGAAACAGGATACGGAGACGAACAGATAAGGTCTGTTTCTTTTTGACCTCTGCGCCTCTGCGGCTCTGTGGTAATCCTTTTGTTTGCGGCAGATAATGGCTGGAACTAATCCTACATTCAGCGAATCGTGGTATCGCGTGGCTCACCTTCGGCCGCGGCTTCGAGCCACCGTGCAGACTCGCCGCCAGCACTTTCGCGGGCGGATATGGCACATCGTCCAGGACCCGGTCAACAACAGTTTCTTCCGGCTTCACCCGGCGGCGTATCGGTTCATTGCGATGCTGGATGGCCGGCGAAGTGTCGCCGACGCATGGCGGGCCTGCACGGCGACGATGGGCGACGACGCACTTACCCAACCCGAGGCCGTGCGGGTACTTGGGCAGCTTTACTCCGCCAATCTAATCCAGGCGGAACTGCCCCCGGATGCCGAAGGGCTTTTTCGGCGTCATCAGAAGCGCCGCGGGCGTGAGATTCGCAGTTGGCTGACCAACGTTCTCTTCCTCCGCGTACCGATTTTCGACCCTGACCGACTGCTGGGCGTGCTTGGGTCCGTGGCGGGGTGGCTCTTCTCGCCGGTGGGTTTTGTGCTGTGGATTGCGATGTTGATCGCGGGCGTTTACATGGCGGTCGGGGCGTGGAGCGAGCTGTCCGGGCGCGCGGCGCAGATGTTCCAGGCTGATCGCCTCCTGCGAAATCTTCCAGCCCTGTACGGAGCGTTTGTGCTGACGAAAGTCTTGCACGAGCTAGGCCACGGCCTGGCGTGCAAGCGATTCGGGCAGCTTTCGCGTGGCGGCGGCGAAGTTCACATAATGGGTGTAATGTTCCTGATCTTCGCGCCCATGCCATACGTGGACGCCTCCAGCGCGTGGGGGCTGCGGAGCAAGCTCCACCGCACGATCGTCGGGGCGGCTGGGATGATGACCGAACTCGCCCTCGCTGCCGTTGCAGCCGTGACGTGGGTATGGACCGCCGACGCCACAAGCCCCTGGCAGCAAAGCCTGCACGCGGCGTGTTATTATGTGATGTTCATATCCAGCGTCGCGACGATCGTCTTCAACGCCAACCCGCTACTTCGGTTCGACGGCTACTACATTCTCTCGGACCTGCTGGAGATTCCCAACCTCGCCGAGCGGTCGCGGCAGTACGTTCTGTACCTCGTCAAGCGATACGCCTACGGAGTGCGAGGAGCGACAAACCCCGGCGCAGGCCGCGGCGAGAAGGCCTGGCTGGTGGGCTACGGCCTGGCGTCCACGGCATTTCGATTGTACATCTCCGTCCGGATTCTGCTGATGCTGGCCGAACGGTATCCAGTGATCGGCGCCGCCGTCGCAGCCGTGATGGCAATCGCCTGGCTGGTAATGCCGCTGGGGCGCTTCCTCAAGTACCTCGCCGTCGGGGGCGAACTGGCCCGAACGCGGGCGCGAGCCCTGGCCCTGACAGCCCTGGCCGCAGGGCCAATTGCGGTGGCACTGGCACTGCCAGACGCGCCGGACCGATGGCGGTTCGAGGGCGTCGCCGAACCGCTACGCGTGGCATACATTCACGCCGGGGCCGACGGATTCATCACCAGCGCTCTGCCCAATTCGGTGTGCGTGCAAGGCCCCGACGCCAACGAAAACGCCGGAGATGTGCTGCTGTCGGCCAGGAATCGCCAACTCGCCCAGGACGCCAACGACCTGAAGGCCGAGATGGAAATCACCGCCGCGAGGCGACGAATCGCCCAACTAGAAAGCGCCAAAGACCCCCACGACCTCGCCCTGGTGCAGGTGCTCGACACCGCGATGGCCAGCCTGAAAACCCAGCAGAGGCTCCTGAGTAAGGAACTGGCGAGCCTGACAGTCCGCACACCGCTGACCGGGCGATGGATATCCACCGAGGCAGATCACCTCGACGGAGTGTATCTCAAAAAGGGACAAAAGGTTGGAAAGGTCGTTACCATCGACCGCATCGTCATAATCGCCCCATGCCCCCATCGTCTTGCGGGCATGTTGCTGGCCGAGGTAAAACCCGAGGTTGAGGTCGAGATCCGCCTCGTCGGTGAGCCGTCGACCGTATTGCGCGGCAAATGGGAAATTCGCCCGGCCGGGGCAAGAGGCGAAGATGATCCGCCCATCCTTGCTTCGTCAATAAACCCCGATGCCACCGACGGACCAGGTCCCGACGGCGCAGCCTTCGAGCTTCGCGTAACTCCGCACGGCCCGGACACATCACGAATCATGCCCGGGCAGTCCGTCGTGGTCCGAATAGAACTCCCGCCCCGGCCTGTCATCGCCCAGTGGTGGCGGTCGGTCAGGCAGATGGCCCAGCAGCGGTTCCGCATTTTCTGACCGCCTGCCTGCGGGAGAATCGGTTATGCCACTGGCAGACTTTTTTTAAGAATCACTAAAATCATCTCCCAAAAAACAGCCGTCAGGCAAATTCTTCTGGATCGTGGCGGCTTTTTCCCTGGCGGACAACTTGTTTACACCGGAAAGTGTCCCACTGGCATCTTTCGCATAACTTTTGCTTGATTATGACCTTGCGCCACACACCCGCGCACAGGAATATTGAAGTGCGATAATCGGCCGGCCCCGCCTGCCGGGAATTGGGGCGAAATATACGATAAGGTCGCCCTTGAGGCAATTTTGAGGCTTGACGAATCGGCGATTTGAAGTACAATGCAGTTGCTCAAGATGCCCTTGACGACAAGAACGGGCCGCTCAGCCCGCGGTCGGACAGGGAGACATATTTTAAGAGAGGAGAGTGCTCAATGCTCAAGCACACGTTTGTATTAGGACTAGCGGTTGTCGGCATGATGTTGGCTTCTCCATGCCAGGCTAAACTTATCAACGAAAACGCCGATGTTCTCTACCATCCATCGGGCCAACCCACTTCGGAACAAACACTT
>CAZMBZ010000084.1:4424-14311 GCA_964564285.1 uncultured Planctomycetaceae bacterium | reverse complement strand
ACAACGACGGGACCACTGCAATCACCCACTTGCAGGGCGTGCTGCTCTATTTCACGGTGCAACTCAAGACCGGCCGGCAGGTGTTCGACAACGAGACCAACAAGGAAGTCTCGCAGGCAATCCTTGAAATAGGCGCGAATGTCAACGTCTGGGGTAAGGATCCGGATATTGCTGCCAAAGTCAACTTCTCCGCCAGCCCGACCGTGCGAAAGAGTGGAGTTCTGGCGCCCGACGTGAACGGCCCCGACGATGGTTTCCCGAGCGACATGACCAATTTGACTGAGATCAACGCCCACAGTACGGGGCTGGACAAGCTCGCCGTCGTCATCGACCCCAGCGACCCGGACACCTATAAAGACGTAAATGAGATCCTTGTCGATACCACCCCGTCAAATGCCGACCTCCTTGCGGCCTTCACCGGCACCGGAACGGTCGAATTCGGATACAGTAGCCTGCTCAACACGTACCACCAAGTCAACAGTCAGGGCGTGATCGGGTGGTCTATTCAGCCGACATACGACATCGAGGCCCGGGTGGTTTACCTGTACTCAGCCGTTCCCGAGCCCGCCTCGATGAGCCTTCTGGCCATCGGCGTCTTTTCGGTTCTCGCCAAGCGGAAGCGAAAGAGAAAAATGCGGATGTCCTGAGCAAGCTCCCACGAGCATAGAAAACGATAACCGGCGTGTCGGTCTCACAAGATCGGCACGCCGTTGTTATGCGCCCTTTCCCCATGGAGCCCCTTACACGCGTAAAGAGTGATTCTCGTGCTGGATTGCATTATCCAGGCCCGCTTACGGGCCTGAAGCCCACGGGGGTATAAGCCAGGCCTTCAGGCTGCGGATAGGCTTTCTCTTTTTATTCCCAACAGTTCGTTAAAACGGGCTGATGAAAAGAAAGGAGATGACCGCGCCATTAAGCACATGTCTGCACGTAAGAATTCTGAAATGCGATAACCGGACCGCCCCGCCTGCCGGGAATTGGGGTGAAATATACGATAAGTTCGCCTCCGAGGCAATTCTCAGGCTTGACGAATCGCCAAATGGAAGTACAATGCAGTTGCTCAAGATGCCCTTGACGACAAGAATGGGCCGCTCAGCCCGCAGTCGAACAGGGATACATGTTCTGCCGGAGGAGAGTGCTCAATGCTCAAGCACACGTTTGTATTGGGACTAGCGGTGGTCGGCATGATGTTGGCTTCCCCATGCCAGGCTAAACTTATCAACCCAAACGCCGATGTTCTCTACCATCCATCGGGCCAACCCACTTCGGAACAAACACTTACCAACCAGATACAAGGTACGTCAGTCGCTGTGTCCGGTGCTCACTCGAACGACAAGCCGGTTCCTCCGCAACCGGAAGACTTCTTCGCCGACACGCACACGGTGGTATTCGGAGACCTTCTAACTGGCCAAAGCGGCATCTTCGCCTTGGACCAGTTCAACCCAAACCGCACCCTGAACAACGACGGGACCACTGCAATCACCCACTTGCAGGGCGTGCTGCTCTATTTCACAGTGCAACTCAAGACCGGCCGGCAGGTGTTCGACAACCAGTCCAACAAGGAGGTCTCGAAGGCAATCCTTGAAATAGGTGCGAACGTCAACGTCTGGAGCAAGAATGCGGATATTGCTGACAGCGTCAACTTCTCCGCCAGCCCAACCGTGCGGAAGAGTGGAATTCTCGCGCCCGACGTGGACGACCCCAACAACGGCTTCCCGAGTGACATTACCGATTTGACTGAGATCAACGCCCACAGTACGGGGCTGGACAAACTTGCCGTCATTATCGACCCCAGCGACCCGAACACATTGGGAGACGTCAATGAGATCCATGTAGATGCCACTTCGTCAAGTTCCAACCTGCTTGCGGCCTTCACCGGCACCGGGACGGTCGAATTCGGATACAATAGCTCGCTCAACACCCACCACCAGGTCAACAGTCAGGGCGTGATCGGGTGGTCTATTCAGCCGACATACGACATCGAAGCCCGGGTGGTTTACCTGTACTCAGCCATTCCCGAGCCCGCCTCGATGAGCCTTCTAACCATCGGCGTCTTTTCGGTTCTCGCCAAGCGGAAGCGAAAGCGAAAGCGAAAGGGAAAGGGAAAAATGCGGCTGTCCTGAGCAAGCCCCCACGAGCATAGAAAACAATAACCGGCGTGGCGGTCTCACAGGATCGGCACGCCGTTGTTGTGCGCCATTTCCCCACGGAGCCCCTTACTCGACAGAAAAGCCGCATCAACTTTGACAATACTTTGCTCAAAGCCCTTTTTTTTGAAAAAAAACTTTGCCTTGGCCAGCAAAGTCGGCGACCATGTTGCGAGTCCCGTTGAGTTGGCTGGCGCTTTCCCAAGTGCGGTAGGCACAGGGTTGCAGGTACGCTAGACAGTGTGGGAAGGGCAAACGAATTTCTCAGCTTGGATAATCGGGTTGCTCATGAGGAAAGGTATGAATGTGAACGCCTCAAGACTTCTATTCGAAGGTTTGGAGGATCGCATCCTGCTCAGCGGGATTCCGGCGAGTGTGCTCGGGAGTGCTCCCCCCGTTACCGAGACCTACAGTGACAGCCGTACGGACACTGTTGGCAGCTTGGACACCGTGAACTTCACCCTGCCGAAATTCGACGATCATGGCGGCCTGCGGACTCTCGTCAGCGTTACGCTCGACAGCACCACCACGACAACAACGGGCACATACAACGTCCTCAACGTGGATGCTTTTGACGGAATCGTGGACATGTCGCTGGACTTGACCGCCGTTAGCACTGTCTCCGAAGCTCCGTCATTTGACTACACGAACATTGTCGGGGCGTCAACGAACCAGCCGATTAGCGTTGGCGAAACCGTCTCGGTGACGCTACCCCAGTACACATCGGGTCTCCAGCACTGGGTTGTTCCGGCCGGCGATTTCGGCAACTTCACCGCCGCGCCGGGCGATTCGACCATCCTGTTCGAGATCACCACCAGTTCAGCCGCGGACCACACAGCTAACGTGGCCGTCAATTACTGGCAAGCCCCGCTCATCGATTTCACCATGACAGGGCAGGTGATTTATGAATACGTTACCACCACCACCACCACTGACGAAACCTTCCAAGGGACAAGACTGGATTTCGAGAGAACGCCGCCGCCGATGTTCCAGCCGTTTTACAGCGGCACGGCCCAGCCGGGCGCTTCGCTGACGGTCGACGTTCTCGGTTCCGGCGGGGAGCTGTTGGGTTCGACGTCCACCATCGCCGATGCCGGCGGCAACTGGACGGCAAGCTTTTACGATCTGCGAATGACCGACCAGCCCCATACCGTTTCGATCCGGCAATCATACACGGGGTATACGCCCCTGACCGGTGCCGGTTACAATCTACGGCGTTACTTCTCGCCGGCTGTTCTGGGCGGAGCATACGCTTCCGAGCAACTCACGGTGGAAAACGTGCTCGGCAATCGATCATCCAGCGTGTCGATGGCGGCGCTTTACTCAGCCAGCGCGCATCCGACCTCGATGGGCATGGCGCCATACGGTTTTGAAATGCTGCCCGTCTCGGCTTCGCCGCAAGGGCTTTATTGATAATTTGCCAGCTAAACGAGAACACACTTGTACAGCCTGATCGCCCGGCTAGATTGGTGCGTTGACTGCCTCGAGTGCAAGGTTGCTTAGGAGAGCTTCTAAAATGCGACGATTCTGGGAATCCAAGACGTACGTACTGTTTTGCCTGCTCGCGGCATGTGGTCTGATGCTGGCTTCCTGCCAGACTCGCCTCGACAAGAACGAGCAAGAGTTCGGACGCGCTACACAGAAACGCCTGTCCGACAGCTTCCACCAACAGATCGCCGAACTATCGCAGGCCGAGAAGCACCTGCCATCGACCGGCGCGGCCCCGATGATGCCAGTGGATTACACCCCGTGGTGGGCCGATGGCGTCTGCAGCAAGATCTTCGAGTCCTCCAGGCCCGCGGCCTACCCGCTCGAGGAACTCTACGTCCGGGCGCTGCAGCATTCCTCGCAGATCAGGGTATTCAGCGACGTGCCCCTCATCCGCGAGACGGGCATCCGGGAAGCCCGCGGCGAATTTGACACGCACCTGTTCGCCGAAGCCACCTACGAACACATCAACGAACCGGTAACCACCCTGCTCAAAACCGGCGTCGGCGGCCCAAAACGCTTCAAGCAGTGGGAATCCCGCTTCGAGGCCGGCGTAAGGAAGAAACTCGCCACCGGCGCAGAGGTTACGCTCTCGCAGGAACTCCGCCGTACGACCAATAACTCGTCCTACTTCGATCCCCATCGCCAGTCGTCGGCCACGCTGGCCCTGACAATCAACCAGCCGCTGCTTCGCGGAGCTGGCTCCGAGTACAATCGTGCCCGCATCCGCATAGCCAAGCTGGACACCGAGATCGCCCGAAACGAGTTCGTCCGCCAGGCAGAGGGACACCTGCTGTCGGTCAACCGCGCCTACTGGAACCTCTACTTCGCACGAGCAACCTGCCTGCAAATCCAGAAGCTCGTCAAGGACACCGCCGCGATCGTCTCCAAACTCGAGCAGCGAAAAGATATCGACGCGATGGAAAGCGAGTTGATGAGATCCAAGGCCGCGCTATCCAAGCGACGCGCCGAACTCGTCCGAGCGGAAGTCGCCGTCAAGAACGCCGAGGACCGCATTAAGGCCCTGCTCAACGACCCGACCCTCTTGCCCAACCCCCAGGCCGAACTGCTGCCCGCCAGCATGCCGTCAATAAGACCAGTCAAAATCGACATGAAGCAAGCCGCCGCCGTGGCGCTGGAAAACAGACCGGAAATCCTCCAGTCCTTCCTCCAGCTAAAGGCATCCGCAATCCGAAAGAACGTCTCCAAGAACGAACTGCTCCCGCAGTTGGACCTGATCCTGTCCGCCTCACTCATGGGCATGGACCAGGCAGGCTGCCTGCTCGATGGCTTCGACGACCAGTTCCACGGTGCCCATCCGGGATTCCTCGTCGGGCTCAAGTTCGACTACCCGTGCCCCAACAACACCGCCAAGGCCGTCTACCAGAGGCGCCGCCTGGAAATCCGACAGCAGCTCTCCGGCATCCAGACTACCGTCGACAGCGTGCTGCTTGAGGTCAAGATATCAGCACGAGAGGTGATGACAGCCTACCGTGAAGTCGCCACCCGTTATGAGTCCCTCAGGGCGGCCGAGGAAGACGTCCGAGTCCTCGCCAAGCGTTGGGACTCCTCAGGCAGCGCACAAAAGCCCGCCGTCGGCTACCTACAACTTCTCATCGACGCGCAGGACCGCCTCGCCTCAGCCGAGGAAGAGTTCGCCCGCAGCAGTGTGCTTTACAACGTTGCGACTATCGGACTGCAAAGGGCACAGGGAACGCTTCTCAAGTATGAGGACCTCGAAATCAACCGCAGCCAAGGTGATGCCGGCCTGCCCGTGCTGAATATCAGCAAGAAACAAAACGGCACCACTTGCCCCGTCGCACCGGTTGCCCCGATGCCCCCTGTAGCCAAGCCGGCCCCCAAGCCGGCCAGTGCCCAGGTCAGGCCACTGGTCCCTCCGACCAAAACTACCGCCGCGCCCGTGCCGACCAAGACTGCGACAACGCCGGCGCCAACCACCGTCGCCGGGAGAGCGGCAGCGACCGCTATCGCCAAAAAAGCAATGACCGCAACCGCCCTGCCGGTCATGACCGCCCGGACCGCAACCGACTGATCGCTGAGCAAAATCCGGCAAGTAACCGCCGAGCAAAGACAATCTGCCTACCGGCAGGCAGGCTGAATTGATGTTCTGGGAGTCTCCACACCGTCGGAGGCTCTCGGCATTTCCGGCCAGGACCTTATGACAGCCAGACCGGGGAAAGGCGCCACCATGAAACGCCGTGCGATTTTTGCAATCCTGGTCATGGGGCCGCTGTCTATCACCGCTTGGGCCGGCGCCGCCGAAGCCATAAGGGCAATCACGTCCCCCAGCCAGGATCTTACGCTCTCTCTGACCCGCCCGGGCAGGCTTGCCAAGGTCCTTGTCCGCCAGGGCCAGAAAGTCCGCGCGGGCGAAGTGCTGGTCCAACTCGAAGACTCCGTAGAACGCAGGCAGGCCGCATTGCTCAAGGCCAAAGCGAACGACACCTCCGCCATCCGCGCTACCGAGTTGAAACTGCGACGCGCCAAGAAAATGCTCGCCAACGTCCGGGCCGCTTATGTCAGCAAGGCCGCGCCGCAACGGGAACTCGAAGATGCCCAACTCCAGGCCGACATGGCTGAAATCGACACGCTGGTCGCCAAACTCGCCCGCGAGCAGGACATCGGCAGGTACGAGCAGGCCAAACTCGAACTCGACAGAATGCGACTGGTCAGCCCCGCCGATGGCGAAGTAGAAAAACTCATCGCCAAGGCCGGCGAGTCCGTCGATGCCCTCGATCCCCTGCTGAGACTGGTCAACGTCAATCCGCTCTGGATAGACACGCCGGTCCCGCTGGCGATCGGGCGACACATCCTGGCTGGACAAAAAGCCATGATTCAACTGCCCGGCCTGAAGACGCCCGTCGAGGGCAAGGTCATCCACGTTTCACGCATCGCCGACGCCGCCAGCGAGACCCTGGAAATCCGCGTCGAACTGCCCAACCCCACCGGCAGGTGCGCCGGAGAACACGTCACGGTGACTTTCCCCGCCCCCGACCACACCGCCACAAACGCGAAGTAGCATCCGAACACCAGGAGCCAGCCAGAATGAAACGGCTTGCATACCTCGCCGCCTTGGCGGCCTTACTTTCGGCCCTGCCGAACCCCGCCGTCGCCGACGAGATCGCCGACATCGCCCGCAAACTCAACATCCGCGCCAGGTGGCACGGATACAAGCCCCAGTTCCACTACACACAACGAACCTATACCTTCACCGAACCCGGCGGCGCCGTGCGAAAAACCTGGCGACTGGCGATGGACGGGCCGCGATACGTCGCGATCGTTCCAGACGATCATCTCCAGTTGCTCGGCTTCACCGTGGGCACGGCCCCCACCCGCTTCACAATGCCCGCGGGGCGATACGTCCTCGACACGTTTCGCGGCCCGTTTGTGCAGACGCAAAGCCTCATCCCCCGGTTTGTCCGCTACGAGCCAGACGGCAGCAATAACATCTCACGCACCGATCATTTCCGCGTCGGCGGGACGACAATGACACTCGTACGCGCCAGCGTCCGCCGCACAGAGGTCATTAAAAAGTACACCATCAGCGTGCATGAGCAACTCGGCTACATGATCGAGGGCACCATCGAGGTGACGTTCCGCCGACCCGATCCGAAGATGAAGGTCTTCACCACCGACATCGCCTGCTCCGGCGCGTTTCAGCCCTGGCCGAACCAATGGGTGTACGACAAGACCGCCTTCTGCCCGGCCGGAACGAAAGACGTAGTCGCCTACGCAAACAACACCGCCGCCATGGCCAGCCTCGCAGATAGCGTACCGCTGACGATCCGCGACGGCGGGTTCGTCGCATACCTGAACGCGGAAAACTCCTGGAGCCCGTGCCGCACGTTTTCCGGCATCGGCCCGGATGCGAACATGACCCTCGACCCGCAGTCCAACATGCTGCACGTGCAAATACCCATCCCGCCGGAAAAACACAACGACCCCAACGGCTTCCGGCAGGTGTGGAAGATCACCGAGCGACTGTTCACGCTGCCGCCGGAAATCGTTACACACATCCGAAAAAACGCAAAGCCCGCCCTGCCCCCAGGCAATGGCCTGGTCATCCGTATCGGGCGTACGGAAGACTTCGAGGATCAGCCGCTGCCTCTGGACAAGCCCATCCGAGGCTTGGCGTGGTCGAAATCGCAAACCCAGCCGAAACTGCTCACCACCCGCGGCGCCTCCGGCAAGAAGTGCCTGCGAATCGTCGGCACGACAGAGACGAACATCCCGGCCTTCACGGTCCAGCCGGACATCCAACGCATCCACCTGCAACCAACCACGACGTACCGAATCGAAGCGATGATGAAAGCCACCGACCTCACCGACGACGAGCGAGTGGCCTATCGAACCGCCTACGACAACCTGGCCGCCGAGCTGAAGCGAAAGGACGAAACTCCCCCGGACTTCGAGCCCCTGTGTCCCCATGCCGAGGCGTACGTCAGGGCAAACCTGCACGACTCGCCGTCGGCTGACTCACGGATCGTAGCCCGCCACCGCACCACCGTCGCCAAGGCCAACAACCCCGCATGGCAAAAGGTGACGATCGAGTTCCTCACGCCCGAGTACGACACCTACCTACGCGTAGGATTCGTCTGCCACTCGGGCACGGCAATGCTGGATGACTTCTCCCTGACCCAGCAGCCGTAGTCGCCCCACGTCTGCCCTCCGAAGCCCAGGGATAGCAATCCCTGGGTGGAACCCCCGGGAGCAGTCCATGGACGGTCCCCTACCGTCCCTGATACGCCCGCGCGATGGCGTATACCGGCAGGCCCGCCAGCAAGACGCCAACGCCCACCAGCGAGGCAATCTTGGTGTAAGCCAAGCTGCTGTAGAGCATGTAGGCGGACATCACGCAGAGCACGATCGCCATCAAAAGTCCAAACCAACTTCCCAAAGGCCTGTCTGCTTTGGGATACCTGAACCGAAACACGAACACCGCCAGACCCGTCAGGAAAAGGAACGCCCAAAACACCGGAGCCGTGTATTCGACCGCCAGACCGAAACCGCGTCCGACCTTCCCGGCCAGGACATCGCTCAAACCGGGAAGCAAGATAAGAATGATCGCGATCGCCCCCTGTGCAACCAGTGCGACCACCGGCGCGCCGACCAGGCCGTTCCATCGACCCAACGCCCGAAAGGCCGGGTAATCATTGCCCCATGCGTACACCGCCCGCGAACCGGTGAAGATGCACCCGTCGATAGCACCCAGCGCCGAGACCACCACCAGCAGGCTGACCGCCAACGCGCCGCGCTCGCCCAGCACCGCCTTCATCGCGTCGGCAGCGACGGTTCCCGACGAACCGATTCCCTCGAAGCCAAGTATCCGAAGAAACGCCACGTTGACGCCCAGATACAAGAGCGTGATCAGCACACTGCCGCCGACCAGCACCCACAGCATGCTCCGACCGCGACCGCGGCCGCGAAGCTCGCCCGCGACGTACGCCGCCTCGTTCCAGCCTCCAAAGGTGTACAGCACGAAGACCATCGCCAACCCGAACGCCCCGCCACTGCCGCCGAGCGTGACTTGGAGAAACTCGACATCGAAACCCTCGGAGACAATCGGCGCCTTGCCCCAAGTCAACCCAATTACGATGATCCCCAGTATCCCGACGACCTTCGCCACCGTCAGGGCGTTCTGGACCCACTTGCTCACGCGCAGGCCCAGAGCGTTGAACGCCGTCATCCCCGCAACGGACGCCAGGGCACAATACATCGCCCCTTGCGGCCCCCAGCCCATCATCCGCGTCATGTAGTCGCCGAAGACGTACGCCAGCGCCGCGATCGCGCCGGTCTGGATAACCGTCATCCTCGCCCACACAAACATGAAACCCACCGCCTGGCCCAGCGACCGCGACAGGTAGAGGTACTCGCCGCCGACACCCGGGCAAACGGCGGCAAGTTCAGCGTACGCCAGCGAGCCACACAGGCACAGCAGCCCGCCCAGCGCCCAGGCCGTCAGCATAGCCCAAGGCCCGGGCGTGTTCAGGGCTACCAGTTGCGGCGACTTGAACACGCCCGTCGCCACGACGATGCCAACGACCACGCATATCGCGTCAACGATGGATAAATGTCGAGCCGGCGCAACCGCCGACGATGCCGCACCTTCAGTCATCTCTCAGCCATGCCTCCTGCTGGAAAACCCACGAACCCGCGGAAAATTCGCCTATCGCTTCTTCATCGTAATGCCGATCCCCGACGCCTGCATGTTGATGAAAAGCGTCTCGAGGT
>CAZMBZ010000084.1:0-4324 GCA_964564285.1 uncultured Planctomycetaceae bacterium | reverse complement strand
CGCGTCGCGTCGATCTCGAACGTCGTCAGCTTGCCGCCCGTCTTGCGAAGCGCCAGACACCACCAGATGCCCGAGAAACCGTTGGACGTGCCGATCTCGACGACCTGCTTGGCGCCCGTGGTCTCTGCCAGCATCCGCAAAATACGCCCATCCGCCATCGGCACGTTCATCATCCCGCGCCGCTCCTTCTCGTTCATCTCTCCCAATACGTCGAGGATCTTCTTCTCGGCGTCATCCTTCGGCATTACAACGCTCGTGAACTTGGCCGGCTCGCGCCTCGCGCCGGGCCTGGGCCGACGCCCCGCCGGCTGGGCCATCGTCACGTACGCCATCGACGCCACCACCGCCACCGCTAAAAATCCAATCGCAAGTGCTCGCATGAGTTTGCTCCTTCTCGTGTAATGAGACATCGAACCGTTAGTGAAATGGCCGCAACCAGAGCCTAAGTGTATAACGCGCGCCAGGCCGAACTGTCGTCAGTAAAAACGCCGCGAGCGAACCAACATTGCAGATAAGCCCAGTCAATCTTAACGCGCCCGCCACTTCACCGCCGCAACACAGAAAATGTGACGGACCCAACACTGTTCGGTATGCCCCGACAAAAGGACAAGAGAGACAAGCTACTTCTTGTTGCGTCGGACAAGGTGAGCTTGGGGGTTTTCACTCCTCTGGTTTTCGTCTATGATCTTCGGGTTCAACTTTTGTCGGTGGGCGCTTTGGTCGCGCCGGCGGGGTTATAGAATCAATGGCAGAGATCGACGATATTGGGATCGCGTTGCGGATGGATGGCGTTTCCAAGCGCTATCCGGGCACGCTGGCGGTGGACGGCGTGGACTTCACTGTCCGCGCGGGCGAGGTCCATGCGCTGATCGGCGAGAACGGAGCGGGCAAGAGCACGCTGATGAAGATCCTCGCCGGGGCGTTCGACGACTACACCGGGAAGGTGTCGCTCAGCAACAGGCCCGTGCTGCTGCATTCCCCCAAGGCTGCAAAGGCGGCCGGCATTCAGATGATCCACCAGGAACTGAGCCTGGCCGGACCGTTGAGCATCGCCGAGAACGTCCTGGCCGGGCGGCTGCCGCGCCGCGGGCCTCTGCTTAGCCGCCGTAAGATGATCGACCAGTGCCGCCAGCACCTCACCCGCGTCGGCCTGGAACTCGACCCGCTTACACCCGTCGAGGAACTGAGCCTGCACGAGGCCCAGCTCGTCGAGATCGCCAAGGCCCTGGCCAACGCACCGTGCATCCTCGTCATGGACGAACCCACCAGTTCGCTAGGCCGGGCCGAAGTGGGCAGGCTCTTCGAGATCATCCGCCGCCTCCGCCAGCAAGGTCTGGCCATCGTCTACATCTCCCACCACCTTCCGGAAATCCTCCAGATCGCCGACCGCGTCACCGTCCTGCGCGACGGGCGAAAGGTCGCCACCGAAGACATCGCCGACGTAACAAGCGCCGCACTCGTCGAGATGATGGTCGGCCAGAACGTCGATACGCTCTACGCCGAACGACGCACCGCACCCGGCGCCGTCAGACTCACCGCCCGCAACCTGAGTCGCTGGGGATTCTTCCACGACGTGAGCTTCCACGCCGCAGCCGGCGAAATCGTCGGCCTGGGCGGGCTCAGCGGGGCAGGCCGCAGCGAACTGGCGCGGTCGCTGTGCGGCATAGACCCGCTGGACGCGGGCACGATCGAACTCGATGGCCTAGCCATCCGCCCGCGAAACTATCGCCACGCAATCGCCGCCGGCCTGGCCTACATGACCGAGAACCGCAAGGCGGAGGGACTGGCCCTGCGAATGACGATGGGCGAGAACATCCTCTCCGCCATCATCCCCAGGCTCTGCCGATTCGGCCTGCTGAACCCGCTGCGCGGCAAGGGCACAATGGTTGATGTCATTGGTTCGCTGGATGTAAACCCGCCCCAGCCGAGGCGCATGGCGTCGGCACTGTCGGGAGGCAATCAGCAGAAGGTTCTGCTTGGCAAATGGCTGGCGGCCCGTCCGAAGGTGCTGATCCTCGACGAACCCACTCGCGGCGTGGACGTCGGCGCGAAAGTGGTCATCCACCGCGCCATCGCCGCCCTTGCCGACGCGGGCACGTGCATCATCCTGATCTCGAGCGACCTGCCAGAGCTGGTGGGCCTGAGCGACCGCATCCTCATCATGCGGGGCGGGCATATCATAGGCCAGCTCCCGCGTGGCCAGGCCGACGAGGCCTCCGTCCTGCTTGCCGCCAACGGCGAGGGGAGGCTCATGCCCGCATGACAAAGCCCGCGAACATTGCCAACACGGACGGACGCCAACTCGCTTCCAGCAGGCTGCTGGGAACGCTCAACGTGCTGGGTGTGTATATTCTCGTGGCCGGGCTGTTCACGATTGGCTGCGCCATTTCCCGCGAGTTTTTCACGCCGGACAATCTCCTCAACGCCCTGCGTTCGGTGGCGTTGATGGGCATCGTCGCGGTGGGCGTGGCGTTCATAACGTACAGCCGTCACTACGTGGACTTATCCATTCCGGGCATCATGGCACTGTCGGGCACGGTAGCGGTGTGGGCTCTTCCCTACGGCATAGTCGCGAGCATCGCCGCCGGGCTTGCCGCCGGACTTGTAATCGGAATCATCAACGGTCTGGTTGTCGGCTATTTGCGTCTGAACCCGATCATCTGGACGCTGGCGATGATGAGCGTGCTGTCCGGCGTGATCCGCTGGGCCTACGCGGGTCGTCAGATATACCCCGACCAGGCCACAGACGCCGGGCGGGCCTTTCTGGGTCTTTATCACCACGCGGTGTTCGGCATCGTGCCGTTTCCGCTGGCGGTCCTCGCAATCGCGGCCATCGTGGGCCACGTGGTGATGCGTCACACCGGTTACGGAGCATCGTTGAAGCTGACGGGATCGAACTACGATGTCGCCCGGCTGAGCGGCGTTCACGTCCGTCGAGTGATAACCGGGGCGTTCGCGATATCCGCCCTGGCCAGCGGCGTCGCGGGGATATTCCTGACGAGTTTCAACAAGGTTGGAGCGGTCTACATCGGCGAGGGGTACGACTTCAAGACGGTAACGGCGGTAGTTTTGGGGGGCATGACACTGGCGGGAGGACGCGGCAATATTGCGGGCGTTCTCGGCGGGGTCATGGCGATCGCGTTGATGAGCAACGTCATGTCGCTGGTGCGGATAGGCGATTTCACGATCGGGCAGTTCGCCCAGAACATCGTCCAGGGCGCCGTTTTCATCCTGGTCGTAGGGATAAACTCCTTCTCGCGGAGAAAGGCGGGCAGGGACGATGCGTGACAGCGGCGAAAGTTCGGCCTTGAGCAAGGCAGCGGCGATTGCGTATCGCTGGCGGGTCTGGCTGCTGTGCGCCGGCATATTCGCCGTCATGGGCGCCATGGCGCCGAACTTCCTGACGGCCCGTAATTTCGCGGACATCCTCAAGGGCGTCGCCACCAATCTCCCCGCCGCGATAGGCTTCACCATCGTTCTGCTGGCCGGGCAGTTGGACCTGTCGATCGGCTCGGCGATGACGCTGGGTGGAATGCTCGTGATGGGCCTGGCGCCCGAGTTGGGCTGGGCGGGGGCGTTCGCGGTCGCCGTCTCTGCCGGCGTTGTGCTTGGACTGGCCAACGGCCTGCTCGTGGCCAAGGCGAAGATCAATTCCTTCATCGTCACGCTCGGGGCGATGATCATCGTCTACAACGCGATGGCGATTTACTGTCAGGGCGGAACCATCGCAACCGATTCGTTCGGCCTGTCGGACTGGTTCCAGCACCCGCTGGTCGGCGCGGCCCAGTTCGGCGCGGCGGGAGTATCTCAACCGACCGCTTGGCTGACGCTGTGGCTGACGCCGCGAAACCTGATCCCACTGGCGATTCTGGCGGGGGCGAGCCTCATGCTGCGGCGGACGCCTCTGGGACGCGGGTTCTACCTGCTGGGGGGCAATCCGCAGACGGCGTGGTACTCCGGGCTGCGAGTCGACGGCTACCTCATCGGGGCGTTCGCACTCTCGGCTGGCCTGGCCGCCCTGGGCGGCTCGCTGGTCGCCATGAGCGAAGCCGCGGGAAGCCTCAAACTCGGCGAGAACTCGCTGATGGCGATCGTGGCTGCGGCGATCATCGGAGGCACAAGCATGGAAGGCGGCAAGGGGTCGGTAATCGGCACGGCTGTGGCGCTGGTGGCGCTTACGGCGCTGATAAACGGCCTGAGTTGCCTCGGCGCCGGCCACGAGATCAAACTGATGGCCAGCGGTCTGGTGCTGGCGCTGGTGATCCTGTACGATGCCTACTGGCTGTACCTGAAGCAGCGTACCAAGGGGCAGCGCAGGGACTTA
>CAZMBZ010000083.1:7090-17425 GCA_964564285.1 uncultured Planctomycetaceae bacterium | reverse complement strand
CGTTGATCCTGCGATATCCTCCGGCCCAATCGGTGTGCTCGCCAAACAGGCAAAGTCGCCCGGGTACGAACAGTTCGCAATGATTGTGATCTTCGGCTGGCATCCCAAAGCTCCCTGCGCTACGGCGCCCCACACGGCGTCGAGCACTAAGCCAAGCACACCCGAGCCCCTACGTCAACCGCAAAGCGCGGCGGGTGCGTTTGCCGCCGGTCCGCAGCAGCGCCGCGCCGGCCAGGAGAAGAAGCAGGCTTGTCGGCTCGGGCAGGTTATTGTTGTTATCTGCCATGGTGAACCAGGAGTGTTTCATTGCGATGTAGTCCGTCGCGTCGATCACACCGTCGAAGTTGAAGTCGCCGTCGCGCCATTGGCCCGGGCCGCCGAAGTTCCCGGCGAAGTTCAACAGGTCGGCGTGCTCGAGCAGGCCATCCTCGTCGCAGTCTCCGGCGACGCCCATAGCGCCGTCGGCCTCGAGTTCGACAATGGTGGTGAACTGCTGCGAGCCACCGGCATTGCCGCGTATTCGCACGGCCTCGCCCGCTATCGGGTCGAACGTCATTTCGATCGTCTGGTAGAAAGCGTTTGCGTCCAGGGCCTCGCTGAACGCCAAGCCGCTTACGGCTTGCCACAGCCCGTCGTGAAGGACCTCGACGGTGAGATCCTCGAAGAAGCCGCCACGCGGAGGATCCTCACGCGGGTTGGTGTTGGGTCTGTTGTAGGCGAGGTCGCCTTCGTAGAAGACGACCTTGTTGAGAGTCATCTTGCGCGGAAACTCCAGTTGGTACCAGTCCCCGCCTTCCGGCTGGGAGTTCTCGCCGTCGTAGGTCCAGTAGGGGCGATGGCCGTTGTAGCGAAGGTCGGTGACGCCATCAGTAATCGACGCGAGGTTGTTGCGGTCCAAGGAGGGGTCGTATCGCGACATGCTGGCCGAGACGCCTACCTGCCCGCCAGCCGCGACGACCCTGCCAACAAGCCCGTTGGGGCCAGCGGGGTTTGGCAACTCCGGCGGCGCGGTCACGACGTCGTCAGGCAGATGGTAAACCTTTTCCGAGCCCTCGCCGGCGACCGATCCTCCGGCCGCAACGATTTGCATCTCTGCCGCGGCAGTGAAATTCTGGGCTACCTGCGACACGGTGGTCATCGCGCCGATGGCCGTCAGGCATCGCGCGTCGTAGGCGTCCGCGGGTGTCGCCGGCAGCTCGGCCAGGATGCCGCCGCTGTTGCCATCGACGTCGGCATAGCCCTTGATTATTCCCAAAAGTCCCGCGGCAGTCGCCGGGTTGCAGTCGGCGTCGTAACCGCCGAGCACTCCGATCTCGACCGTCTGCTGGAAGTCGCCCTCGCCGTAGAGCAGGGCCATGGTCGTCAGGCCAAGGTTGACAGTCGACTCGGTCCAGCCCCGGAACCGGCCCTTGCTGCCGGCGGCCGAACCGTAGGTGTCGTAGAGCATGGTCTGACAAGCCCGCCAGTCGTTGCCGTCGGCCTGGTGAAAGCTGCGCACGGCCTGGATCACCTCGAACGACCGCGAACTCGCGGGCACGACGGCAAGGGCCTCGCTGATAACGGTGGGCACGTCGGACTCCATCGCACCCGCAGCGTACATGGCCGCGTAAAACTGGGCCGCATGGACGCTGTAGCCCTCGTTCGACACGGCCGCGAAAG
Organism: uncultured Planctomycetaceae bacterium; assembly: GCA_964564285.1. Taxonomy (GTDB): domain Bacteria; phylum Planctomycetota; class Phycisphaerae; order SM23-33; family SM23-33; genus JAUWQU01. The sequence continues at coordinate 15,766 of CAZMBZ010000083.1, read as the reverse complement.
TGCCCGAAATATCGGCCGCTTGCTGGCGAAGGCCCGGTACGAGAGCGCCAAGGCTCTCGGTGGTAATCTGCGAGTCGATCGCGTAGGCGCGGACATTGTTACGGAATTTGCCGGTCGCGGGCGGGCTGAGGCTTGCGCCGGTCGGCGGCGGGTCCATGAGGTAGCGTGCCTGGCGGTTGGCGATGTATACCGACGAGGCCGGGACGTTGTCCAGCCAGGCTTGGCGGATGTCGGCGGATGTCGGGGCGGTGGCTTGACCGAGCAGGTCCAGGTAGAGGTATTCGAAGCTGGTGTCGTCGTCGGCGACCCATGGGTTGGTGGCCAGGACGCCGTCCCAGTCGATGTTATAATTGAGCCCGCCTCGGTCGACATGGCCCTCGACAGGCCTGCCGGCGTAGTTGCCGATCAACTCGCCCATCCACATGCCCTGGACCTTGTCGAGATAGACGTCGGCGGAGATTTGCCTCTGCCCCGCAGCCGAGGCCCCCATAGCGGTTAGCAACACGGCGGTTATCACTGCCGCGCACAGACCGGGCATTTGCCTTTCGCAGAATCGGAACATTTCTAAGACCTCCTATGGCGAAAAATTATAGCCATAGGATGTCCAGTCGTCAAGGGTTATCGGCGATGGCGTTTTCGACCAGTTCGCACAGAACATGGTAGATCACCTGCTGGGCCTGCTGGATTCGCGGGGTGTGATCGTCCGGCACGGCGAGCAGCACATCGGCCAGCTCGGCGCAGGCTCCGCCGCCGGCGCCGGTAAGGGCGATGGTCTTCAGGCCAAGGTTGCGCGCTTTTCGCAGGCCCTCGACGACATTGGGCGAGTTGCCCGACGTGCTGATACCGATCGCCACGTCGCCGGGTTGTCCATGGGCCTCGACCTGGCGGGCGAAGACGGCCTGGTAACCGTAGTCGTTTGCCAAACTGGTCATCACGGCTGCGTCGGCGGTCAGCGCGATGGCCCGCAGGCCTCGTCGTTCGCGCAGGAATCGTCCGACGAGTTCGCCGGCGATATGTTGGGCATCCGCGGCGGACCCGCCGTTGCCGAACAGCAGTACGCCTCCGCCGGCGCGATAGCTCTGGGCGATCAACTCGGCGGCGCGAGCGATCTCGCGTTCCAAAGCTTGCCCGGTGGCCTGGATGATGTGGGCGGCGTCTTCGAAACGTTGGCGAATATCATCTGTCATGTTGCGTGCGTCCCGCGTTTGAGCCTGCTCGCTGAAGCGAACAGGCCTCACAATAGACCCTCTTCGACTATGCGACTTTGCGATTACTTCTTTTCAGGATACCGCAAGCGTTGCCCGTCGCCAATGGGCGGCGCGTTACTTTCGCTCGGGTAACGTCGATACGATGTCCTTCCGCAGGCTCAGCAGTTCCTTGAATGCTCGCAGGATCACGCTGATATTGGCGCCTGTCGGGCAGCCTGCAATGCGGGGGCGATGGGTTACGGGCACTTCGGTGATGGTGTAGCCTGACCGTATGGCACGGGCGAGGATTTCGGCGTCTATGAGCGCGCCGGTGGACTTCATCTCGATCCGGTCGAATATCTTTCGCCGGTAGAGCTTGAAGGCGCTGTCGATGTCCCGGCAGCGAACGCCCAGAACCAACCTGACGAGCCGGCCCCACATCCACGCGTTGAGTCGGCGGCTCATACTGTCCCGTCTGCGGCGGCGATAGCCGCTGACGATGTCGTACTGGTCGATCAATTCCAACAGCGAGCGCATCTCGGAGATGTCGAACTGACCATCGCCGTCGGTGTAGAAGATGAGTTCCTTGGTCGCCGCGCCAAAGCCGCTCCGCAGCGCCCCGCCGTAGCCGCGGTTGGCGGGGTGATGAACGGCGCGGATTCGCGAATCGCCGTCGGCGAGTTCATCGATGATGACGCCCGTTTGGTCCCGGCTGCCATCGTCCACGACGATGACCTCGAAGTCGTCGCTGACGGCCGGCAGGAATGCCATCGCCTCGCCGACCACGCGGCGGATGTTGTCCTGCTCGTTGTAGCAGGGGAAGAATACGCTCAGTGCGTACCTCCCGCCCTGCGGGCTGTCGGCTTCGCTCACGCTGTTTCTCCAGTGCCTGCCGGGGCTTTCGAGCCTCGTTCAGACAGCCAGAATACCAGCCCCGGCAGAGAGAGCAACATCGGAGTCAGTCTCGCCAGCAGTGCCAGGGCAAGCACGGCTGAAGTGTCGGCGCCCGGCGAGGCGGCGAAGAACACCAGGTACATACCCTCGACAAGCCCCAGCCCACCGATGCTGACGGGAATGGCTGCGACAATGTAGATGACCGGCACGAAGAGGAAATAGAGCTGGATGGCAGTCGGCAGCTTGAGCGCCTGGCCCATGCACGCGATTCCCCCGGCCAGCAGCAGATGCACGCCGAGAGTAAGTGCCGTCACGGTCCCGGCGGCCCTGGGCGACCGCGGGAGCGACCGGAGGGTGCGTATCGCGACGCGGAAGTTTTCGGCACGTGGCAGTCGGGCGACGATGCGTTCGAGTCCCACGGCCCGGCCTACGCGCCGACTGAAGATCACCAATGCCGCCACGCAGATGACCGCCAGCGTAACGCCAACGGCCCCCGCGGCCCGTTGGGTTTGGGGCTTGCCCCAGGTTGCCAGCGCCATCACCCCGGCCAGCACTGCCATGCCCGCCAGACCGGCGAAACGGTCCAGCAGGACCGTCGTCACCGCAACGGTTCGCGCCTTGGTTTTACGGGAGACAAGGTAGGCGCGGACCACGTCCCCGCCGGTCGAGCCGGGCAGGAAAAAGTTGAAAAAGTGCCCCACATACATCAGCCGGATCGTTGCCCACAGGCTGATGCCCAGCGATTCGTGACGCATGAGATACCACCAGCGAACGCCCATGAGGGTAAGCTGCCCCGTAATGATCGCCGCGGCGAGAAGCAGAAGTCCCGGCCGAAGCCTGCCCAGTACGCGAGACATGCCCGGATGGACGACCTGCCCGGCGACCGAGCGGACCTCGCCGACCTCGCCGATCTCGCAAAAATCCTCCGCCGACCGCCATGTCTGTTGCCCGTCGGGCCAGGCCGTCAGCACCCGCCCGTCGCGGACCTCGATGGCGCGCACGCGCTGCCCGTCGCGGGTAACAACATAGTCGTTCCACGACACGCCCGAGACAACCCACCAGACCAGCCCAGCCGTGACGGCCAGCTTGGCAAGGAAGGTCGCAATCTTGCGAACACGCCAAAACATCGCCGGATTTCTCCCAGGCCTCCCGCGTCCGCCCACAAAGCCGGCGTCGAGTGCCATTTCTCCTCTATCGACTCTTGCCGCTGATGGCTGGAGGTCATCATCCGCTAACTAATGGGTGACTGTCCCGAATGGGCCTGCTAAGGCGGATCGAATGCCGGGAATAGTCTCTGGACGGTTGTGCAGACAGTCTTTGCGTTGACGATGAAGTTTTGGTCATTACCCATGTTTGCCCGATGGACCTCGACAGCGGCGTCCGGCCCTTCTGCGGACGCATCTGCGAAGAGTTCCGCAAGTTGGCATCTGAAGCGTTTGACCCACCGTGGATGGATTTCCGCACTTACCGCCTGAAAGCACTTCTGCAAGACATCAATGGCCTCGCGGAACATCACGGCAATTGTGTAGATGTAGTAGCAATCCTTGCGCTTAGCTGCCTCCTCTCGCTGTCGGTCGCGGATCAGCACCTTCTGCACAACGTAGGCGGCGGGATTTGGTATGCGTACAAGGAGCTTCCTCTCGGGGACCTCCACGGCCAGGCCGGCTTCGACCAAGTCGATCCGCCAAGGGTCTATGAGCAGGATATTCAGGTATTGCAGTGGCTGCGCCAATAGGCCATCGTTGATCTCCACGCCTCCCCCTTTCGTAGCGCTGTGTCGTCGCCTTCTTCCTCGCAGGGGGCAAAGGAACTCCACATCAAACGTCTTATCGTGGTCCTGTGGAACATACTTGACGATGGGAGATGACGCCGCCGATGCCAAGAACTCTTCCGCAAAGCCGGCCTCGGTCATCAGCTTTGCCAGAGGAAGCGTTTCTGCGGGGGTCTCAAGTCCGATACTGCCGGCAATATCGATATCCTTGGTGACAATGGGCTTCAGACCACTCGATGCCGCAGAGGTACGCGTGTAGAGGGCACCTGCGCAGCCACCTACAAAGACCAGTTGGCTCAGATATGGCTTGACTGTTCGGGCGGTCCTCACAAGAAACGCGTCGTACTCTGGGCTTATCAGCATTAGAAGCGTCCAGGCGGTCTTTTCTTCAGTCGAGGCCCCAATACTTTCTCGTAGATGAAGTCGGCCTGTTCCCGGCCACGAGCCGGCGACCAACGAACATCGAGATAGCATTGTATGATGTCACATATGGGTATCCCCTGTGCCAGGCCGTGGCCATCGAAGATCGACTGATTTGATACTGGCTCGACGATTTCCAGGTGTCCTTGTTCTTGCGGCACCTCGGCAAGATCCCAGGCAGACAAGAACTCGTCAGCACGTCCATTAATGTAGATCATCGCTGATCTGACGTTTGAGCGGCCCAGATGCATGAGTTCGCATGCGAAGTGTCCACCTATCACCGCTCTTGGTTTGTTATCTGCGTCATCTTGGCCGCGAAGTCGTTTCAGGATTGATTCTTGCAGGCTCTGCCCTTCCAAAGGGAACATTGGCGCGACATGCAGACGTCTGCCTTGTGGCTTGAATCTGGCGGCTGCGGCCCATTCATCGAGCAGGCTCTCTATTCGACGGATGACAAATCCAATCGGGGAACGCTCGATATAGCCGGACGCTTCGGCTGCGGCAACAAACTTGGAGGCATACGGCTGGGATACGCCACCCGCCTTGGCTAACTCACTTACGTTTCGCGGGGGTGCTGCGGGACCGCTCCAGTATTCAGGCTCAAAGCCATTGAGAAGCAAGACCTTCATGAGCCACTGGAACTTTGGCGCAAAGAGCCTGCCTCGGGATGGACTCCTGGCTGGCGCCGACCGCAACGGTTGGGAGGCCAGTGGCGGGAGGTGGCCGCACTCGCGCTGTCCCCGGAGGTGAAGTACATAGTATCCCATGGCATCGAGTAAGAAGCTGTCTAATCGTGGGGCATGCCTGCCAATATACTCCAGGATTGAGGATATGTTGGCTGGGCTTGGAACCATGATCGCCAGCATGCCCCTGACCTGTGGGGGAGAGGAGTCTTGCTCGATAAAGTACCTCATCCTCAGGATTGCATCCGCGATTTTCCCTCTGGCAACTGCCGGGAACTGTCTGCCAAGGATCTTTGCCTCAACATGGAGTCTATCCAGAGGTGACTCATACACATAGTCGAACGCTTGGCGCATGCTGTGGCCAGCAACGTTCTCGTGATAGCGATGCTTCTGGAGAAGAGCCGCCAAGTTGCTCTTCAAGTAGGCTTCCATTGTTTCCGAATGGTGTTCTTTATCGTACATGGGGATAGTATTCCTCTTCGGGAATGTATTACTATATAGGAATATATTCCACTTATGCAATACTATTCGGCCATATTCTCCCAGTGGATCAGGATTGTTGCAGCTCTTTTCTTCAGAGGAGGCGAGTGCTTGGACAGGGGTATGGGGAAGATCGCAGCGGGGATAGCCAATATTCACCGGCATCCGGTCGGTCCGCATCGGGCACCCGGCGCGCACAATAGCGTCGCATTGGGGGGAGAAGTTTGCCTTGGGCAGGCGGTTACCGGGTCGGTGGCGTTGTTGGCTGGGCTGTTGGGGCGGGGAGCTTGCCTTGGCTTCGGAGTTCTTCGCGGCGGGCGATTAGGGCCTTGGCGCGGTCCCTGGAGGACATTCTCGCGAGCTGCTTGCGTTGCTCGGGGGTGAAGCTTGCAACTACAACCCGGACCCACTCGGCTCGGGCACGGTAGGCCTCGCGTTTTTGCTTGTTGAGCGACAGGAATGCTGAGTAACTCCGCAGGAGCTTTTCCTGCTCCTTGGGGTCCTTGTCGAGGAACGCCACGGCGATGCCGCGGAACCGCTCGCGCTGTTCTGGCGTGAGCATTTGCCATTCCTGGCGGTTGTGATCCATCGACGCGGCCAGGCTTGTTCCGCCGCTCATCTGAAGGCTGAGCTTCAGGCGCAACTGTGCTGCCATGCTGCCGCGCGTCGGGCGCGTCAGCAGGTCCGTACCGATATCGCCGCTCTCGGCGCCCCGGGCGATCTCGGCGGCGCCAGCGGCCTCCTGTGCCCGTGCGGCTGTCGCAGGCAGCGAAATCGCCGCCGCGAGAACCAGCACCAGAATGTTCCAAATCCGCGTTCTCATTGCTGTCTCTATATTCCCCGTTCCTCGCTGTCGATCTGCTCGATAGCTTGGAGGGTCTCAAAATCCGCAACCACCTCGTAGTCGTTAAAGAAGGTCAGGTTGCGAATGATCTCTTCCTGCAAGGCCGGTCGCTGCTCGGCAGGGACGGCCTGGAAAGCCGCCGACTGGGCAAGCTCCGGTTCAACAATAACTGTGCCTGTTTCCTGGCCACCACCGGCGATGGGCCTCTCCGGCCCATCCAGCCAACCGCCGCTGAATACCGCCAAGCCGACCAGGAGAATCGCCGCAGCCGCAGCCGCCGGCGCCAGCCAACTCGCCACACGCAAGGCCCGGCGGCGTCGTGTTTGTTTTTGCACGGCCAACATGATCCGCCCGGTCAGTTCCGTCGAAGCCGGCGGGGCCGTGTAGCAGTCAAGCAGACTCTCTACTTCCTCGAAGTCTCGACGAGTCTCGCGCCACGCGGGGTCGGTCTGGAAACCTCGCTCAATCGCCGCGGCCCGTTCGGCTGGGCACTCGCCGTCCATGTAGGCTGAAAGGTCCTCGATTTCGCTTTCGGTAAGATCTCTCGCGGGTATGCCCGCCAGGATTCGCTGGGCGAGCCCGGGCTCTTGGGTTGGGACGGTGTAGCTGTCCAAGGCTTCGTGCAGGCCGCGAAGGTCATCGGCGGCTTGGCGCCAGATGGGGTCCTGCTGGATATGGCGCTCGACCTCGGCGGCGGCATCGGCGGATAACTCGCCGTCAAGCCATGCCGAGAGAGCTTCCCAATCAGATTGTCTCAGTAATTCACTCATTTTCAAACCTGGCAGGCCGGAGCCTTGATTTCTGGCTCGGTCCCTTCAAGGCTTCAGCCGGGATAAGTGGTGCTTTTCCCAGGAAGCGCCTCGGATGCAACACCCACAGTTCCAGACGTCCGTCCTGTTTCTTAGTCGGCCAATGCTCTAGTGCCCTTCACTTTGTATAACCACGCTGTCAAGGAAAGAGTCGCGGAAAAAAACACATATTTTGACGACTTCTTCAGAAAGCGACGAATTGTGTGATCCGCCATAGTTTCAGCTTGTCCCCACGCTCGGCACAGCACCCGGCCATGCAGGCGGTTAAGCGTCTGTCGGAGAGGTGGTTACAGTATTTCGATGCTTCGGCAGGCGACGGGTTTGTGGTTGGGGAAGTCGGCGGCTCGGTCGCGGTCTTGGACTTGGACTCGGCGGATCAGTTTTGCGGCGAGTATGAGCACTGATCCCCACCCGGCGAAGCGTTGGCAGACCCAGCGGCTCTTGCGCGGGAGAAGCGGCAGGTTGACGCGGTCGGCCTCGAGTGCGATCGGTTCGAAGCCGTGTATGCTCACCAGTTCCTTGAGAAACTTTGGCGTGTAGGCGTGTACGTGCTTCATGCACTGGAGCCAGTGGGGCTGTCGGCCTCGGATGAGGCGGCGGATTTCCTTCCAGTATCGCAGGTTTGGCACGGCGATGACCATCAGCCCGCCGTCGCGAAGCACGCGGTTGGCGTGGTTCAGCGGCGCGTGCCAGTCCAGCACGTGTTCCATGACGGCGCCGGCATGCACGCCGTCGAAGCTTTCCGGTACGAGCGGCCAGGGGTGTTCGGCGTCGCAGACCTCGCAGGCGTCGTAGTTGCCTCGCGCGAGTTGGGCGGCCTGTTCGCTTATCTCCAAGCCGACGATCCGATATTCTTCTGCCGGCAGGAAGGGTCTGAGCGGTCCGACGCCGCATCCGACGTCCAGCACGTCCCGCCGTCGGCCTGGCGTTGCGGGCAACAGTTCGGCGAGCAACTCGCAGACTCGCTGAATGCGGACGGTTTCCTTGGCGTTGTATGGTTTGTCGCCGTGCCATGCGGTCGCGTTGATTGCCTGCTTGAATTCGTCGGTCATTGGCGTGAACCTTCACTCTGGGCGCCACGGGCGAGGAACTGGTCCAGAAGCTCCTCCTGACGCGCCTGCATGCGGACGGACCCGCGGACGGATTGGTCCTCATAGCCCATCACGTGCAGCAGGCCGTGGACGATGTAGAGCATGAGTTCGCGGGTGGGTTTCAAGCCGCGGGCGGCAGCTTCGGTGACGGCCAGGTCGCCGCAAACGATCAACTGCACGCTCAGTCCGGCTTTTGGGGATTCGGATAGGTCGAAGCTCAGCACGTCGGTGGTCCCGGCGTGGCGGAGGTAGCGGCGGTTCAGTTCAGCCATCTTCGCCGAATCCACCACCGCGATGTCCACGTCTCCGACGCGGCAGCCCTCGGTATTGGCGACAAAAACCACCAGTTCCGCGATTCGTTTGCGCGGGACGCGGATGGCCTTCTGGGTCGAGGAGATCGCCACCTTCGGTGAATCTGTTTTCTTCGCTGCATTCGCCGTCATGTGCGGCAAGATACCCGCCGGCTTGGGCGTATGCAACGACTTCAGTCTTTCCGA
>CAZMBZ010000083.1:0-6990 GCA_964564285.1 uncultured Planctomycetaceae bacterium | reverse complement strand
TGTGCGGCAAGATACCCGCCGGCTTGGGCGTATGCAACGACTTCAGTCTTTCCGAGAGCGGCGCTTCCCCAGCAAGGCCAAGCCCACCCCGGCCAGCCCCGAGGCTCGCTCGGGATTTCAGCTCCGGCGTCGCCTGCCCCTCGGCTGAGCTCGGGACCTTCGGCGCTTCAACAAAGTAGGAAGGCTTGCGGCCAGGATGACAAAGAGCGTTGTCGGCTCGGGAATCGGCGCGCCGGCGGGTGAATTGTTGAAGCTGGCCTCCAGGGCTGCCAAGTCCAGCAATGTAACGGTGCCGTCGAAATCGAAGTCGCCGCCCGTCCAAGTGGCCGACTGGGCGAAGTTGCGTTTGAGCGTAATGTAGTCGCTCGCGTCGATGTCGCCATCGAGGTTGGCGTCGCCCGCATCGGGCATATCCCAGCCGATGTCATCCAGGCCCGCGACGTCCAGGAGGGTCAGGCGCTTGCGAGTGCCTTGAAGCAGGCTCGGAGCCATCGCAACTTCCTGCACCTGCCCGCCCGAGAGACTCTCTGTACCTGTGGCCCAATGCGATCTGTCGGCCAGCGGTACAGGCCCGCCGTACAAGGCCTCGGAGGCCGCGCCCGTGAACGTGTTGTTCGTGGTGTTAATCAGAGTGTCCCACGATTCTTCAGTGCCGAAACCGAGTACGTGGCATAATTCGTGCAGGCACGTGGAGAGAAAGTCGTTCTCGTCATTGCTGGCCGGGCCGGAAGAAAGGTCGTAGTTCCAATCGCTGCTGGAATTGAAGGAGATCGATCCACCCCAAGGCCCAAGGTCGGTCGCGAGAGTCGCCAGCGCTCCGGACTGGCCGCGGGCCTTCACCGTGTTGCCCCACTCGGACGAGCCCACGACGGAACTGTAGCCGCCCGGACCGGCCATGCCCAGCGTAAGGCTGCCTATGTTTCGGGCACCGACATACACGATCATCGTGTCGGCCGGCACAACCAAGCCTGGCTCATATACCCAAGAGCCCGTCGATGGACTGAAGAAGCCGGCTGACCACGTGTTATTACCGCCGGGCACGATGGCTTCGAGGTTGTCGGTGAACATCTCGAAGTTTCGCCCGGCGTTCTCGAGGGTCGCGCGGGCCTGGGCGCCTTGACCGCTGGCTGGGTCGAAGAACTCTGACGAGTCGTAATCGTAGTTGAATTGAATCGTTAGCCCCGACGCACTGGCAGGGATGAGCGCCCACAGCATCGCTCCGGCAAGGGTGGCCGGGAAATACAATCTGAGAGATGTCATAAGTCTCAGTATCCTCCGGTTCTCTCGTAATCGCTGAAGCATTATAACATTATAACATGCCTTCGCCGCGGGTCGGTTGTCTTTTTGGCGCGTGGCAAGCGCCGGCCGCTTTGTTGAGAAGTGCCATTGGGCAGATTCATTGAGGTTTGCCGGCGGGGTTATGGCTTGGGCTTGCTCGCAAACAGGCTCGCGACCCTTGCCGCCAGCAGCACGGGCCAGGCTCGCAGGTTGGTTGGCTTGTATCGGATGGCCTTGGCGAGGTAGCGTTTCGCCTCGCGGGGTTTTCCCTCGGCCAGCAGGAGTTTGCCGGCCTTGTAGTGGACCCTGGAAAGCCGCCGCATCGCCGGAGCGGGCTTCAGCATGTCCGCGCCGCCGAGTTCGAAGTAGAACCTCTCGAGCATTCCCGCCTTGGTCCGCCTGCCCCGGCTGCGGTTTCGACGGGTGAGGCTCTGCTCGCTCCAGCGTCGCAGCGCCAGCGGCTCGTCGATGAGTCCGAACTCGAACTCAGTCGAGACTCTCAGCCAGAACTCGTGACCCACGGAGACCGGCAGGGATTCGTCGAAGCCTCCGCAGGTCTCGATGACTCTTTTGTGGAACACCGCGGCTGGGTCGTGAATGAAGATGCTTTGGAACAGTTCCTCCGTAAGCCGCCCGGCTAGGCATGGCTTGGAGTGGCCCTTGATGACCTCGCCAGCCAGCGTTATCGGGGCCATGGGCGTGTAGACGATGCTCAGTTTTGGATTGGCCGCGAGATAGTCCATGCATCGTTGGAGTTTCTCCGGCTGCCAGAGGTCGTCGGCGTCCAGCAGGGCGATCCACTGGCCTGTCATCTCCGCGACGGCCCGGTTGCGGGCCGCGGCGAGGCCCTTGTGCTCGGCGCGGATGGCCCGCATTTCAGGCCAGTCAGCGGCGAGTTTCTCCGCCACGTCTGCGGTGTTGTCGTCCGAGCCGTCATCGACGACGATCACCTCGTAGTCCTCGTACGTCTGGGCGCGGACCGAGGCTATCGCGTCGGCCAGCAGGTCCGGGCAGTTGTACGCGGGAATTATCACGCTGACGGTCGGATTGCTCATTTCTCTCCTGACTTGGCCGACCCAGACGCTGTCGCGGTTGCCGACGACAACTCGCCGGCGCGGCGGTATACGCGGGTCGTGCCTATCTGCTTCACCGGCTGAAGCCCGCCGGTCGCGTTCAAAAGTTCGGTCAGCCGGTCCGTGTACCGCGCATCCAACCCGCCGGGGTCGTGGATTACCACGTCGATGGCCTGGCGGGCAAGCAGATCTCGATAAACCACGCCAGCCTGGTCGGCGTTCCATGGATTGTTTACGCCGAACGAGTAAAGCGGGGCGATCACCTTGCCGCTGAGCAGATGCAACATGCGGACGCGGTCCTTGCGAACATGCACCTTCTCGCCGGGCGCGACTTCGGTTTTCACATAGTCCGCTGTCGCGTAGAGGTCAGCGTACTTGCCGCCTTCGATCACGTCGAGGTATCGCTCGCGATGGCCCTGGTAGCTGTAATAGCAGGCCGAGCGAAGAAGCCACGGCGCGTTGACCGCGCCGATGACAGCCACGGTTACGATCACGGCCCTGGCCATGCCGCGGGGCGCGACCTCCGGCCCCCGACGGCGGCGAAACCATCCGACCCACGCGATGACGCCCTCGATCAGCCCAAGGGCGAACAGGGGCGTCAGGGGCATGAGGTAGCGCGCCTTGGACGCGTTGACATTAGAGGCCAGGACAAGCGTCAGCACGCTGAGCACGCACGCGACGGCGGGCATGCGCAAACCGCGCCGCCACTGGCTGGCCATCCCCGCGACGATCACCGCCAGCAGCGGATAGCCCAGCAGCATTATCCAAGGCCCCTGGAGGCCCGTGAACAAGTGCCCCGTTGTCTCGGGCAGCTTGACCGCCAGCAGCGCCAGTTGCCACACGCGAAAGCCCAGGCCGCGCTGAGGGTTGGCCAGGTGGCTGGCGATGTAGAGTGATGGCTCGCTGGAAACGCTTCGCCCGAAGATGTAGAACGCTCCCGCCGTCGCGATGATCGACGCCAGTATCACCCCGCAGATGACAACTCGCTTGCCGGCGCCGGCGCGACCTCCGGCCGAGGCCTTCGGCGAGGACTTGTCAACCGCCATCGCCACCGCCAGCGGACCCAGCAGAGCCAGCCCGGGCAGGCGGATAATGATCGCCCCGGCTGAGAGAACACCCGCCGCCAGCGCCCACGCCCACGAGCCGTCCAGCATTCGCCTGGCTGAGTACGCTACCGCCCAGAACAGCAGCGCGAACGGTGCGTCGGTGAGGATCAGATGGCTGTGGTCGTAGTAGACGTAGCAGAGCGCCGCCGTCAGCACCGCCGCCAAGGCAAGCCGCAGCCTGACCATTCGCCGCAGCGTCGCATAGGCTACCGCCAGGCTCGCCAGGCCCGTCAGGCACATCATCAGGTTCTTCGCCCAGAAGGCATCGCCGCCCGCCAATCCCTCAGCCGCACCCAGCAGCACTGGCAGCCCGGGCGTGACGGTGGTGTGCGGGTGACCGTTGAACACGTAGCCCTTGCCGCCGATGAGGTTCCGCCCGAGGCCCTGGTACAGAGCGCTGTCGGGCGTAGGCCACCACGCGTTGACCACGCCCGCCAGGTAAAGCAGCGCAATCGCCGTCCCAGCCGTCATCAGCCACCGTAGCGGCACGGGGCCGGCCAGGCCGTCGCCGCGTTCCGACTGGGATGTACAATCCAACTGCGCATTCATTCGATGAACTTTCCTTCGCCGCCCGCGCTACGCGGTAGTTGCCCTGCAATCGACGGGCCGCATTATAGTCCGCCGCCCGCAACCTTGCTACTTGCCCTGCATATTGTCCTTGCACGCCGCCGGCCAGCGAAGATCATCGTTGCCATGCGAGTTATGTTCGATTTCGCCCATCCGGCGCACGTTAACTTCTTGAAGCGTCTGGTCTATCGCCTTCGCGACGAGGGCCACGACGTACACTTGGTCTGCCTGCGCCGGGGCAAGGTGCCACGGATCGCGGCTGAGGAGTTCCCGGACTTCACCGTTACGCCCGTCGGCACGCATGCCCGAACGCGGCTGGGGCTTTACCTTCGCACGGGCCTGCTGCGCGAGGTGCAATTGGCCCGCGTGCTTCGGCGAATCCGCCCGGACGTCGTCGTCGGCGTCGCGGTGTTCCAGGCCGCCATGCTGGGCAGGTGGCTGGGCTTTCGCAGCCTGGGCGTCACCGACGATCCCGAGCACACGATGGTCTTCAAGCTGTCCCGCAAGTACCTCGACCGCTTCCTCCTGCCGGAATGCCTCGGCGAGTCCGCACCCAACATCGTCACCTGGCGCGGGCTCAAGGAGTGGGCGTATCTCTCGCCGGAACACTTCAGGCCGGATGAGTCCATCCTGGCCGACCACGGCCTGACTGCCGGCGAGTACATCTTCATCCGCGACGTCGAGACGGTGAGCCTCAACTATCGCAAGCAGACCGAGAACAACATCCTGCGACTTTACCAGGCCGGACTGCGAAAGCAAAAGGTCGTGCTCTCGCTGGAGAACAAGGCCCTCGCCGAGCGGTTCGCCGGCTGGCACATCCTCCAGGAGCTGGTGCGGGACATCCACTCGCTGATATACTTCAGCCGGCTTGCGATCTCCAGCGGCGACAGCATGTCCCGCGAGGCGGCCGAGCTCGGCGTCGAGAGTTTCTATTGTGGCCGGCGTGCAATGCGGTCCAACCAGGCGATGATAGACTTGGGCATGCTTCATCACGAGATGGACATCGAAACAATCCTCGCCGCCGCCTCGGCCTCGCCGCCCGCGGACATAGAAACCCGCCAGCGCGACCGCCGCGAGAAACTCCAATCCCTATGGGAAGACCCCACCGAGGTCCTGTACCAAAACCTGATGGAGCTTGGCGGACAGAAGAAAAAGCGGGAAGGGGATTACACGGATTAATGAAAAAACAAAAAAATAGGGACGCTAACCCTTTTTCGCAAATCGACATATCTTCTGCAAAGTTATGCAGATATCTAAAAAAGGTTTGCGTCCCTGTTTTCCTTGGCTGACCTCGTGCAACAAGGGAAAGTGCGAGCGGAAGGAGCCAGGCGGGGCCAGCGGTATCTCTTTGTGCCAAATCGGCCCGAATCCGGGCAAAGTGGCACAAACGAAAGAAGTAAATGCGACAGCAATAGCGCATAAATATTTTAGTTTTCAAATCTTATGTATTAGCCGCAATTAGCCGGAAAAAGCTGTGAAAAGCTGCAAGAAGGAGCAAAAAGTTGGCCGGGGGCATGCTGCCGGGCGATTCAGGTCTCTGCGGAAGCATGTTCCCTCGACGCTCGTGGGTCCACCGTGGTCTTGTCCTGCCAGGATCGCACTTGGAGCATGCTTTCAAGGGTCTTGGACCATGCCGGCAGCCAGGCGGCAGTACCCGGGAGCGGAAGAAATGCTTGATGGTCTCGCGATCAGTGGTAGAATTGATGGAAAGATCGGTGGTCCCGGCGCGCCGGGATCGGCCGAGGGCAATCCGGGGAATCCCGGCCTGAAGGGAACTGCACTTTAGAGTAGTTTCCTGTCGGCAGTGGGAATTTTCAGGAAGCCATGTCTCGCGATTCTAAAGACCGGGAGGTGTGCTGCATGTTTACAATCTTTGTCATTTTAGTGATTATCGCAGCGATATTCTGGCTTCTGCAAGTCGCTTGGCTGATGCATATGTCCGATGATGACTTCTACGGTAGGTTTGATAAGCCACTCTGGGTAGCGATTCTCCTGTTCTCCTTCGTCTTGGGCGCCTTGGCTTTTTGGGTCTGGAAATTGGGTGTCACAGCTAGGAACAGGACAACGGGACCGCCAACGCGCTCGGGGCTATGATCCAGACTTGGGACAGGCGATGGGTGGTTTGTGGCCGCGAATGCCGCCACAGCGGAAGTATTGCCTATTGTTCTCCCTTTGCACCTGCCTCGATAATCCGGAATGAGTAGGCCCCGGGAGGAAATACATTTCGTACGTCCAATCCTTTTCCTGTGACTGCGTCAACCGGCACCCGCGCACTATCTTTCGGCTTCACACTCAGTTCGACATCAATTCTAGTCACCATCAGGAGTTCATCATTCCCCATCAGGATCGTAACTTCCTCATTCCTACCCAAGGCAATAATATTCGATGCTCTTGGCTCTCTGTGAAGGACGGCGCTAAAGTACGTCGTGTCGTCAATTGTTCGCTCTGCAAACGACCATACCAAGTCTGCATTACCGGCTTTCGCATTGAACTCCGATCCTTGGGGAATCACGACTCTTGGCTTACCAGGATCACTCACATCAAGAGCCAATCTGAGCGTCCCGCGAGGTCTCGTCTGTTTGCGGCTGCATCCCCATGAATCAAGGGCTACCGCAATAAGGCTCAGAAAGACAAGTGTGGCCTTAACGACACTCAGGGCATGGACGATCTTCCCCTTTCGCGTGGCGCAACCTCTGAGCCGTACTCCACGACTATCTTCACATCCTATATTCCTACCAGGTTTGTTCATCGTAGCATTCATTTCTGCCCCTTCGGCTTGCCGGGTGTTCTGCAGGTGCAATAGACACTAAACTTGAGAGAATCACTACCATTAATCTGTTCCCATTGCAGCCTTTTCTTATCAATGAGAGTAATGCTAATCGAAAGTTTGGCTTGGGAGGATATAGGAGGATATAGATGTTCTCTGGGTCTTCAAGGACTTTTTTGATTGAGTTATCAACAGGTGT
>CAZMBZ010000082.1:0-17438 GCA_964564285.1 uncultured Planctomycetaceae bacterium | reverse complement strand
TTGGCTACCGATATAGGAATCAGGCTACGGCAGGACTCGACCGAGTCATTTGCCCAAACTATGGCCGTAACGTATGTTAAGTACAGGAAGAGCTATTGTGAGCGGAAAAAGGCCACCCAGTCGGAAGGCTGGCGCGCAAAGCGTTTGGTCCCAATGGGATCGCGACGCTGCCCGAACGTCAAGACTCTCCTGCCGTTACGGCCTGGGCTCGCCGCTGCTCAATTTAGCATGGTCTGCACTTGTTCAGCGACAGCTCTCAGGGAGCGCGTAATGGCAGTCAAGACGGTAAAAGGCAAATTGCTTCCCATCGGCCTGGACCTGGGAACCACCGCCATCAGGATGGTCCAGTTCCGCCAGCACCAGGGAAGCTATGACCTGGTCGCGGCAGGTTCGGCGGACATCCCCGATGAAAACCAGGCGGACTACCAATCCCGCCTGAATTTCTGTGCATCGGCGATAAAGGAGATCCTGCAAAGAAAGCAATTCTCCGGGCGGGAGTGCGTCATGTGCCTGCCGGCAGAGGCAACGTTCGTCCAGCACGTAAAAATTCCCCGCACCCCGGCGGAGAATGTTTCCTCGGCCGTGCTGGCGGAGGTGCAAGGCAAACTTCCCTTCCCTGCCGCGGGAGCGGAGATTCGTCACATCGTGGCCGGCGAGGTAATCGGCGATGGCGAGCCGCGTCAAGAGGTGATCGTGGTGGCCACAGCACGAAAGACGGTGATGGCGAGTCTGGCCATGGCCCACAAGGCCGGTCTGGACGTTTCTGGCGTGAACATCGAGAGCTGCGCAATCGTCGAGTGTTTCGGCCGGCTGTTCAGACGTGCAAACGACAAGAACCGCGGGATTATGTTCGTCGACATAGGCCATGCCAGTACGCAGGTCGTGCTGAGCCACGGCTGCCAGATCGTCTTCGCTCGAAACGTGGACATCGCCGGTCAAACGTTCGACAAGTCGATCGCCGAGCAGCTCGGGATCACTCCCGACGAGGCCGCCGAAATCCGCAAACAACTGGTCAGCCAAGACAATAACGACGTTCGTGTCCAGGAACTGCGAGCCTGCCTGTCCGAAGTCAGCGACCAACTGGCCAGCGAGTTGACCCAATGCCTGCTGTACCACGAATCGATTTTCCGGACCCTGACCATCGAGCGAGTGATCTTCCTTGGGGGCCTGGCGATGGACCGTCACCTGTGTCAATCGATAGCCCAGCGTGTGAACTTGCCCGCGCAGATCGGCGACCCGCTGGTTCGGATCGGCAATCTGAATACCGACGGGTCGGAAGTGGAGCTTAACCGGCGCGAACCCCAGCCCAAATGGGCCGTCGCGGTGGGTTTGTCCCTGGGCATGAGTCAGGCTGGCTGATGCCTTGTAACGCCGCCCGGTCGCCAGCCGGCGGCAAGCCCGCCCAGCCGAGGCGTATCTCTCGGTGACGGCAGGGCTGGTTACGACAATGAGAGAGAAAGTATGCAGACCATAGCGATCGTCAACGAAAAGGGAGGGACGGGCAAGACGACGACGTCTATCAGCCTCGCCGCTGCCCTGGGCAGTCTGGGCCAGCGCATCCTGCTGGTGGACCTCGACGGCCAGGCGTCCACCTCGCGATGGCTCGGCGTCGAAGAGGACGACCGACTCGCCGATGCGTTGCTTGCGGGCGAGGGACTCGTACCGATCGAGAACATGGCGCCCGGCGTGTCTCTGGCGCCGGCGACGGGCAAGCTGGATTCCGTCGCCCGCGATCTGCGCCCCAGCCAGGGAGGCCAGCTGCGCAAGGTCCTCCGCCAGGTCCAGGACCGTTACGACTTGATCATCATGGACTGCCCCCCCAGCCTGAACAACCGACTGATCGGCAACGCGCTGCTGGCGGCAACACACGCGCTGGTGCCCGTCGAGACATCGATCATGGCACTGGATGGGCTGAAGATCCTGCTGACAACACTCGAAGATATCAGCGATGGGTTCGGCCATCAGATCGTCCTGGCCGGCGTGGTAGCCTGCCGGTTCGACATCCGCACCCGCCTGAGCAGACTGGTCCTCGAAGAACTCCGCCGCGCCCTGCCGAGCAAGGTTTTCAATACGGTCATCCGGGAAAACGTACGCATGCGAGAGTGCCCCGCATCTGGCCAAAGCATCCTCGAATTCGCCCCTGGAAGCCACGCCGCCCAAGACTACCTTGCACTGGCCAAGGAAATGCTCGACAACCCGGACGCCTGGCAGTTGCCTGCCACCTGGGAAACCGAACATGCCAGCGACATCGACGACGAGGCTCAGCGGTGCTCGGTGGACGACCTGCGAAGTCGCGCAGCCGCAACCGTCCGGGCTGGCGTCGCCAAAACCGCCCAACCCAAGCCAATCGCCCCTGCTGAGACTCCCGCCCCGGCGCAGGTCATCCCGGCACCTGAGCAGGCCGAGCCCAGCCAGGACAGCGCCCACAACGCGGGGATCGACCGCTGGACCGGGGGAGCCCTGCCCAACCCGGCCGCTGAGGCAAACCAGCCTGTGGTCGAAATCCCACCCGCCGCGATGGAATGGGAACCCAGCCCGAGTGCGCCGCCGCAACAGGCCGACATCGATTCCTGCATCGATCGCCTGGCCCAGGCCGAAGCTCGCCTGAGTGTGCCGGACGTCCAACCCGAAGCCGACAAACTGCCGACCGAAGCGGAACCGACCGCCGCACACGGTTTCGAGCCAGCGCCCGTCGCATCGTCCCAACCCGCCGTCCAGGCCGCCTGGAATACCCCGGCGCCGGCGACAGAAAAGCCAGACAAGTCGGCAGAGAAGGTCGAGAACGTCCAGGCCGACACGACTACCAACCGCTGGACCGACAGCCCCTTGCCCGATCGGGACGTCGAGACACACGAGCCATCGGTTGAAATACCCACCCCTGCCATGCCGCTGGAGTACCGCCCGGGTCCGCCACCGGATCAGGCCGACCTCGGCTCCCGTATCGACCGCCTGGCCCAGGCGAAAGCTCAACTGAATACTCCGGACGTCCAGATGAAAGCCGAGGATCTGCCGGCCGAACCGGTACCGCCCGTCGCCGCGCAAGACGCCGAACCGGTACCCGTCGCGCAGGCTCCCGAGCCAATCCAGGAAGCCTGGAAAGACCCACAACCGGAAAACATCGACAAGCCGGAAGAGCCGCAGGAACCAGATGAGCCAGAAACAAGTGCCAAAGCGTTCCCGGCCTTGAGGGCGTTCCTTCGCCAAATGGGTCGCGGCGACAAACCGGCCAAAGTAGCCTCAACCAGCGGCGACGATGCCCGAAAAGGCCCCTAGTCCCGCTGCTGCATTGTGTGAGCCCCCGACGAGCCGCCGAACGGCGGGGCATGGAAAATGACTCAACGCGCTGGAGCGCGACCGATGGACACAAAGAAAAACTTGGATCTCGCGGCAGGCCGATTGGCAAAGGTGCCCACTCGTCATGGGACCCCGCGCCCCCGTCCCAAGAAAACCAGCAGCTATGGCACAGCGAGGCTGGGGATCACGCCCGACGCGGAAGGTCAGGAGCCCGAGGCCGTCGAGGTCGCCCCGGCCAGAACCGCCCCACCGGCGAGTTCCGAACCTGTCAGGGCGAAACCCGCCCGACCCGAACCTGTCGCCCGCCAACCCGACCCGGCCCCCGCGGCGATGGCAGTTACAGACTCGATGGGCCGACTTCAGGCCCTCGGCGTTGGGAAACTATTCGAGTGCATCCGCCGTCGGTGGGTACTCGCCGCTGCCATCGGAATGGTGGCAACTGTGGGAGTTGCGTGGCTGGTCTTCAGTGGAGGCCCGGGGAGCACCGTCTTACCGCAGACCCCCGCCCGCGCGCATGCCGCGGTGGCGACGGCGAAGCATCAGGCCAGGCCGGCGCCGGTTTCCGTCGCGCCAAAACCAATCGCACCCGAACCGGCCTCGCCGGAGCCGGTTGCCACTGACGATCCTGCCCCACCGGCCCACCGGGGCACGACCCGCGGGAACCCGCGTTTCTCGGCCAGGACAACCGCGCTGCTGTCGGGCCTGTTCAAGGATGCGCGTGAAGCCTGGCCCCACGCCCAGCCGAGTCCATCAGCGCCCGCACCGCCCGTGAAGCCGCACGAGCCGCCCAAGCCTGAAAAGGCCGCCGCCCCAGCCCCGCCAACCTACGACTACATGCCGTGTCCGCCCGGATTCCGCTTCACCGGCGCGGTTCAGCGTCCGGGTGCAACGTTCGCCAACATCAACGGCCGATTCATCCGCGTGGGCGGAAAAGTGGGCGGGGCCACGGTCGTGAAGATCAACACATCGTCGGCCATCCTGGAGATGGAGGGCAAACGATTCGTCGTGTGCTTCAGCATGGAGGCCCCCAAAAACGACGATGAGGACGAAGACGAGGACGACAAAGACGACGAGGACAACCAGGCCGACAAGCCGACGGCAACAACCCAGCCGGCGGCCAGGGCGACCTTGGAACTCAGCCTGATCAACACCCAGGCAGCTTAAGGACGAGCCGAGATGAATACGATAAACCTGCTTCCGCAAGACTACATCCAACGCCGGGCACAGCACAGGGGCAACCTGATCTGCGCCGTGCTGTTCGGCATTGTGATAGTGTCCATCTGCGGCGCTGCCGTAGTTTCCGAACGCAGCAACCAGCGCACCAGAGAAGTCTGCAATCGAATGAACACAGCCTACGCCGACGCTGCCAAACTCATCGACGAGGTCCATAAGCTCGAAGCGCAAAAGCAGAAGATGCTCGACAAGGCCAAGCGATCCGCCGCGTTGATGGAACGCATGCCCCGCAGTTATCTGCTGGCCATGCTTTCCAACGCACTGCCCGATGGCGCCAGCCTCAAGTCGGTGCGAATGGCGATGCAGACCGTGGCCCAACCAGAGTCCGCAAAACCCAAGACAAAGGCCGCTGCCGTAAAGGCGGCCGCAAAGGCCAAGGCGCCCAAGGTGGCGGTCGTTCTGAGCATAAAGGGCAAGGCCACCACCGATGTGCAAGTGGCCAGGTTCATAGCCCGTCTCGCGGCCCATCCGCTGACGGACGTCGTTGACCTGTCATACAGCAAGGAATCCAGGGACCAGCAGAAAGAAACCGCACGAGAGTTCCAATTGACCGTCATGCTCAAGCCGGACGCCGACGTGCTCGACGCCATCCGTAAAGAGTCGCAGGATGATGACAGCGAAGAAACCCCGGCCCGATTCACGATGGGAGACGCCATATGACACACGATAAAAGCGAATGGGTCCGACAAGGCGTTTTCGTCCTCTTGCTGCTGGGCATCGTGGTGGGCGCGTGGTACTTCCTTTTCCTCCCGCGAGACCTCGAAGACCAGCAGATGCGCATGGCGATTGCAGCCAAGCAAAGGCAGCTTCAGAAGCTCAACCAGGCCACCGCGACCATAGGCAACCTCAAGGAAGAAATCGCCAACCTCGACAAGGCTATTCAGTTCTTCCAGTCCAAATTGCCTAACGAAAAGGAAATGGACAAGGTGCTCGAAGAGGTCTGGCGACTGGCCGAAAGCAACGACCTCACCACAAAGGGCATATACGCTACGCGGTCCAATGGCGTCAGCCCGTTTGTCCCGGCCGGGGCAACGCAGATCGAACAGCCCATCAAGATGGAGTTCGAGGGCAACTTCATGGGCTTCTACAGCTTCCTGATCGCACTGGAAGCCCAGCCGAGGATCATGCGGGTTCGTGAGATAAAACTCGAACCTGGAAACCGCGGCCCTGACGACGAAAAAGGCTTGGTGAAAGCCTCGCTGATGATGTCGATCTTCTTCGAGAATCAGCCCAACCGAAAGGGCTAGACACAATGATGGAAACAATGAAAAACCCGTCACAGCCTACCTCAACCGGCGCCCCAGCGGCGCCTGAACTTAATCCGTGTGAGATACAGATACCGATTGCTCCCAAGGCAAAGGGCAATCCGTTTCTTACGCGAGGCAGCATGGTGCTGCTGGGAATCTACGCGACAGGCTTCCTCGCCCTCTACGCGCTGGGCCTTCGCGGAGGACCCAGCGTCGCGCTCGGCCAGCAGGACCTAGTCTACGCCAAGGTGGACGCCGCGCTGAACCTGATGGACGCCAAACCCAGCGCCCGCCAACTTGCCAAGCGAACCGATGCCAAGGCAATCGCGAACGATTTCTACACCGCCGCCAGGCAAAGGCAGATCGATCGGACGCAACTATCGGGCAATCCTTTTATCTTCAGGCAGAAGCTGCCCGAAGCTTCCCGGGTCGAGATCGTCAAGGAAACCGTACAGAAGGACGAGGTTCCGGCGGAGCTCAAGGCGGCGATGGCCCAGGTCAAAACATTGCGGCTGCAATCGATACTTGTTGGTCGCCAGAAAGCTGCGATGGTGTCGAACAATCTCCTAACCACCGGCCAGACCATCAAGGGCTGGACTGTCTCGCGGATAGACCCGCAAGAAGTGGAGTTGACTTGGAAAGACCAGAAATACGTCTTGGAATTGCTGAACTGATCCATACCGAAAACGCCTTTGCTGAAACTATCAGAGCAGGAGGAAGCATTGTCGTCGTTGACGCATAAAACCCCGGACGATGCGGCTGACGCCCCGGCCGGCCGAACGGACCCCTCGGAGTTCGACGTTCTTTGGCGTCCATCGGACCCCAACGCCTCGCGTCACGGCCCGGAACGTCTGCTGCTGGACACCGGCCAGGTCACTATCGAACAGATCAACCAGGCCGAGTTGCGCCGCAGGGAAGATCCCCGCGTAAGCATCCTGGACATTCTTGTCCAGGGCAAGATCATTGATTCGAGTCAGGCCCTCCAGGCAGTGGCGATGTACTTCAAGCTGCCGTTTTTGCGGATTGCGTCGGCGGAAGTGGACCAGAGGGTTTGGGGCCTGTTGCCGGTGGACTACTGCAAGGCCAAGAAAGTCCTGCCAATACGCAAGGCTGAGCAAGGCGTACTGGTGGCGCTGACAGACCCGGCGGACATATTCCTGATAGACGACATAAAGAGGCGAATTGACGGGCCGATCAAGCTCGCGGTAGCGCCTCCGGCAGACATAATACGCGTCCTGGAGGATCTTTCAGCCAACGCCAGCGACCAGGTAGACGAGATCATAAAGGGCATTTCGGAAGACACCGTCGAGGTCGTCGATTCGCCAAACGAAGATGTTGCAGACCTTGAAATGCTGGCCGGTGAGAGCCCGGTCATCCGGTACGTCAACTTCCTGATTTCCCTGGCAGTCAGAGAGGGCGCCAGCGACATACACATCGAGCCCGGCGAAATGCGCCTGCGAATTCGATGTCGAATAGACGGCGTACTCTTCGACCAGAGCGCTCCGCCAGCCAGAATGCACGCAGCCATCATCTCACGACTGAAGATCATGGCCAATCTGGACATAGCCGAACGACGCCTGCCCCAGGACGGGCGAATCCGCGCTACCGTGCATGGGCAAACCATCGACCTTCGCGTAAGCACCCTGCCAGTCATACACGGCGAGAAATGCGTCATAAGAATCCTCGACGCCAGAAGCACGCAGGTCGGGCTGGCTAACCTCGGCTTTCTGCCGGAAACCCTCGACGCCTTCAAGAAGGAGATTCTCCAGCCGCACGGCATAGTGCTGGTCACCGGCCCGACCGGAAGCGGCAAGAGCACCACGCTCTATTCCAGCCTGAGGATCATGGACGGCGACAAGCAGAATATCTCCACCGTCGAGGACCCCGTGGAATACGAACTGGACTTCTGCAACCAAGTCAACGTTCACGAGTCGATCGGCATGACTTTCGCCGCCGCCCTGCGAAGCCTGCTAAGGCAGGACCCCGACGTAATCATGGTCGGCGAGATCCGCGACCAGGAAACCGCCAGAATAGCCATCCAGGCCGCCCTCACCGGGCACATGGTGCTCAGCACGCTGCACACCAACGACGCGCCGTCAAGCATCACCCGACTGATGAACATCGGCGTCGAGTCGTTCCTCATCAGTGCGTCGCTCAACGGCATACTCGCACAGCGACTGGTCAGGAAAATCTGCCCCGACTGCAACGAGCCAATGACCAACGTGCCAGACAGCCTCGCCAGGTATCTCGACAAAAACGGAGTGGACCCCAAAAAACTCCGCCAGGGGCACGGCTGCGAAAAGTGCCGCGGAACCGGATATCGAGGCCGGGTCGGCGTGTATGAGTTTCTGCTCATCAACAACGAGATGCGGCAAATCATTTCGTCCGAGGCATCACTCAACGAACTTCGGGAAGCTGCCCGCGTCTCCGGAATGCGCACGCTTCGAGAAGACGGGCTGGTCAAGGTCAGCCAGGGACATACCACGATAGAAGAGATAATGCGAGTCACCGAAGCGTGACCGGAGGAAGATAATGGGCTATCTGGAACAGATTCTGACGACCGCGTTCGAGGCAGGCGCAAGCGACATACACCTGGTTCCCGGCCTACCGCCTCAATTTCGCATCAATACGACACTCAAGTCCGCACCGGACTTCGAAGTCGTCGGCAGGGACCTGACCGAGCAGTTCCTCAAGGACATGGTCACACCGGATCGCCTGGAGGTCTTCCGGACCAAGAGAGACGTTGACTTCTCCTTCGAGGTATCTGGAGTGGCGCGGTTCCGCGTTAACGCCCACTGCCAGAAAAACGACATCGCTATCGCCTTCCGATCCATCTCCGACACCGTGCCGGAACTCGCCAAACTGAACCTGCCGCCGATCGTCACGAGCTTCTGCGACCTGCCACGCGGGCTCGTGCTCGTCACCGGTCCCACCGGCAGCGGCAAGAGCACCACCCTGGCATCGATGATCGACTCCATGAACCATCGCTACCAGCACCACATCATCACGCTGGAAGACCCGGTCGAGTACTTCTTCCATTCCGATCGCTGCGTGATCGAGCAACGAGAACTCGGCACGGACGTACCAAGCTTCGCCAGCGGACTCAGGCATGCCCTGCGACAGGACCCGGATATCATTCTCGTCGGCGAAATGCGAGACCTTGAGACCATTTCCGCGGCCGTCACCGCCGCCGAGACGGGCCACCTCGTGCTCAGCACGCTTCACACCCAGAACGCCAACCAGACCATCGAGCGTATTATCGACGCCTATCCGCCGGCCCAGCAGAACCAGATTCGCGCGATGCTCTCCAACACTCTCCAGGCGGTTGTCAGCATGACTTTGCTGAAGCGTCAGGACACACCTGGCATGGTCCCCGCCTGCGAGATCATGGTCTGCAACGCGGCGGTTCGCAACTGCATTCGCGAGAACCGCATTCACGAGATACCGAACATAATCGAGACCAACCGCCAGCGCGGCATGTGTACGCTGGACGACTCGATAAAGAACCTCTACCTCAACGGTGTTATCAGTTGGGAGGACGCCATCGCCAAGGCGGCCCGCCCCGAAGCACTGCACAGGGCCCTGAGCGCCTGAGAGTCCAGGCGGCGAAAGAGAGCATGCAATGTCAGCCTACAAATACGAGATAAAGTCGCCATCGGGGCAGACTATGGCAGGAGTGATCCAAGCCCAGAGCCTGCTGGATGCAACCGCCATCGTACGCGCCCAGGGCGGAGTGCTGATGAGCATATCCCCAGCCGCCGGCGGAGTCGCCGGGGCGCTGGACCGAATGCGAACCGTCAGCTTCGAGAGAGGCCCCGGCCTGCGCGACGTGATGGCATTCACCACCCAGTTGTCGGTGATGATCAAGGCGGGAATCAACATCCGCAACGCCATATCCGGAATCGGCGACGGCATCAAGAACGCCAAATTCCGAGTGATCATCCACCAGATCAAGGCGGACGTCGAGGCAGGCCAGCCGTTCTCCGAAGCGCTCGCCAAGTACCCCAAGGTCTTCAGCCCGCTGTACATCAACATGGTCCGCGCGTCGGAAATGTCCGGCGACCTCGGGAGAATGCTCGAACGACTGGCTCAGTTCCTCGATCAGCAGGCCGACACAAGAAGAATGGTCATCGGCGCGATGATCTACCCATCCATCATCGGCGTTATGGCAGTTGTGACCACCATAGTGCTGCTGACATTCGTCCTGCCGAAACTAATGCCGCTGTTCGAGGGAAAAGAAAAGTACCTTCCGAGCATAACCGTTTTCGTCATGGGCCTCAGCGACTTCCTCATCAACTTCTGGTGGCTGCTGCTGCTCATGCTGTCGGCGAGCATCACGGGCTTCGTCATATTCAAGCGAACGGTTTTTGGCCGGCGTGCGGTGGATACGTTCAAACTGAAGGTGCCCCTGATGGGAAAGATGTTCCGAGCCCTGTACATTTCCAACGGCCTGAGCACCCTGGGCGAGCTGGTCAGCGCCGGCGTGCCAATGCTTGAGACGCTCAACATAACCTCCGAGGTGGTCGGCAACACGCGGCACAGGGAGTTGTGGCGGAAGGTGTACGAATCGGTCAAACAGGGCGGAAAGATCGTCGAGCCCCTGCGAAACCAGACGCTCCTGCCGTCCAACGTGGTCCAGATGGTCTCGGCGGGCGAGGAGTCCGGCAACCTGGGCAACGTGCTCCAGGACGTTTCGGAGTTCTACGGTCGTGAACTGAAGGCAACCATTAAGGCGGTGACCGGCATGATCGAACCGGTCATGATGATCGTCATGGGAGCCATCGTCGGAGTAATCGTCGCCAGCGTCCTGCTGCCGATCTTCAAACTTTCGACGATTATGACCAAGAATTGACAAGCCGGAGGGCGAGCGAAAGGACATACCATGAGACTTGAAACATCAAGGCACCGCCTGGGAGGCTTCACGCTGATCGAAATCGTGATCGCAACCGCCCTGGTCGGCCTGGCGTTGGTGGCGATGATGACTTCGGTAGGGTCCAACACACGCGTCAACGACGCCGGGACAAAGCTCACCCAGGGAACGTTCCTAGCGCAGGAAATCCGCGAGTGGACGCTGTCTCTGCCATTTAGAGACCAGGACGCCGGCGACCTGAACAGCCCGCCGGGACCGGACGGTTCCAGCCCACAGGTCTGGGTGGATGACATCGACGACATGATGAACGTCACCTACTGCCCCCCACGCGATGGGCAGGGATACGCCATCGCCTCCCTACCGGCCTGGAGCCAGACCATCACGATAACCTGGATGGACCCCAACGACCTCAGTGGAACCGTCGCCGACGGTACCAGCGAGATAATCTACGTCAACGTCGACGTCAAACATCGCAACACGGTTATCGTCAGCAGTGGATGGCTCGTGACCAAGAAGCCCACGGAACAATAGCTACTCCAGCCGGCGAAAAGGTGCCCGGCCCGACCAGGCTCGACCCGGCGCCAGAATCCCCGGCCCGAAAGAGGCAGTAATCATGAACGCACGGAAAAACACAAGCCAATCCCGTCGCGGCCGAGCTGGCTTTACGGTAGTCGAGCTGCTCATCTCACTGCTGCTGGTGTCAATGCTGCTGACTTCGATCGCGCTTACCATGCGGACCTCGCTTGATTCCTACAGGCAGAACCAGAACGCCGCCGCCGTCAACCAGGCATCGCGAGCACTGGCGATGCGGATTCAGCGGGAACTCCGCCAGGCGGAGGCTGTCGATTACTCCGCGGGCAACACCAGTATCGCCATAACTCCGCCCGCCAGCGCCTCGGGGCTGCAGGAAATCGTCTACCAATACGACTCGGCCAACAAGAAGTTGACCTACAGCCTCAATTACACCGACACCTCAAAGAACACCACCACGACGCTCTTCGACTCATCCACCGAAATCACGCTCTCGGGCTTCTATGTAACGTACAACGTCATGCAAAACGACGAGGGCCTCTGGTGTACACAGCGAGTGATCTGCACGACGTACTACACCATCGACGGCCAGACCAGCCCGCTGGTCTTCACCGCCTCGCCCCGACGAAACCTGACGTACTGACGAACGCCCCGGCCCTGGCAGTTGATAGCCTCGGGACATGAAAGCCTCACCCAGACACTTCCGTTGGCCACATTCCCTTGGCATGAGCATTTCCGCCATCTATAATGCCTCCTCACAATGCTAGAATGATGTGAACCTTACGAGGAGATAGTCCAATGGCGTTTAAGCGAATGATCCTGGCCTCACTGACGATCGGATTCCTGGCGACGGTTCTGCCCATGTCGGCTGCGGCACAGGACAATGATGCAAACGTCCCACAGACAGTCATGACCGAAATGGACCGCACGTTCCGCCCGACCCAGCGGGCAACAACTCGCCAGCAGTACATGGACCTTCAGACCAAACAGATGGCAAAGGTCATCAAGTTCGGCCTGGACGCCGAGGCCAAGTATTCCAAGGCGCCAAACCTTTATGAGATCCAGCGGCGGATGCTGGTGGCGGCGGACTTCGTCGTGCGGTACAAACCCAGCGCCGATGCAAAGGCTCAACGCCAGGCGATTTCCAAGCGAATCCTCGCCTCCAACGCCCCTGCCGATGCAAAAGTCACGCCGGATTACTTCGTCACCGCCGAGAAGATCGCCCCGGCAGGAGGCGAGATCGCCAAGGACGCCGAGAAGCAAGTCCACGCTTTCCTCAAACCATACGCCGAGACCAAAGCGATTGGCGTTGCGATGATCCGGGCCTCACAACTTGCCAAGAAGGCTGGGCTGAAAGACCTGGAAACCGAGTATCTTGATACGATGGAAAAGAAGTACTCCAAGGACCCGCAGATCAACAAATACCTGCGGACCATGGGACGGCATCCGATATTCGTGGCCGAGATGACGCTCACCGATGGCACGAAGCTCGCCCTGCCGGAAGGCCGACTGGGCAAGGTGGTCGTCGTCGACTTCTGGGCCACCTGGTGCGGACCTTGCATTCGATACCTGCCGCACATGAAAACAGCCTACAACAACTACAAGGATAAGGGCGTCGAGTTCCTGGGCATCAGCCTCGACAAGCCAGGCAAGAAGCAACACCTCATCGACTTCGTCAAAAAGAACCAAATGCCCTGGACCCACGCCTACAGCGGCAAGTTCTGGAAGGACCCCACAGCCGTGCAATACGGAGTCCGAGGAATCCCCGCCATATGGGTGATAGGCAAAGACGGCCGAATCTTCTCCGACAACGCCCGAGCAGACCTCGAAGGCACAATCGACAAAGCCCTGGCCGAGAAGACCAAGGCGACAGAATAAAGATCTCGCGCGGAGATCGCCGACGGCACCGACGAATATTCCGACGCGATCGAGCAGGTAACGGGCGCGAAATGGCTGGACCCAGCCTGACAGCCCGTCTAGGAAGCTATCTCTGCCGCGAGCGACCTGTTCGGTTGGCGGTGGACTTCCTTCGGCTGGGGCTGGATAATCAAGGGCATGAAAGACCATGCCCCAACCGAAACCACCGGGATTGCCGTTTCTTGGCGAGCTATCCCGACCGTACTGTTTGTTCTTGCAGCCGGATGTGTGCCCCCTGCCGGCCCGTCGGCCAAGACGTCCCCCGCGCCGAATCCTAACTCCCCTCAGGCGATGTTCAACGGCAAGGACCTCACCGGCTGGAATGTGCTCGACGACGGATTCTTCGACACGGCGGGCAAAGTCTCGGCCGACAAGGGCAGGTTGACTCTCGCAGCCGGTAGTGACATGACGGGTATTCAGTGGGCCGGCGAAATGCCCAAGGATAACTACCAGGTGCAACTCGAGGCTATGCGGGTGGACGGCGGAGACTTTTTCTGCGGCATGACGTTCCCCGTCGCCGGCGGCTTCGCGACGCTTATCTGCGGCGGCTGGGGCGGTCAGCTCGTCGGGCTGAGCAACATCGACGGCTACGCGGCGGCGGAGAACATGACCACCACCAGTATCGAGTTCGAACGCAACCGATGGTACGCCATAGACCTGATGGTCACCGAAGGCCACGTCACCGTATGGATCGACAACGAGAAGGTCATCGACCTGGCGACCGAAAAGCACAAGTTCGACGTCTGGCTGCAACAGGAAGACACCCGCCCCTTCGGCTTTACCTCGTATGCCACCACTGGCGCCCTGCGGAATATCACACTGCGGCGGCTGGAGTCGGTGAAGCAGCCTTGAAATCCCCGGTCGGGCGGATACTATAAAAGCCCCGGTCGGGCCAAGGCTCGGCCATTGTTACGTGTATGCATTGACGGGCCCTGGCCCGCGGAAAGAAGGATTGAATCATGACTGAAGGCACTGCGGATATTGGCCTTATCGGCCTGGCGGTTATGGGGAAGAACCTGGTGATGAACATGGCTGACCACGGCTTCACGGTGGCGGTGTTCAATCGCACGGTCAGCAAGGTGGACGACTTCGTTGAGGGTCCGGCAGCCGGAATGAGCATCATCGGCACCCACAACATCGAGGAACTGATCTCTAAACTGAAGAGACCCCGCCGGGTTATGCTGCTGGTCAAGGCTGGCGCGCCGGTTGACGCATTCATCGACCAGATCATGCCTCACCTCGAGCCGGGCGACATCATAATCGACGGCGGCAACAGTAACTTCAACGACACGATCCGTCGAACCAAGATGGTCGAAGACGCCGGCCTGCTGTACATCGGCACGGGTGTTTCCGGCGGCGAGGAAGGTGCCCGTCACGGCCCGAGCCTTATGCCCGGCGGAAGCCCGGCCGCGTGGGAACACGTCAAGCCTATCTTCCAGGCCATCGCCGCCAAAGCCGCGGACCCCAAGACCGGCCAGGACGAGCCCTGCTGCGAATGGGTAGGCGAGGGCGGTGCCGGCCACTTCGTCAAGATGGTCCACAACGGCATCGAGTACGGCGACATGCAGCTTATCTGCGAGGCCTACTCGCTAATGTCCGCCATGGGGCTGGAGGCCGCGGACATGAGCCAGGTATTCGGCGAGTGGAACAAGGGCGAACTCGACAGCTACCTGATTGAGATCACCCGCGACATTCTTGCCAAGACCGATGACGAAACGGGCAAACCGATCGTGGACGTGGTTCTTGACACAGCCGGGCAAAAAGGCACCGGCAAGTGGACGGTCATCACCGCCTGCGATATGGGCCAGCCGCTGACGCTCATCGGCGAGGCGGTCTTCGCGCGGTGCCTCTCTGCCATCAAGGAAGAACGCGTCGCCGCCGCCAAGAAGCTCAAGGGCCCGCGGACGAAGTTCTCCGGCGACCGGGACGCGTTCATCGAGGACATTCGCAAGGCCCTCTACGCCAGCAAGATCGTCAGCTACGCCCAGGGCTACCAACTCATGCGCGCGGCAGCCAAGGAATATGGCTGGAAGCTCAATTACGGCGGCATCGCGTTGATGTGGCGAGGCGGGTGCATCATCCGCAGCCAGTTCCTCGGCAAGATCAAGGAAGCGTTCGACGCCAAGCCCAAGTTGGTCAACCTGCTGCTGACGCCCTACTTCAAGAAGGCCGTGCGAAGCTCCCAGACTTCCTGGCGCCGCGTAATAACCAAGGCTGTAAGAATGGGCATCCCCGTGCCGGCCTTCAGCAGCGCACTGGCCTACTTCGACGGCTACCGTTGCGAACGCCTGCCGGCGAATCTGCTCCAGGCACAGCGAGACTACTTCGGCGCTCACACCTACGAGCGAGTGGACAAGGAACGCGGTCAGTTTTTCCACACAAACTGGACCGGCGAAGGCGGAACCACCACCGCCAGCACGTACACCGCGTAAAGAACTGGATTCAACAGACCTCGCCACACCCAAGCTCACCTCAATCTGGGCCTGGGTGTGGCGCGAGTCAACGGGCAATCATCAAATGATCGACGACCTCCGACGAATCACGGGGCTGGACGTTTATCCTGCCAGTATTGCCCGGGCCACCGGCGGAACGTACTTCCTGGCCCGCAAGACCCCCACCCCCGACACCGAGTCCCAGGCTCCGGAAAAGCTCGTCGGCTGCGCCGCCTGCGATGCCGACCGATGCCTGCCTCACATCACAAAAGTCGGCGAAATCGACGGCAAGTGCGTCTGCGTCGGACCATGCGACCACGACAACGCGGTCGCGTTGAGAAAGCTCCTGCCATGGTCCGGGCCAAAGTGCCTTGGCCTTGCAACCAGCGCCGGGCTTGGTGACAGGCTCGGCCTGGCGACCCCGGGCCATATCCGCGCGATCCGTGACACACACATGGCGCCGGTACTCGCCCAGCAATCCATCCGCGAAATGACGCGCACCAACCGAACGCCCGAGCAAGTCATGGACTGCGCCACTTACGGCGCGATCCAGGAAGGCTTTACCGACGGCTTCGGCTCCGATGCAGACCATCTCCAGAAACCCGAGGACATCACCACCACCGTCGCGGCAGGGTTCACGCAGTTCACCATCGACCCTGGAGCGCACGTGGATAACGCCGCCGACAACATGCCCGCGAGCGACCTGGCTGAGAAACTCGCCGCCCTCGACTACGAAACACTTGCGACATCACCGGCTGACATGAAGGCCGCGTATGCCGACAAGGCGTTCGATCTGCAAGGCGGCGGCTCCGTATCAATGGACGAATTGGCCTTCGCTCGCGCCGCCGCCAAGTATGGCCAGGCCGTCACGCACACCGTCAAGATGTACCGCCACCTGCAACAGGCAGCCACGGGGCCGTTTGAATTGGAGGTCTCCGTCGACGAGACAGACAGCCCCACCACACCAGCAGAACATTATTTCTTCGCCAGCGAACTCAAGCGACTGGGCGTCGAGTGGGTCGCTATGGCGCCAAGGTTCATCGGCCGATTCGAGAAAGGCGTTGACTACATAGGCGACGTCGATGCCTTCGCGAAAAGTTTCGCACGGCACGTTGCCGTCATGCGAACGCTGGGTCCCTACAAAATGTCCATCCATTCCGGCAGCGACAAGTTCAGCATTTACCCGATAATCGCCAAATTGACCGGCGGGTTGGTGCATCTAAAGACGGCCGGGACCAGCTACCTCGAAGCCATCCGAACCGTCGCGGGTATAGACCCGGGCTTGTTCCGTGAAATATACGACTTCGCCCGCGAGCATTACGACCAGGACAAAGCGACCTATCACGTCTCAGCCGACATGTCGAAAGTCCCGCCCGCCGCGAACCTGTCCGACGACGAACTGGCTGGACGGATAGACGACTTCCACACGCGGCAAGCGTTGCACTGCACGTTCGGCTCGGTCCTGACCGCCGATGGCGGGACGAAATTCCGCCACCGCCTCCTGGCCGCCCTGGAAACCGACGAGGAATCCCACTACGCTCACCTCGCCGCCCACATCGGCAGACACCTGACGCCGTTTGGACGCGGCTAGCCTGGGATTCGACCGGATTCACGCCCGCGTGCGAGAGCGTATATGGTTAAGACAGGTGACGGGCGTTCCGTCACCGCAATCGCTTTTGTTGCGGAGTCGGTCACCATGAAAAGCATTATCCCGGCGATTTTCGCCATGGCACTGGCGCTTCCGGTGCAGGCGAAAGAGTTCTACGCTTACTTCACCACCTTGGACTATGTCCAGCCAGCGCCGACGGGCGTCTTGAACAAAGTCCCTCTCAGTGCCGCCAAGGCCTTTCGCAGAGCCGGCGTGAGCGGGGCCGATGGCCACGCCAATGATGCAGGCTTCAAAGACCCTCGGCC
>CAZMBZ010000081.1:12186-17448 GCA_964564285.1 uncultured Planctomycetaceae bacterium | reverse complement strand
GATACGAACTTCAACCCGGCCGGGGTTCCCTACGAAGGCCGCAGCGACTCGGACAAGTCCGACCGGTACCCAAGCGAGATTCGCGGACTGGTTCACGTCCGCGGCGACCTCACTCTCGACAGCACAGCCCTGGTCCGCGGCGCGGTCATCTGCGACCAGAGCGTACAGTGCAACGGGACTAACGAGATAGTGCATGACGAGGACCTGTCGGAGCGCCCGATCCTCGGCTACACCTTCGGCGACGGCTACCTGCACCGCGAACACTGGACCCGAATCATGGATTGACAAAAAATCAGGCTGGGGCACTCGTCGCCGGCCGCAACGACAAGTCCAAGCCTGTTCGAACGCAACACCTCACGCCCTCGTTTTGTCATCCCGCCTGCTTTCGCGGCGAAACCACATGCTGCTAAGGCTGCTGTCGCTGGTTGCCGTTTGGCTTGGAATCCGTCTCGCCGTTGGCGGGCTGGCCGTTGGGTTCATTGGCGGGGTGTTCGCTGGGGGCAGGTTTTTCATTGGCGGGGGCAGGGTAAGAAATTCGGCTGTGGTACATGCTGGAAAGGCTCTTTACCAGCGACAGTTCGATCTGGTGGACTTCCTTCAGGGTGAGCCCGCATTCGTCGAGTTGGCCATCCATCAAGCGGCGGCTGACCATGATGTGGATCTGGCTCTCGATGCGTCCTGCGGTCGGCTCGCTCATGGCTCGGATGGAGCTTTCCGCGGCGTCGGCGAGCATGAGTATGGCGGGTTCTTTGGACGTCGGTTTGGGGCCGGGATATCGGAACTCCGTTTCGTCCGGGGCGCGATCGGCGGCTTCTTTTCGTTGCTCGGTCGCGGCGTGGTAGAAGTACTGCACCAGCGTTGTGCCGTGGTGGGAGACGATAAACTCGTGCAGAACCTTCGGCAGGCCGTACTCGCGTGCCAGCTCCAGGCCGTCCTTTACGTGTCCGACGATTACCAGCAGGCTCATGGCGGGCGAGAGCTTGGCGTGCTTGGACAGCGAGCCGGCCTGGTTTTCGATGAAGTAGTCGGGCTTGTTGATTTTTCCGATGTCGTGGTAGTAGGCCCCGACTCGCGCAAGCAGGCCTCGCGCGCCGATAGCGTCAGCGGCAGTCTCGCACAGCGAGCCGAGCTGGAGCGAATGGTTGTAGGTGCCGGGGGCCTCCATCGCCAGGCGCTTGAACAGCGGCTTGGAGGCGTCGCACCATTCCAGCAGCGTAAGGCTGGTAGCCACGTGGAAGACGCTTTCGATGAGCGGCAGCGTGCCTTGTACCACGAAGCCGGTCATAAGTCCGCACCCTGCCGCCCATATGGCATCTGTGATGGCGAAGTTCAGTGGCTTGGCGTAAGCCAGACCCGTCACAAACACCGCCAGCAGCGATATGCCCGCAGCCAGGCAGGACGTGCGGATGAGCTTGGTCCTGGTGCGTATCTCGCCGAGTTGGAAGACTATCGTCGCGATGCCAACCATAAGGACCAGGAACAGTTCTATGTGTCCTCGCATTTGCAGGACGATGACCATAGCGACCGCGGCCCCGACGGCGAGGGCGAATCGTTGGTTTCTCGCGAGCGTGAGTATTGCCCCCGTCATCATTGCCGGCAGCAGTGCCACGTACGGGTTCATGTGCAGCACATCGACGAGTATCTTGTTGGTCGCCAGCATTGCCGCGATCACCGCCAGGAAGCCCACCATGGTTCTGCGGTCGGCGAGCAGGTCTCGGTGATATCTGGTGACGTAGGCACCCAGCATCGTAACTATCAGCAGCAGGATTGCGGCCCGCCCGGCGATTCGGCTCCAATACTGCAAGGGTTGGGCGGCTTCATCTTTGACAAATGCCCGATGTTCAGCCCGGAGTACGGCGAGTTCCGGTTCGCTCAGGCCGACGGATTGATCCGGTCCGGGGCCTTTGGGTTTGCTTCGCGAGGCGATTTGTTCGCCGGCGAGGTATTCCTTGTAGGCGTCGTCGGGCGGCTGGTCTACCACGGCGTCGATGGCGGCGTCCATTTTGTCCTGGGTTGCGCTGCGGTCGTATCGGTAGACGGGGTTATCCGCCAGTGCCTTTTTCAGGTGGGTCTCGATATCTTTTCGTCGGACTTCGAGGAATCTCGACGCCAGTCGCCCCGCCGTCGCGGCGATCTTATCGCTATCGGTCACGTCGCCGAGCTCGTCGACGGTCATTTCCTGCCACTGGCTCGGCGTTTGGAGCATGGCTTTTTCAGGCCAGCAGATCTGGGGCTTGTGCTGCTCGGCTTCCTTGATCCGCACGACATACTCACCGGGCATTGCCTGGGCGAGTTTGTCGACGTTTTCCGTGTAGGCCTTGAGGGCGTTTGGATCCGCCGCCAGTCGCTGCCATGGCGAAAGCATGTTTGCGTCAACCGGTGGCGTGGCCGGGATTTCCGCGGTCGCCACGTGTACGGCAGGGGCGGTTGTCGGTGTCGGCTGGGTGCTGGCAAGCGTCTTGACGGGGGCTCGCCTGGGCATTCTTCGCAGCGCGGCGACGATATCCTCGACGGCAGCCTGGTCGTAGACGAACACCGCCGGGGTACCGCGTTCGGCCCGGCGGCGCGCCTTTTCCAACAATTCCCTAACGACCATGCGGAACCGCACGCGGGCGTGGATGTCCTCTGGCATGTACTGGCCGAGACGGTAGCTCTGCGGCTGGACTGGGTAGAGATCCATCGTCGCGGCGGCGACGTACAGCAGTATCGCCATCGTTCCGGCGAAAATGCCGCCTCCGCCGACAAACCGCTGCCAGGCCGTGCTGGCACCCAGAGGCTTCTTTCTGCCATCGGTTCGCCGGGGTCGAGATTTCTTTTTAAAAGGCCACATTCGAAATGTTTATCGTCAATTCCCGCATCAGGCGTGAGCGTCTACCCGGAGCGGTTTGTTATTTGGGTCCCTGGATTTGAGACCTGCCTGTCGGCAGGGGGGCTGGGTTTCCTTATTCGGAATGTAATCACGCACTATTGGGTGGCCTACTCGCCTTCTTCGCTGGCTGGGCGATTATCGTCGGCCGGTCCTGGACGAGAGCGATCTTCCGTATCGGCGGCGTATGCGGCGACAATATTCTGCACCAGGCGGTGGCGGACGATATCGCCGCTGGCCAGGCGGACAATCGCCAGACCCTTGATGCCCGTCAGGCGGTGGCGGGCGTCGAGCAGGCCGCTGGTGACGCTGTCCGGCAGGTCGATCTGGCTGTCGTCACCGGTGACGATGACCTTCGAGCAGTGGCCCATTCGCGTCAGGAACATCAACATCTGGGCGACGGTCGTGTTCTGGGCCTCGTCGAGGATGATAACCGAATCGTTGAGTGTTCGGCCTCGCATGAAGGCCAGCGGAATGACTTCGATCATGTCGTTGGTCATGAACCGCTTGATCTGCTCGTAGTCCATCATGTCGTGCAGCGAGTCGAACAGCGGGCGGAGGTAGGGGTTGACCTTCGCCTGCATGTCGCCGGGCAGGAAGCCGAGCTTTTCGCCGGCCTCGACAGCGGGGCGGACGAGTATGAGCCTCTTTGCCTGGTGATGCTTGAGCATGTGTACGGCGACTGCGACGGCGAGGTATGTTTTGCCTGTCCCTGCCGGGCCGGAGCAGAAGACCATGTCGTGGGTGCGCATCGCGTCGATATATCGCTGCTGGCCCGGGGTCTTGGGCTGAATGAGCTGCCCGCTGACGTAGACATCCAGCACGTCGGCGGCCTGCTTGTTGACCTCGGTGGCGGCGGAGCTGATAGCCTGGGCGAGATCATCGGGGGAGATGGTACGGTTGTGGCGAATGCGGCGCTGAAGGGCTTCCAGCACGGCCGCGGCACGCGAGACCCCCTTGGCCGAGCCGGTTATTTTAACTTGTCCCTGGCGCGCGAAGACCTGCACGCCGAGCGCCTCGCGAATCACCTTGAGGTTCCGGTCCATCGGGCCGTAAAGCATGTCGGCCTTGCCAGGGCTTTCGAGTTTGATGCTCAGTTCCACGGTGTGCTTCTCCGTCTTGCCAGGCCCCGGATATGCCCTTACGGGCTCACTACAAACATCCGCGAAGGGCCATGTCCACAGGGGCATTACACACGACAAAGGATAGCACGAAAGGGCGTTTCATGCACGCCGATGGGCAAAAAACAGGCGGGTCCGGCGTTTGCCGAACCCGCCTGGGCTGAGTCTAGAATTCTCGGATCGAGCTTACTCCTCGCCAGAATCTTCGCCGTCGCTGGCCTCAACCCTGCCTACCGGGCCGATCAGGAAGGTGTCGCCCTTCCTCTTGTGCTCCGAGAGACTTATCGAGGTGGACGTTCTGCGAGTCTTGAAGTCCGTCCCGTAGGCGGTGTAGATCAGATCCTTGCTGTCGCCGATGTCCGGGCGCTTCTTCGGCTGGACGTAGCCAGCCACGCGAAGGACGTTGACCTGCTTGCCATTGTGGTTGTTGCTGATTTGCTTTTCGAGCTCGTGTTGCGACATCCTGTTTTCGAAGGCGATTGGCTTCCATTCTTCGTCGCCCTCGTACTTGGGAGTCATGTCCGCGTAGACAATGAGCTCCGTCTCGCTGTTTTCGACGCCATTAACGTAGGTCGTCCCGTTGACGTAACGCGGCGCCTGATAGGAGAAGCTGACGTTTTCGGGCTTGGCGAAATCCCAGTAGTACTCGCCTTCGAGGATGCCGTCATCGGCGCTGCCGATGTCTTCGCCGGCCTTGGTCTCCTGGTCGACTTCGCTGTTCTTGTCGCTGGGGCAGCGGAACATTCCCGACGACTGGTTCATGCGAACCAGCATGAACATGAGGACGGTAATGCTTCGTTCGGTGGGGCTGTTGGGGTCTTCGCTCAGGCCGAACGGGCTCTTTTCACGAGCACTGCTCTCGCCGACCTCGGTGGTGTCCCAAGACTTGATCTTGTCGTACAGCCAAGGCCAACTGCCGTCATTCTCGCCCTTGTAGATGAGGACGGCCTTGTTGATACTGCTTAGGTTACTCATGCAGACCGTACGGTTTGTCAGCTCATTGGCCTGCTGGAGCGTGGGGACGAGAATCGCCGCCAGCAGCCCGATAATGCCGACAACCACCAACAATTCGACCAGTGTAAATCCTTGTGAGCGTCGCATGTGCGACCTCCTTCCAAGATATCGCGCCAAGCTCGGGCCAATGCGAGAAGAGGGGATAGTTATGATGACGTTTTACGATCTCGCGTCTATGAGCCAAACCTGACTTGGCCGGACTGCCGCCCGACCTCTGATTCTATAAGCTACCCGGGCGACCGTCGCCCCGATAGTCATAGT
>CAZMBZ010000081.1:0-12086 GCA_964564285.1 uncultured Planctomycetaceae bacterium | reverse complement strand
GACGATCTGGTCCCGGCGGGCCTGAAGGAGCGGCTCGACTGCTTCGGGGGCGTATCGTGTGGCTCTGTGAATGCGCTTGCCGAGGTGGTGTGGACCCTGGCCGACAAAGGGCGACCAGAAGTCCCAGACGATTTCCTTCGCCATCGTCACCTCGAACAGGTGCCCGGCATCGCATTCGCATATAAGCGTGTTGCCGTTGGGCAAACGCTGGCTGCCGGCGCGGAACGGGGAAAAGAAGTCCTCGCCGTCTTCGTACTGCCACACAATTTCGCCGGTGGTCGGCTCGATCTCGCGAACGATGGAATGGCCTCGGTATGTGCCGTTGTCGAAGACCAGAATATTGCCGCTATCCAGCATGGTCGGCTGGTGCTGGCCATCGAGAATTCCCGGACCCCAGCACCAGACGATCTCGTCGAGGTCGGGGTCGACAATGCCGATTATGTCCAGGTGGCGCAGGCTGAACAGCAAATTGCCGGCCTTGAAGCGGGCGTCCTTCCGGCCCAGCGGCGTGTCCGGCAGGGCCTCGATGGTGTTGGCGTGAGCCCAGTCCACCGGGCCGTAGGGCTCGTATCCGCCGGCGTCGGTCTTTCGCATGTACGGGATCGGCAGCGGGTAGCCCGCCAGTTCGCAAAGCCGCTCGATATGGTCTCCAAAGGAGAACTTGTAGAGGATCTCCTTGTTCCGGTTGAGCTTGACGATGACGTCCGTTCGCAAGCGTTCGGGCTCGGTGCCGGGCACAAACAGCCCCGGGATCACCGGTTCGTGCTTGGCGGCCAGTGAGATGACAACGTCGCCGTCCACCCAGAAATCGTGATGGTTCGCGTTAGCCAGGGACTCGTCGCCTTCCCACCGCCATACCATCTCACTGTCGGGGGTCAGTTCCTCCAGCGACTTCCCGCAGTTATGCGTGAACAGGTTGCCATCAGGCAGGAGTTCCGCGACGTTGCTGTGCGTTACGCGCCACGTGTGTACGACCAGCCCGCGCATGTCGATCAGGTATTCCTGATCGCCCCACGCCGGCGAGAACAGCGTGTAGCCGCGGAAACACTTGTCCCGAACATACGTCCGAACTCCGAACGGGTCGGAATGCAAACGCGTCTTCTCGCCTCCGGTCAGCAGCCTGCCGTCGGTGTACATTGATGGCTCTCCTCTCGTAGTCAGGGCAGTGGTCGGTGGCATGGTGATACCGGTCGCCATTGTCCAGTGATCTCTTGCCGATTCCGGCGCGCCGGGGATGTCGGCCACTGTGATGATTCTAACGTTTGCCCCAACATCCACAATCCCGCATTTGAGCTGGGATTTACCAGATGGCCTTCGCCCGACCGCCGCCACCAGCGCAGGCGCCCTAAGACCTGCTTTTCCCAGCAAACCATTGACAGCCCCGGCGCGGGGGCCTAATCTTTCGGCTTAAGGCAAGATAACCCCTACCGATAGCGGAGCGCGCTATGGCGGACCTTCAGACCATCCGGAAAACAGTTCAAGAGCACGGCCAGCAGCACCTTATGCAGTTCTATGAGGAACTGGCCGAACCGCAACAGACTGCCCTGCTGGAGCAGCTGGCGGCAATTGACTGGGACCGAATCGACGAGTACGTCCAGAAGTACGTGCTCAATCCGTCGGCATTCGAGACCCCGGGCGAGATAACCCCGCCGGAAATCATCCCCGCCCAGCCGACCGGAGACCTCGCCGAACGCTGCGCCGCGGCGCGTAAACGCGGCAAGGCACTGCTGGCCGATGGAAAGGTCGCGGCGTTCGTCGTCGCAGGCGGACAGGGAACACGACTGGGATTCGACGGGCCAAAGGGCTGCTTCGAGGTGACGCCAGTCCAGCGAAAACCGCTCTTCCAAGGATTCGCCGAGCAGATTCTCGCGGCCGGGCGACGCGCCAAGACCGCCATCCCCTGGTACGTCATGACCAGCCTGGCCAACGACGTCCAGACGAGGGCCTTCTTCCGGCGCAACAACTTCTTTGGCCTGAGTCCCAAGGACGTCATCTTCTTCACCCAGGGCGTGATTCCTGCCCCGGACTTCGAGGGCAAGCTCCTGCTGGCTGGCAAGGGCGTGGTGGCGATGAGCCCCGACGGTCACGGCGGAAGCCTGCTGGCGCTGCGCAAGAGCGGCGCCTTGGCCGACATGGCCAAAAGGGGCATCGAGCTCATCAGCTACTTCCAGGTCGATAACCCGCTGGTCCACTGCATCGACCCGCTGTTTCTGGGGCTGCACGACATGCAGGGCGCGGAGATGTCCGCCAAGTGCCTGCCGAAACGCGACCCGATGGAGAAACTGGGCAACTTCTGCGTGGTTGACGGCAAGGTGACGGTGATCGAGTACTCGGACATGCCCCCGGAGCTCGCGCAGGCATGCACCGACGACGGGCGGCTTAAGTTCTCCGCCGGGTCGATAGCCATCCATGTCATCGGGCGGAGCTTCGTGGAGCGTTTGACCGACAACGACCGGTGTGAGTTGCCTCTGCACCGGGCCGAGAAGGCCGTGCCTTTCGTCGACGCAACCGGCAAAGTGGTCAAGCCCGACAAACCCAACGCCGTCAAGCTGGAGATGTTCGTCTTCGACGCCATGCCTCTGGCGAGCGAGACGGTAATCCTCGAGACCGATCGTCGCGAGGAGTTCAGCCCGGTCAAAAACGAATCCGGCGCCGATAGCGCCAACACCTGCCTGCACGAGCAGGTCCGCCGGGCGGCGGCCTGGCTGGAAGATGCGGGTATATCGGTCCCGCGCGACGCCGATGGTCAGGTCGCGGCCGCGATCGAGATAAGCCCCCTCTTCGCCGACAGCGCCGCGGAGTTGGCCAAACGGATCGACCGCAACCTGGTCATCACCAGTGGCCAGAACGTCTACCTCGGCAGCCGAGGCCAATCCGGCGGGCTTCGCTGAACGCTGGGCGTTTCGCGAACTAGCCTGCCGCCGCGCAGCCGATCAGAGCTTCCCCGCTGATGGGCAGAGCTTCGCGATGGGGCAGTTG
Source organism: uncultured Planctomycetaceae bacterium (assembly GCA_964564285.1). Lineage (GTDB taxonomy): Bacteria > Planctomycetota > Phycisphaerae > SM23-33 > SM23-33 > JAUWQU01. Next base: position 9,107 of record CAZMBZ010000081.1, on the reverse strand, counting down.
TCGCAGGCAGGTTTGCGAGCCTTGCACACGGCCCGGCCATGGAATAACACCCAATGCGAGAACATCCCCCAGAGTTCTTTGGGCACGAGGGCGAGCAGGTCCCGCTCGATTTTCTCGGGCTGGGCACGCTTGGCGGCGGTGAGTTTCAATCGCATCGATACGCGGATGACGTGGGTGTCCACGACGATCCCCTCATCAATGCCGAAGGCGTTGGACAACACCACGTTGGCGGTCTTGCGAGCCACGCCGGGTAGCGTTAGAAGCTCCTCCATCGTTTGGGGAACCTTGCCGCCGAACTCCGCGACGATCCTGCCGGCGGCGCCGATGATACTCTTTGTCTTGTTGCGAAAGAAACCCGTCGAACGCACAAGTTCCTGAAGCTGCTCGGGTTCGGCGCGGGCGAAGGCACGGGCGGATCTGTACTTGCGGAACAGGGGTTTGGTGACGATGTTCACGCGGTCGTCGGTGCATTGGGCAGCGAGGATGGTCCCCACCAGCAGTTGCAGCGGGTTCTGAAAGTCCAGCCGGCAGGTGGCCTGCGGATACTCCTTGGGCAGGATGTCGATGATCTTTGCGACTCGCTGTCGCTTGCGAACGGCGGATTCGGCGGGCATGGGGGGCTCCGTTTGATCGGCTACCAGACTTCGTCGATTACCTCGCGGACGACGCGAACCCACTGGCCGAGGCGCTGGGGCTGATGCTCGACGGTGTTGACGTCCTTGAGCGTGATGTCCACACACTGGCCTCGACAGGATTTCAGGTCCCTGGCGACTACCTCGCGGATAAGGTTCTCGTCGAAGCCGCAGCAGACCATCTGCGCCGGGTTAGGCCGATAGCTCATCGCGTAATCGCCGCCGATCTGCTCGGCGCAGCTTCGCACGTCGGCAACGGGGGCGACGGCGATTCGCCGCAGGTTGGGTATGGTCCGGAGCATGTCGATCTTCCGGCTGAGATCCTCGCAACACCCGTAGGCGACCAGCCCGAACTTGTCGAGGATTGCCCGCTGGTAGTTCAGCAGGAATTCCTCGTGCATGGCCGGGGAGACGAGCGTGAACTCCTGGGCGGCAGCGTAGCCCCAAAGCTGCGACCGCTTCGCGCCGTAGGTATCCGGCGCGGGGTCGGCCAACTCCCGGCTGTAGGCAAAAGCCTGGTTCTGATGTTCGCACAGCGACCAGTCGCCCGCGCGTTCGGCCTGGTCGTGTGTGGCGAGCACGCCGTCGCGGAAGAAGCCCATCAGTTCGTGCAACCACGCGGGCCTGTCCATCATGTCCATCATGAAGTTTTCGATGCCGCGCATGTGCCCCAGAATCGTCGCCAGGTCGCCGGACCACATTCGCAATTCCGGGCCGCGATCGACGTGGATCGGCAGGATGTCGCCGATGGCGTCGCGGATTCGCTGTGCGCGCTCGGCCGTGGCGGGCTCGTCGATCTCGTGGTGGGGCATAACGAGCCTGGCAAGGTCGGCTTCTTCGCGGATGGGGGGATTGTGTTTCCACGCTCCGCCCGGCTCGGCGGGTGGAGTGTCGTCCGGTTCGAGCCCCCAGCCGCGGGCGCGGTGGACGGCGCTGATGGTCAGCCACGGCTCGAATACGCTGTCATCATCGAGCCCCGCCCAGTACAGCACCCGGCGGAGGCGGTGTTCGACACCGGCCAGCAGGTCATCGGCGCATTGTCGCTGGTCGAGCTGCGGCACTTCGCCCCAGCAGTTGCCGCCGCGAACGTATATCGGCGGCACCACGGGTTCGAGGCTGTTGAGTGCTCGCCATCGCTCGCGGCGCTCGTGCTGAACGCTGTCGGCGGCGACTTGGGCATAGCGGGTAGCGAGGTCGCGAAGAACGGTTACATCTTGATTGGCCATGGCAGTGGGGCTTTCAGATCACTTCTTGTCAGCCTTGCTCGGCTTGGTTGTCGGGTCGCTGGTTACGGGCTTGTATGATTTGAACTCCTCGACGGTTTTCCACGCAACGGCCTGGAGCGGCCTGGCCTGGGCGGTCGGGAGTTGGCAGGGGATGTATCTGCGCAGGCCTTTTTCGGTCTTCTCTTCGACGACCACCTTGCCGGGCAAGCCCATCGGGTCGCGGCGGAGGATGGTGGCGAAGAAGGTACACGCGGCCAGGTACGTGCCCTGCTGCGTCGGGTGGCTGCCGTCTTTGGCGTGGAGTTGCAGCTTTGGGTTGGCGGCCAGCGCTTTCTCCCATGCGATGCCGACCGGCGCGACGAGCGCTTTGCCAGCCAGGCCGGCCTGCATGTACGTGCTGGTCAGGCCCTTCTGCATCGACGGCTTGTTCTTGCGGGCCCAGGTCAGGTAGAACACCGGCTCGGCGCCGACGTTGTGGACCATATCCGCCAGCAGCGCCGCGTACTTGAGCGTCACGGGCGGATTGAACGCGGGCATCTGACTTTGCTCCTGGATGACCACGTAATCCCAGGGTCCTTCGGCGATGGCCTTGCGGGCGGCTTCGCCTTTCCAGTGCTTTTCCAGCGTGCAACCGCCGGGCGTGATACGTCGCGTCTCGAGGTCGATAGCCTTGACCGCCATGAGCCCCTTGAGCATCCGCGGCAGATCGTTAACGTAGATATAGCTGTTGCCGATAAATAGTATCCGCATCTTCTTGGTAAACTCCGGCGCAGCGGCACGGGCGGTAGAGGCTGGGAAAGCACAGGCAAGGGCGGCGACCAGCAGCGTAGCACAGCCAGCCGAGCGCAGGACAGCATCCCGTCTGGTCATGTGCATTCTCCTATATCAGGACCGCTTGGGCTCCGCCAAGCTCACGGTGGCCATGCCTGCGGAATCATACACACTTGCTCTCGCCCCGGCAACCGACTACGGCTTCGAATCCCTAACAGCCCGTTTAGAAAGCTGTCCTTGCTGCGAGCGGCCCGAATGTCTGCGCGTCTGCGTCAGAAATACTCGGCAATGCTAAGGCATTGCCTGCGTTTTCTTTCTTGATGCTCGACATTCTTGCTCGCTCTCGCTGGCGGACCCATTTCTAAACGGGCTGCTAAAGAAACGAACAGGTGCGGTCCACCATCCCAATACGGTTTTTACCTTCTCCGGCCCTTTCCTCGATCGGACCCGCCAGCCCAAATCGCAATTTAATAATGTCCCCCATCCAGCCAGCGCTGCCAGACAACCCCGTTAAATTCCTGCCGCCGCCATGGGGAATGGTTCTTCTGTGCGCAACCTGTTGCATTCGTAGCTCATTGCGCATACCGTCGGGGTTAACTGGACCCGCGCGGGGTGGGTCCAAAGTATTTCCTCAACGAAAGGAAGGCACATGAAAAAGTCAGCTATCGTTCTCTTGGCCGTCGTCGCCCTCAGCTTCGGCGCCGTTGCCTGCACCGACCAAAACCATTCCACAAGCATGGGCGACACCCAGCAGATCCTTGGCGTATGCCCCGGTTGCGGCGCGAAAGCACCCGTCGACACGTACTGCGAAAAGTGCAAGGCTGTCGCTGTCGCCGAAGTCAAAACCTTCACCTGCGCCAAGTGCAAAAAGGAAGTGAAGGAAGGCACCTGGTGCGCCGAGCACAACTGCTTCCGGTTCGAAAACACCGAAATGAAGTGCCCCAAGTCCGGTATGACCGTAGTCAAGGGCGCCTTCTGCAAGAAGTGCAGCGGCTACCACGGCCTGCCGCTCGTGAAGTACAACGCCGAAACAAAAGTCCCCTACGTCGTCAAAAAATAGCAGCCGGGAATGTCTGCCTCGAAAAAGGGGACTGGCTCCGGCGGCCCGATGTACAGAGGGACGCAGGCGCTTGTCCCCCTTTTCGTGCGCGGGTGGGGGGCCGGGGACCTGTGTGTCGGGAACCCGGCCGGGCGTGTCGGCCAAGCGGGGCAGGGACGCTTCGGGTCGGACACGGGAATCCCGGCTTGACACACTTGTGGCCGGCGTCTATACGATAGCAGTCCGTTTAGAAATGGACCCGCCAGCGAGCCCGAGCAAGAATGTCGAGCATCAAGGAAGAAAACGCAGGCAATGCCTTAGCATTGCCGAGGCCTTTTTATACTGACGCAGACGCGCAGGCATTCGGGCCGCTCGCAGCAAGGGTAGCTTTCTAAACGGGCTGTTAGGCGGTTCGCGCCCGTGGCCGGGCTTGTCGGCCAACCGACGCCGTCGGCGGCGCGATGGTGCCAGTTCCTTGCTCGCCAGTATAGGGAGATGCACGATGCGATCAATCTACGTCTGTCAGCCTCACCTGCCCCAGGCTTGGGAACAGGCCGTCCTGTCCTGCTGGGAGCAGGGCGAGCGGTTCCCCACCGAGTACGATCGGCCCGAAGACCCGAACAGCCGGGATGTCTCCGCGCTGATCCACATCACACAGCCCTTCGACGAACCGCGCATCCACCGCGCGTTCCCCGGCGGGCTGGATGACCTGGAGAAGTACCGCGCCGAAGTCCTCTACGGCGTCCACGATCACTGGATAGACCCCAGCGCCGGCAAATGGGAGTACACCTACCACGAGCGGCTGCGCGCGTACGAGGTGCCCAGCCTGGGCCTGTTCGACCAGATCGAGGCCCTCACCCAAAAGCTCAAAGCCGTACCGTATACCCGCCGGGCACAGGCGGTCACGTGGCAGGTTTGGAACGATATGAAAGTCAACGATCCCGCGTGCCTGCAGCGACTGTGGTTCCGCATCGCGGGCGGCAAGCTGCACATGAACTGCCACATGCGCTCAAACGACGCCTTCAAGGCCGCGTTCATGAACATGTTCGCGTTCACCGAGTTGCAGGCGATGATCGCGCGGGACATCGGCGTCGAGCCCGGCGAATACATGCACATGATCGATTCGTTCCACATCTACGGCAGCTACTTCGATGAGTTCGAGGGGTTCATCAAGTCCGTCCAGGTCCGCAAGCCGGAAGACCGCGTGTATACCACGGAGTTCGCGCGGAGCTTCTTCGTCGATGGCTGCGACACCCTGCTGGCCGAAGAAGACATGCCCCAAGCCAAGAAGGACCTCGTAGCCGCACGAAAGGCAGAGTTGGAGTAACCAACCGCGACACCCGCCAAGGGGCGTTAAGCAAGAGCGATCGCATGGAATGCGCGTATCCGTAACAGCTCACGCCGAGCATGCGCCTTGGACTAGAGGGCAACAGGCGCCAAATCGCAATGAAACAATATGGTGTCCCCCGATATCGACCAGCGCGATCAAGGGCAAATAACCATCGCTAGCAGCAAACAGGCCTCGCCGGGGTGGTCAAAATGGATGGGCTGGTTCCAGTGTAGGCTGGGGCCTGCGGCCGCCAGCACCCCGGCGGGCCATGTTTTTCGGAATGAAGGATCCAGTGGAGCAGGTTGCTTCACTGGGGTGGCCCGTGAGGCCACAGGCAGGACGACCCAATCGCTCGACCTTCTGTTAGCTATCAGAGAACTGGCCAGAGGGATTTGCCGTGACCGACCGGTCTTGGCTGTCCTGCGCCGGGATCCTGTGACACCGGATGTCAGGGATACGCTCACTGGAGGCGGTGAAACTGGCAGCGAAACTGTGTACTCTTGCGAGTCCCGTCGCATAGCCCTTATTTCATTGGTCCAAATGCATGTCCAGCGAAAACGTAGAAAGTTTGATCCCCACCGCCCTGGTGGGTGTGACGGAAACTCTTCTCGCGCGTCTGCGGACCAGCCGCGAGCTGCGGGCACGATGTGGGCGAGGGTGGGCCGGGCTGTCCGATGCGGTACGTTCAGCGTCTGCGCTTCATCTTCTGTCGTGGATAAGCCGCTGTCCGAGCCAGAGGGGTGCTTGCTAATCTCTGCGATCGTTATAGAATCGTACAAGAGGACGACCACGGTCGTCGGCCAGAGGCTATCCGGAAACTCTGGGGCTCTTGGTATTCTTTGGGGTTACGAAACCAGATAAAGAGACAACAATGGAATTCACACCGCGTTTAGGAATGGCACTGATGGTGATGGTGATGGCGATGTCTACATTCGGGCATGCCCAGGAGCCACAAGCACAACAGGCCAATTTTGAAAGAGTCACGAAAGACATCTACCAAGCACCATCGAGAGAAGATCTCAAGGAATTCCTGATCACTGACCATGGCGCAAAAGCCGGTGGCACCGTTCTCTGTACGGCTGCGATCCAGAAGACAATTGATGCAGCCGCGGCGGCCGGTGGCGGAATCGTCATCATACCCGAAGGCACATTCCTATCCGGTACAATCGTCTTGACCGACAACATCCGCCTGCACCTGGAAAAGGGGGCGGTTCTGCTTGGCAGCCCATTGACTCGTGAATACCCGCCACAGAAACCGGCAACGCCCACCCGCTATTCGGAATGGATGATGCGCAGTTTGATTTTCGCACAAAAGGCAACCAACATTTCAGTCACGGGCGAAGGCACGCTGAACGGTAACAGTCAGGTGAAGAACGATTTCAAGAGCGACGGGCGCGGAATCAAGCACCGACCGACACTCATCTGGTTCGACGAGTGCAAGAACACCCACACACAGGGCATCTCACTCACGTCTTCCGGATTCTGGACTCAGGTATACACTCGAGGCAAGAATATCCATGTCGACGGCATCCGTGTTTACGACAGCAACTTCTGGAATAATGACGGCTGTGACATCCTGGATTGCGAAGATGTGCTCGTGGAGAACTGCGATATCGACGCAATGGACGATGGGATCTGTCTGAAGGGCTACACGCGTAAGGGTTGCCGGAACGTTATCATACGCAACAACAAGGTGCGAAGTCTCTGCAACGGTATCAAAGCAGGAACCGATTCCAGCGGTGGATTTCGCAACATCCTGATCGAGAACAACAAGGTCCACAACACCGGTATCGCGGCCCTGGCAATGGAAATCACCGACGGTGGCGAAATGAGCAACGTTATCATACGGAACATCACGATGGACAGGGTCCACACGCCTATCTTCATCAAACTGGGTAACCGCAACCGGCCGCTCTATTTACCGGATGGATCAAAGGAGAAGGTTGCGACCGGCGTCATTCGAGGCGTCCACATCAGCGGGATCAAGGCGACAGTGGACAAGTGCAAACGATTCAACGTGAAAGAGAGAGCCCACAACTATCGTGTGTACGCGTCCAGCATTACCGGAGTGGGTGAGCACAAAGTGGAGAACGTAACAATCGAGAATGTGGACATCGCAATTCTTGGTGGATTCAAAGAATGCACTGAAGAGGACGCAGCCCGAGATGTTCGTGAGAATGGCGGGGGATATCCGGAGAACAGAATGTTCGGTGTGCTGCCGGCCTACGGCTTCTTCATCCGCCATGTCAAAGGGCTTACGATGAAGAACGTCAATGTGACGATCAAGCAGAAGGATGCTCGGCCGGCGATCCTGTTGGATGATGTCCATGACTCGCAATTGTCAGTTACAGCCAAAGGTGTTACGGACACCCCAACCTTTGTACAAAAGGCGAATTGCACCAACGTCACAGCCGTCACGAGGGAATCAACACAATGACCCGTTTTCACTTACAGTTGCGCCGACGTTGATCCGGTTGTTGGGAGTTCATTTTATTATCCATATGACAGTGTAGTCTGCTCCCAAGATGGACTTAATCTCCATATTGACCTTGTCTCTCTGGACAACTCCCGTCATTCCCGACGCTACCATTACTCTATTGGGGCTCACAGTAATACCCATGAGACCATACTTTTTCTCAATTTCGACAAGCTGCTGCTTCGTCTTTGCATTCTGTATCGCCAACTCAAGCTCAACTTCCGTGCATACGGCTTTGTTTGATGTATCTTGCTTCGCCGGACGGGGCAGCAGCTGGGGCGCCGGATAATACGGATAGCCAAGAACGACAATGAGCGTATCCGATTTGGTGCATTGCAGGTAGAACGGGTCCGGCATTCGGCCGGACACGGACACGAGCACCGGCATCTGCGCGGCAAGGCGTTTCAGTGCTTCGTCGCGCTTCAGCCTCCGGCCTTTCAAGTCCAGGACCCGGTTCTGGGCACTGTCGGCCAACTGTATTGCTCGGTGGTATCCCATTTGAGGCGTCAGCACGGCTTCCTCGACAGTCACCTTAAGCCTCGGCCAATCGCTCTTTAATCGCCGTTCGCCGACGACCTCCCACGCCACTTTTGGGACCTTCAGCTTGACTGACCACTTGTGATAACCGTCGTCCTTGGTTTTAGAAGGCACAAAGACAGCAGAGCCCATTATCGGCGGGACGTCCTTTGGCATGGGCGATTTGCGGGAATCATCCTTCGCTGTGGCGGCGGGCGTCGTCTTGTTACGTTCTGTTTTGACGGGCGCCTGCGCGGCGGCTCTTGCCAGAATGGTGATCCCGTTCGGCAGGATGGGTTCGTAAGCCTTCCCTTTCTTGCCTTTCACGTAGACCGTCACCTTGTCGCCCTTGTTTGGGATCTTCTCGTGCCCCTGTAATCCCGGCAAAGGCGGAATGCGGGAAGACGGCTGCCAAACTAGTACCTCGATCTCATCACCCTCATTCAAGCCGGTTCCTTTCAAGATCGTCGCCACCTTGAGCTTGATCGTGAACACGCGGTCGCGATGAGTGCCAAATGCCCTCTCCACCTTGGAATTCTGGATCTTCGAGGAAATCCGTACGACCTTGCCTTGGACGATGTGGCTGGCCGCCTTTCTCAGCGCGTCGGGACTGAGCGGTGCCTTAGCGGCCCGGGCGTTTGGCACAGCCATTCCTAATATTACAATCGCTATTGCAGTCAATCTCATCAACGTTCTCCTTTGCCATATACAGCGTTATACCGCGCCGTGTGCAGAGTAGCCCAAGAGGCAGGCCCGAGTGGTCCATCATTCCTTGTTTAGACGATTTAGACGCCGGCGGCTGGAGAAAGTTCCCGGCATCTCTTCCGAACCGACACTACCTGGTTGAGCTCTTTCCCTGGGACCATCGCGGGGTTTCCGCCATGATTGTATCCCTTCGGTCTCAAAACACCGCATGACAGGCCCAATCCACAGCATCGAGCTGTCCTGTAAGTCTTTCGTGACACAAGACCTGCCATGCGGCTGAGTTTTGAGACCATACGGGAAACTATTTGGCGGCGGCTGGCGGCGTGGTGGCGAAGTCATTGGAAGCATGTTCCAAGTACGGCCCCGGTCAGGCCAGACCACCGCAAACCCGCAACGTCGAGACAACATGCTT
>CAZMBZ010000080.1:12370-17489 GCA_964564285.1 uncultured Planctomycetaceae bacterium | reverse complement strand
TCCCACGCCGCCTCATTCTGCTTGGCGACCACCAGATCGCGTTCCTTTTTTGCCTCTCGGCGATCCGCCAGCGAAGCCATTCTAGCCATGATTGCATCGGTGGTCAGCCTCGGGTTGTATTCGGGCATGGCCAGCGATGCGGAGACGGACTTGCTGACTGGGGGGAAATTGCGATAGGAATTCCTGGCTCGCGACTGGGCAATCTGGACATCGCGAAGAATTGCTTTGAGAGTTTCGATATCGCTTTTCTGGAGATGCTCGATCAGACGGGCCTTCGCGTACATGCCTGCAGGAGTTCTCTTCATGCCACGTAGCGCCGCGCTAAACGCCGGTGCTGAGGCCTTGTCGAACTTCAGGCTCTTGAGGTCGGCCAGGTCGGCGGCTGGGATTTTCTCGTCCTTGGCCCAAAGCTCGCCGTTGGCAACGAGTTTGGTGATGGCCTCATCGAGCTGCTCCCGGGTTACACCCGCAGCCTGCGCCGCTGTTGCCATGACACTTCCGACCGCGAGCAGAAGCACAATCAATACCGCCGACTTTCTCATTTGCCGCTCTCCCAGGCTATCGCAATCGTCTCTCTAAGACGCTAATGGCTTCCACGGTCCAATATACCAGAAACCCAAGGGATTGTCAGGTTTGTACTTTTCTCGAATCCGAGTTGCTTAAGAACCAACGGGGGCCTGTTTTTTGAAGTCCTTAAGTGTTTTGGCGAGTTTATCGATAGCCTCGGCGGGCATCAGCAGGACGCCAGGGGTGGACGTTGACACGGCGTAGCGGTCCTTGTCGGTCGTCTTGCCGGCGTAGGAGACGGTCAGCGAGATGTGTTTTCCGGCCTGGTCGACCATTTCGAGCCTCAGCCATGGCTTGTCCAGGCCGAACTCCTTGAGGTTAGTCGGCGTGGCGTTTTTGACGTACCGGTCGGTCTTGAGCTCGGCGACGTCCTTGAGGAAGGTGGCGACCTTATCGGCATCGATCTTGACGTAGGGATCTGGCGTGTAGGTCCAGCCATCGTCGGCGCGTTTGAGAGTGACGCTTCCAGAATAGGAGACGACCCGCACTCGGCGGATGTCGGCTGGGTCGATGGACCAGATACTCCGTCCGCGCATCTCGCCGGACAGATCATTGTAAAGGCTCAAGGCGAACTGCCCGATTGTCACGAGCTTGCCCCCGTCAACCCACGCATAGCAGTGCAGGCCGAGTTTGGCGACGGTGATCTTGTGGGTGGTGACCACGGGCTGCGTGGCAGCGGGCGCCGTCGCGGGCTTTGTGGCGGCCGGGCTGGTCGCCGGTTCAGTTGGGGCGTCGGTGACGGTCGTCATGACCACCTGCATGATGTCCTTGCCCTTGGCGTAGCTGTCCGGAACCTTGTTGCCGAGGTACACGATCTTCTCAGCCTGGAGGTTTTCCAGACTGTCGAGGATTTTGTTGACCTGCTCTTGATTGGCCGAGGCGGCCAGGGGGGTGGTCATCGTCCAGTCTCCGCCGGTGTTATGGGCGAGGTGATAGGTGTCATCCGGTCGTCGCAGTTCCAGCGAGGCTGTGCGCGTTCCTTCGGGCAGCTTGAGCAGCTCGGGGTTCCAGTACGTCGCCGGCTCGGCCAGGAGGGCTGACAGGTCGTTCGTGCGGACCACAGCGACGGCTGTCGCACCGGCGGATCGGACGAACGTCATCTCGCCGGAGGGGGTCTTGTCGCCTATCAACAGCGTGACGGCCTGGCCCTTTCCGGCCATGCGGAACTTCAACTCGGCGGTCGGTTTGTCCAGTCCGTAAAGGACGGGGTCGGCGGCATTATCCTTGAAGCTTTCCGCCTTGAGGCGGGCGGCGTCGCCGAGGAGTTTATCGACGGCGCCGTCGGCGGTTGGTCCCTTAAGAGGCAGGGCCATCAGCCACTGGCCCTCGGTCTTGACGAATCCAGCCTTGCCTGCCGGAACGGAGATGTCCACGCCGGTCACGGCCGCGACGTCGATGTCCAGGACCTTGCTAATCCTCAGCTTCGCCAGTTTCGGTTGGAGGCTTTGGATCAGGGCCGGGCGGATTTGGAAGACGGTGGGCGAGTCTGATATTTTGGCATATACCGTGTCGCCGATCTGCTTGCCGATGGCCAGGGTGTGGACTTTACCCGGTCCGGTTGCGGGCTGGGTCGAGGCTGGGCCTGTGGCAGGGGGCACGGGGGCCATTTCCACCTCGGCCAGCAATTGCGGGGAAACCAGGCCGTAGGGTGCGAGGTTCTTTGCGTCGTCGGTGACGAACTCCGTGGCGGTCACTCGTGCGAGGGCGCTAAGCAGGCTACGGACGCTATCGGGGTTGGCCGGGGCGGCCAGGGGGGAGGTAAGCTCCCACTTGCCGTCTCGTTTGAACAGCTCGAAGCTTTTCGGCCCGGCGATTTTCACGCGGGCTATCGAGTCGGATGACAGGTTCAGCACGGTCTTGTCGCGGAAGTCGCTCAGCGGTTTGTCCAGCTTTGCCGCCAGGTCCAGTTTGGCCACGAACGCCTTTTTGCTGTTATTCGGGCGTACGTAGGTCTGGTCTGACTTCATCGGTCTGGCCCGGCCCACCATTAGCTTGTGGGTAACACCCGCATCATCGGTGACGGTGACGATCCACTTGGGTTTGGCGAGGCCGGTGGTCTCGTCGCTGACATCCTCAGCCTCGGCTGCCTTGATACCTTTGATGGCGTCGGCGAGTCCATCGACCGCAAATGTGTCGGCCTGGGCGTCGATGGGTTCTACGATCCGCCATTTGTCGCCCTGTCTGTGGAAGCTGCTCTTACCGGAGTCGCTCTGGACGGTCAGTTGCGTAACCTTGCCGAGAGCGGGCTTGAAGAGTTCGGCGGCATCGTTGGTTTGCTTATCGGGCTCTGGACCCGTGAAGATGTCGCTGGTGAAGATCGCCACTGCCAGGCAGGCCACCAGCAGTGCGCCAAGGATGATTATGGTTGTCGGCTTCATCTTTTTATCAGCTCCTAGCTCTCAGGTCTTAGGGGGCAGAGCCCGCGCCGCGATGGTTGGTACGTGCAGGTTTTGGGTCGAGGGCAAGGGGCGTCAACTCTCGGTTCGCCCTATGACCTAAGACCTGCCTGCCGGCAGGCTGTCCCATGACCTTCTTTTAGTTATCGCTTTCGCCTGTACATCACCAACCCGCCGATGGCCAGGACGATCAGCGGCAAGGCCACGCAGTAGGCGGTCATCAGCACCGTTTTCAAAGTCGGCGGGATTTCCCGCATAGTCGCCTGCACGGGTCCGCTGGCGATCAGGCCCTGTCGGCCTATCAGCCAGTAGATGCTGTTGACAGGCAGGTCGGCGTTGGCTCGCGGCGGGTCAGCAAGCGAGAGCGCGCCCTTGGCGTCACGGACGGGGACTTCCCGGTCCATATAGCCGTCGGTAAGGCTCACGCCGACAGTCATCACCACGATCCGCACGGGTTTCGTGCCCTTTTCCTTGTCCTCGGCCCTGGTGGCTGCGACGGCCAGGTCGAACGGGACGGGCAGGTCCCCGGCAGCATAGTCCGGCGATATGTAGCTGCCCTCATTGCTCTGGAATTGCGTGAGCAGGTCTTGTATCCGCCGGGTCGCCCAAGTGGATTTATCGCCTTCGCCAAAGCCCAGCACCGGCTGGATCGTCACGCCGGCGGGGGGGGCAGCCGGTTTGCCGCGAGCGTCGACCTTGCCGACGATCGGGCAGAGGTTCGCCCACATGACCCGCTGGCCCTGAAGGGGCTTGCCGATGGGTTGATCGGTAAACGAACTCAGCGGAAGGAAGCTGAACCGTTCGGTGTCGATCTTGTACCGGCCGGGCGTTTTCTCGTCTGTCACGGCGGGGACAATCAGGTGATCGGTTTTTACGTCCACGCCCCATTGATCTCGCAGGTATTGCCCCCACGCGTAGGGCGTCGAGGCCGGTGGCATGAAGCGGTTTGCCTGCCTCGGCGGGCTGAAGGTGGCCAGGAACACAGCTGGCATGCCGCCAGCGATGGCGTCGATGACTTTCTTTGCGTGTACGGGGCCGAACTGGGGCATGGGCATGGGTCGGCGCTGGAAGGGGTTCTGCTGGGCCGGCGGGGCCGGTGGCAGTACGATCAGCACTTTCTGCCTTGTCTTTTGGTCGTTGGGGTCGGGCATGTCCTCGTTGAGGTTCCACTGCTCGACGGCGAAGTTGGCCGCTTCGAGGCGTTTACGAAGACTCGTCAGGGCCTCGGGCGGCAGTTCTGATTGCGGCATCATCCGGGCCATTTGCGGAGGCGTGTCCGGGCCGGGACCCCAGTAGGCCAGCAGTACCAGGGCGAACGGATCGTTGGTCAGTTCCAGTATTCGCGAGCCGATGGTGGCGTCGCCGTTGAACTGACGTTTCTGCGGGCCTTGGTCTTCCATGGGCGGACCCATCGAGCTGACCTTCAAAGGCCAGACCTCGTCGAAGCTGATGACCTCCATCTTCCGGGTGTCTTTCTCGCCGGCTTCGACGATGATGATGTTCTCGCCGGTGATGTCCGAGGATATCGAAGAGTCCTTGAGCGTCGGCAGTTTCGCTACCGCCGCCAGCGACGCCTTTATCCTCGCCATGGGTTCGGCGAAGAGCTTGCCCACCTCGGCGGCGGCGAAGGCCTGGCCGCTTTGCTTGTCTACGTTGCCCAACTGCTTTATGGCGTTTTCGGCAAGTTTGCGGGCCACGGCGGCGGAGTCCACGAGCTTGGCGGCATCCTTGCGCGTCTGGGCAATGAACTTCTTCTGGTAGTCGGCCTTGGTGTTCTTGAGCACCGCATCGGCTTGCTCGGCCGACTGGCGGATTTGGGGTCCCAGCATCTTGCCCAAATAGTCGCTCAGCGGAATTCTTACCAGTCCCGTTGGCACGGTGAAATGCGTGTTGGCCTTCATGAGCTTGGCCTGGTCGGGCCCGGCGATATTGTCCAGAGCCTTTGCAATTTCGGCCGCGGCGTCGGCGGCGGCGTTTGCGGTCTGGGCGTACTTTTCCAGTAAGGGGGCCGGATTGTTGGGGTCGGATGCCTTCGAGTTTATCGCGGCCGAGGCGGTGCCGACGGCGTCGGTGAACTTCTTTACCTGCCGTGTCAGCGATTGCTGGGTGTTGGGGTCCGAGGCAGCCTTGGCGATTTTGGCGACGGACTGAACGAA
>CAZMBZ010000080.1:0-12270 GCA_964564285.1 uncultured Planctomycetaceae bacterium | reverse complement strand
TACACGCACGTGAGCCGCAGCGGGACCTTCATGTCCTTGAGTATTCGTTTGGTCCGCTGGCTCATGCTGTAACGGCCCATGGATTCCAGCGACATGTGCAGGGGCTTCTTCTCGGCGAGCATATTGACGGCCAGCACTGCCGCGACGGCGAAGCTGATGGACACGATGACCATCGACGCGTATCGCTGGCGGCTGTGTTTCTCGGAGGCCCCCGTCAGCAGCACAACTACGATTCCGCCGAGGACCACCATCCCCAATCCAGCCAGGGCTACCCATTTGCTGGCGGACTCAGGCTCGAGGCCCAGTTGCTTCGCGGTGTCGGCAGGGACTTTCCACAGGATGACCGCCAGCGTGGTTGCTATGGCGACGACGGTGATGGTCAGCCAGTAGACCAGCAGGAACTGCTGGATGCCGACCTTCCTGCCCAGCAGAAGCGCCAACCCGGACAGCATGCCTATGCCCGCAAGAGCGAGCATCATAGAGGTCGAAACGATGATATCCGCGCGAGTCTCGGCATTGGCCGTTTGGCGAATCAGCAGGAACACCATGGCCGCCGTGGCCGCCAGACCGCACGCTGTTGCGACCGCTCCGGCAAGGCGGGCCTTGGCGGGCTGGAGTGTTTCCTTGTATTGCGAGGTCTTGTCTATCGCCATCGTCGGCTCTCCAGTGTCTTTACGCTAAGGAACAGGAACAACGCCGTTGCGCTGACGAAGTACACCAGCCCGCGGGAATCGAACACGCCCCGCGAGAAGTCCCGGAAGTACGTCATCGCGTTGAGCTTGGCGGCCAGGTCCGCCCACGGACGGATGCCCAGGCCGACGACGAAGCCCATCAGCACGACGAAAAATGCCAGTATCGCGATTGCCACGATCGCCGCGACAATCTGGTGACGCGTTAGCGTCGATGCGAATATCCCCACCGACAGGTACGCCGACCCGAGGAGGATCATCCCGATGTATCCCATGGCAGCGACGCCCATGTCGGGTCGGCCGTAGGCTAACATCAGGCCCAGGAAAACCAGCGTCGTCGCCAGCAGTGCCAGGTAGAAAACCAGCACGCCGAAAAACTTGCCCATAATCACCTGCGTGTCGGTGACCGGGCTGGTCATCAGCGTCTCGATGGTTCCGCTGTCGTACTCCTTGCTCAGCAGCCCCATCGTCAGGAGCGGAACCGCCAGGACCATCAGTACCGCCATCCCATCGAACAGCGGCCTGAGCGAGGCCTCGCCGCCGATCCGTAGGTTCAGGAAAAACCACCCTGCCGTCAGCAGCAGAAAACCCGCGCCGATTACGTAGGCGATTGGGGAGTACAAGTACCCCGTCAACTCTCGTCGCGCCAGTGTCAATGCCTTCATTGCACGTTCCTTTTATTGCCCATGCGGCCCGGCGACTATTGTGCCAGTCGCCCGGCTGCCTGCATGTTCTGCTTGTACGTAACCTGGACGAAGAAGTCCTCCAGGGAACCGACTGTGTGTCGCAACTCGCGAAGCTGCCAGCCCTTCTCAGCCACCATGCGGTATATCTCCGCACGCCGATCGCTCTTGCCGTCGCACTCGATCATCAGCCTTGTCCAGCCGCCGATGGCGGAGGCCTCGACCTTGTGGATGCCCTCCAGGGCTTCGATGGCCTTGACCATCTTGGCCGATTCCGCCCCGCGAAGTTCCGCCAGGACCTGCGACGGACCCGATACCTGCTTCTGGAGTGATTCCGGCGTGCCGTCGGCGACGATTCGCCCGCCGGCGATTACGATGATGTGGTTGCAGGTCTGCTCGACCTCGGCCAGGATATGGCTGGACAGGATAATCGTGTGGTCCTGCCCGAGTTCCTGGATAAGCTCTCGCATCGCTCGGATCTGGTTTGGGTCCAGGCCAATCGTGGGCTCGTCGAGAATCAGCACCGGCGGGTTGTGCAACAACGACTCGGCCAGGCCTACTCGTTGCTTGTACCCCCGACTGAGTTCGCCGACGCGACGACGCGTCATGTCCTTGGGCTTATTCAGCCAGCATCGCTCAACCGCGCGGTCGACGGCCGTCTTGCGGTCGCGAGCGGGAATGTCCCGCATGGCGGCGCGGAACATAAGAAGTTCTCGCACCCGCATCTCCGGGTAGAGCGGCACGGCCTCGGGCATGTAGCCGATGTTCCGCCTCACCTCGAGCGAGTCTTCCAGCACGTCATGTCCGGCGATGGCGACCTTGCCGCTTGTGGCGGGAAGATAAGATGTAAGTATCTTCAGAGTAGTGCTTTTGCCGGCCCCGTTAGGGCCGAGAAAGCCCACAATCATGCCCTTGTCGACGTGGAACGAGATATCGTCCACAGCCAGGACGCGACTGTACCACTTGGTCAGGTGCTTGACGTCAATCATATTCCAGAGTCCTCGTCAAGTTATGTTTCCACAAGCCATTCCGCCCGCCGGCGGACCAGGCAGTTACCGGTGTCGTGATTTCTTATACGCACGCCGACGGAATTTGTTTGAATGCAATATTCCCGTTGGGGTTGCGTGAAGAATTACCGCAAGCCAGCCTTGCGCGGCAATGCCAGCCGCAAGGTCCGCCGCTCAGTCAGGCCGACGGTCACGTGCGGAGTATCCTGTCCGCCGGCAGTGGATTTGTCAAGGACTTTATGCCCCCGGCGCGCTGGCGACTTGGGTTTGTCAGCGTCCTTCAGTCGAGGTCTCGAAAGCCTCCCAGCAGCCAGCCTATCACGCCTGTCGAGGTTGCCAGGATGCCTGCGCCGGCGTAGATGTGGCTGATGGGCAAGTGTTCGGCCAGCACTCCCGTAACGGCGGTCGATATCGCCATGAAGCCGAAGACGGACGCGGAGATCAGGCTGAAGACTCGGCCCTGCATGTTGGTGGGCACGATGTTCTGAATAACGGTGGTGCGGCAGACCATGATCAGCGGTATCGCCATTGCGTGGATCATCATCACCACAAACATGCCCCCCAGCGAGCCAACCCAGAGCATTGGCACGAACGTCAGGCCGTCGAGGATGATGCCCCAGAGGATTAGTCGGCTGTTGGCCAGATTTCGGCCGAAACGCCTCAGGAGCAGAGTGGAAGGGATCATGCCGATGGCAGTGGCGATGCTGACGAAGGCGTAGGATTCGATCCCCAGGCCAAGCACTTCCTTGACGAAGATGGGTGCTCCCAGCATCGCCGGTCCCATGAGAAAGAAGTTGTCCGCCGCCGTTACCAGCAGCAGGGCAAGCAGTCGCGGCTCGCGTGCGACGTACCTGACGCCGGCGGCAGTGTCCTTCCAGCCGCCAGCGAGCACCCGGGCGAACTCCCCAAACGCGGGCCTGCGGAAACCGCCCGCCGACGAGCCGATGCGGTAGATGAACAGGAACGAAACGACGTAGCTCGCGGCGTCCAGCATGAACAGGTGGGCCTGGGACATCCATATCAGCGCCACCGCCACGATGGGCGGGCCCAGGAGGATCGCGTACTGCCACGATGTCTGGATCATCGAGTTGGCGGCCAGGCGGTCGCGCGGCTTGACGATCTGCCCGACGAGGGTGTCCCGCGCCGGCAGATACAACGTGTTGAATGAGGCCATCGCGAATACCAGCAGCCCAAGCACCCAAGGCACGAGCCCGCCGACCAGGAACAGCAGCGGAATGAGCATAACCAGAGCGGCCCGGGCAAGGTCCGAAACGAGCATCGTCCGCCGCCGGTCCAGCCGGTCCACCAGCGCCCCGCTGTAAGGCCCAAGCAGCAGCGAGGGCAGGCTCCCCAGCATCACGATGAATCCAGTCATCGACTTCGACCCGGTAAGCTCGAGCACCAGCCACAAAAGCGCTATGCGAAATATAGAGCTGCCGGTCTGCGATATCACCTGACCGGTCCACAGGCAGAACACGTCGCGGTTGATAAACATGCGACGCAACCAATTCCGCGACGGGTTTTCGCTGCTGATTGTCACTGGGAATCCGTATCCTTCAAAGGAATCAGCATATCCGCAGGAAGCGAAAAGGAAAGCGAACGGCAGGCTTTTGCCCGGTCAGTGAAGCTCGGCGAGAAATGGATCGAGCAAGGGGCCGATGGTTCGGGATGTGCGGATGGCCTGCCAGCACTCGGCGGGGTGGGCTTGAAGGAGCAGGTGCGGGCCGTCGATTGGGATGACTTCAAGTTCTGCGGTCAGGGCGGCAAACGCCGAGACGCAGCGATTTGGAACGAGGCGGTCCAGTGCTGCTTGCAGATAGCAGGTCGGCACGTCGATTGCTGCAAGGGACGTTGGCGGTTGGAGGATCATCCGCAGCCGGCCCGCCAGTATCCGCGGGTCCACCTCGGCCAGGGCGGACGCCAACAGGTCAAGCGTTTTGGCTGCCGCCCTACGGCCCAGGCAAGCTCGTCCTACCAGCGGAAATCCAATCCGCCCGCCGGATCGAGCGACTATCGGCATCGCCAACATCATCCGCATGAGCAGTGGCCTGGGTGGGGCAAGGAACCCGGCGACGAATACGACGCCTTGGACACTGGCCAGCTGTCGCTTGAGGAGTTCGTACGCCACGAGCCCGGAGAATGATTCCGCCACGATGATTGCAGGTGCATCTGCCGGAATAGCCAGGCGGGCAATGTCGGCCAGTTCCTCGATGGAACACTCCCTGTCAGCCGGATAACGAACTATCGAGGTCCTCAAGCTTGTCGGTAGAGACCGGACGAACGGCTCAAACATTCGGCCCGTTCCATCCATGCCTGGAAGCAGCACCAGTTCCATCGCTTGCTCCATGATGCCCAGCGAGCACCCGATCTCGCCCAACGCCCAAAGGTTCTAACCCGCCTTTCCGCTATCGGTTGCGGTGGGTGCTGCAGTTTAGGTGGGGTATGGCTATCCGGTGGCGTCCTTGTGCTATGATGGTCACGGTTCTGAGATTCTTGGCTTTGGCGAAACCGGAAACTTAGATTGACACTGGGCATACACAGCGGTAGAGGTGGGAGTCGGCCTCAGGCATGGTTTGGGGGTTGCCTGCCTTTCTCGCCCAGGAACGTTGCTAGCGGCGGAGAATCGGGATTGACAGCGGTGCGTGTGTGTCGGGTCGGCAAGAGAACGGAACGGTTCGACCCTCGAAGGGCAATTGCCAATGGATTATTGAGAATCTGTCAGTCAATGCGAGAAGAAGGAAGAAGATCGATGGGGATCAGCGGAAAAGCAAAGGCGCCCTTTGTTGCTCTCACGGCTGTGTTGCTGCCGTTGCTCCTGCTGCATGGTTCCGCGTGCGTTTTGTCGGCCGCCGTCGAATGCCGCATAACTTATAAATACATAGAGGCGAATGACTGCATGGCTTGGCTTCCGGGCGGCGCCGTGCCCAAAGCCTGCCAGGACGCCTTCGCCAAGCGTTTCAACACGCCATCAGATCAGTTGCCGATCCGCCAGCATGGAGTTCCGATACGCAGCAGGGAAGTTGCCGTATTGATGACAGAAGTCTCGAAGCACATGTTCTGCAAGACCTGCCAGGGCAGGGGGGTGACGGCGAAAGTCCATCAATTGAACCGCCAAGTCGACAAGGTCGTCTGGTTTCGCCGAGGCGAAACCACCAGGGAAAAAGGAATCGAGCGGGTACTGGAAGTCGGTCCCGTCAACGTGAACATTGGCTGTGCCAAGTGTGTTGATCGGAAGGCAAAACAGCGGACCTCCAGAGACCGGAGCGAGATCGCACAAGACTCCCAGGACGTTCCATATTCCTACACCTATAAGGGTTTGCGTGGAACAGGCGTGACGCCCGACATCGGAAAGTTGCGGACTTTGCTGGGCAAGCTTGGGCGGGCAGTCCTGCGTCTTGACCCCAAGGACCCACGATCGCCGGTGACCAGGCATGCGGCCCGGTGCATGCTTGAGAAGGCTGCCTTTGACCTGGATTCATATGCTGTTGATCTTGTGCGACTTTCGGGCCTGGCCGTGCCGGAAAGCGACCGGACCCTTCCGACGACGAGAGAAGCAAGCGAGCAAAGCGATACGGACCCCAATGGCTTGCAAGACGCGAGCTCGCGTTCAGACGCGAACGCGCCCGCCCCGGCCGAAGGGCCTCCCGTCGGGACGCCGGTAGTGTTTATAGGCCGGGTTGCCGACCAGCGCGAAACCAGGTACGGCTATTTATTGTTGGTGCGATTGTATCGGACGCACACGTACGTAGCGGTGACATGCAATGGCTGGGTCCCAGTTCGGAAGGGACAGACGGTGTTTGTGTCCGGTATCATTCACGATCCAGGCAGACCCGTGCCGTTGATAGATGCTGCGGTTGCGGTTGGGGTTCACAGGGCGGATCCGCTGTTCGAATCCAAACGCCCTTACCAAAGTTCGGCCGAGGTCAGCCAGACCGATCCGGACAGGAGGCTGGAGCTTGCCCGGGCGTACCTTTCCAACAATATGAAGGCCAAGGCCATTGCGGTCTGCCGCGAGATACTCAAGAAGTATCCAAAGACAGATGCCGCCGAGGAAGCCCAAAGGTTGTTGATTGAGATGGGCGAGTAATTTCCTCGGGGCGGCCTTGGGGGTCTCCCGCTTGGACATCATGGGCTGTCATTGACAAGCACGATGTCGTTTTTCCGCTCATGCGGGGTAACTTCCAGGGATGTAATCTTGCCCGATTGGACTTTACATTCAACGGTGGTCCGGTGCGGGGCGCTTAGCTTGAAATCCACGTTCCACTCTCGAGGCCAGGCTGGAAGGAGACGTATCTTTCCCCGCTTGCCGGGCGCAGCGTGCGTCTGCATCAGCATTTCCTGCATGCCGATCATGCCGCTGCCTCCCCAATTGTGGTCGGGCGCCCAGTCGATGGTATGAGGCCAGAAAGCTGGAAATCGATAGGGCCCATTGTCCATCTTTCTGGAGTTAAGCTTCTGTGCAAGCTCTGTATCGCCGAGCCTGGCTGCATGGATATTGGCCTGCTGCCAAGCAGTAGTCTTGAACCGATCGTTTCCAGTGGCCCGGGAGGTGTGTTTCATCAGGTCCAGATCGGGCAACCCCAGGCCATATAGTTCATAGGGATATAGCGGGAACATCTCCGGGCAGTGCCAACTCTGGTGATCGTGGTTCGCCGACGGCTTCAAGTATCTGCCACCAAACGCCTCGCTCGTGCCGGCCGGCATGTC
The DNA here is from genome assembly GCA_964564285.1 of uncultured Planctomycetaceae bacterium. Classification (GTDB taxonomy): domain Bacteria; phylum Planctomycetota; class Phycisphaerae; order SM23-33; family SM23-33; genus JAUWQU01. Next base: position 5,184 of record CAZMBZ010000080.1, on the reverse strand, counting down.
CGGCAGGCGACCAAGTATGGTCTGCCAGCGTTTCTTTTTGGCGACAGAGCTGTACTTGTCCGGCAGATTGATGAGTTCGTTGAGAACTCGTCGAAGTCCGGCAATGACACTGGTGGGGTTCCGGGCATTCCAATGGGCCTCGAGTGTATTGGCCGGATAGATCACCAACTTGCCGTTGTCATCGAGTTTCTTGCCGGTACGCTGCTTGCAACGAAAGCGATAGTGCTCATCATAGAAGAGAACCGACTGTTCGATGAACGGCAGGTATCGGGTAATGTCAGAGCCCGAAAACTGATGGTACCGTAGAATGAGCCAGGAATACTCCAACTGCGATTCGTAGATCAAGCCGCCTGCATGATTGACTTGCACTCCGACTTCGAGATTCGCCGGTCTGGCACGGCGGCCTCCTTCGATAAATCCATACTGACAGGCGCCGGGCAGGGCAGTGATGGCGGACTGTTCCTCAAAACAGCAGCCGTCGTGCTTCCAGTACCGTCGCACGCGGGCGATGGCATTGGGCAAGCCGTTCAAGTAGAAACTGAAGCCCGAGAGCATCAGATCGAAATCGCCATTTTTTAACATCGGCCAATACACCATCCGCTGATTCTGAGCCGTCAGCGCCGCGCCCCATTGCCGATGGTCCGGCGTGTAACCGGGCCCTTTCCTGCCGTTTACATAGAGCGGATCGAATGTGAACAGGCCGCCGTTGAAAAGGGTCGGCTCCCGGCCATTCGCATTGCTTGCAAGCATGTAGCGGAAGAGTTGGTAGTTACGGCCCAGACGCCATCCAATGTCCCGTTCGCCCCGGCCGGAATTGATGACCAGGTGGCTGCGGCTCCAGAATTGGGACCACCACTTCTGATTGTTCTTCCAGGCGTCCGCATCGTCTTGCGGTGAGAGGTCAATCAGCTTCTGTAACGCGGTGTCCCATGCATCCTGTTTCTCAACCTGGTCGATGTGCAGACAGACGCGAATACGATGCGACCTCGCCGGAGTCTTGCTGACATAAGTCCACCCGCGGAACGGGCATTCCGCATACTTGCCGCGTGTTTCGCCCGTCAGGGAAACATTGTCGCCCGTCAACGCTCCGCCCCATACCAGATTCTCCAGAGGGTTGACCATCTGGCGGCGAACCGGCTCGAGGCCTTGCTGGTTTATCTGGAAGTTGAAACAATCTTTGGAGTTGTCCACCCGGTGATGGAAACGGACGAGCTTCTCGGTGGCACGAATTGTGTCCTTGTAGAGAAAGACCTTTCCCGGATACGCGTCGTAGTTAATCATGCACATTGCGCGGCGATCGTGTTTGCTCCTGTCGTTTGGCAGTTCGATAGTCTCGGTCCGCCATAATTCGTAAGTAGCCGTCACCGTGACTGGTTTGTGAGACTTGATATCCAGGTGAACAATAGGCCGAGAGACCTCAACCCAGATCTTTACCCCCAACCCAGTGCCATCAGGAAGCCTTCCGTTGATTGACACATATCCTTCCCCAAGTTTCAGTTCCTGCCGGAACGAGCCGCCCTCAAAGGGATTCGGCGTGAACTTGATCCGGACCCGGCCTGGCTTGAGTAACGCGCCATTTTCGTCCCGGTAACCTGCCCGGGCGATGTAGACCAGGAGTTCGTCATTTTCCACCCATACGTTCAGGCCGACATCCCCGCCACCGCAGGGCATGGACTCGCCGGAGTTCTTGCTTTGGCTCGTCCAGACGACATTGTACTGATCAATCTGTGGCGCCGGTGTTGCGTTCGCCGCAACGGCGGAAAGCGACAACAGCATGCCGGTGACAAGGGCAGCAAATGTTCTCACGGTCATTCTCATTGCTCGACAGTTGATTGGGTGAAGGGGTAATGTCCTTGCTGGTTCGCATTCCTTGATTGCTGGCCACTACTGCCTTTTCTTCTTCGCGTTCTCGGCGCCCTCGGCCAGAGGGGTCTTTTCCGGGATGATGTTGAGGTCCCGCATCCATTGGGCGGCCTCGTTGGCCCAGCGGCTCAGGGGGTAGACCTGCATGCCCGTGCCGTGCCTGCCGCCGGGGTAGACGTGCAGTGCGGCGGGTACTTTCGCCTTGGCAAGGGCGGTGAAATAGCCCATGCCGCTTCCGGCGAAACTATCGAATTCGCTGACGGCGATGAACGTCGGCGGGGTGGTCTTGGCGGACATCGCCTCGGCGTGCTGGAGCGGATCGAGTTTGTAGATGTCGTTGTAGCCCTTGGTCGTTATGAGATAAGCTGGGTAGATCAGCACGGCGAAGTTGGGCTTGCAGCTAAGCTTGTCCGCGGCGTCTACCGGCTGATACGTCCGCTTGTCGTAGTTGTTGCACGCCGTTGCACTTAGGTGGCCGCCCGCGGAGAAGCCGAGAATGCCCACGCGGTTGGGGTTGATGCCCCAGTCCTTGGCATGCAGGCGGATCAGGCCTATCGCCCGCTGGGCATCCTGAAGGGCGTGATGGTGTTTGAGGTCGCTGTCTTTCTGGCGGCGCGGCACGCGGTATTTCAGCAGCACGCCCGTTATACCCAGCGAGTTGAGCCATTGGACTATCTCCGTGCCTTCCTTCCTGGCAGCGAGAATGCTGTACCCGCCGCCGGGGCATACGATCACGGCTGCGCCGTTGGCTTTGGTGCCGGAAGACTTCGTCGGCCTGGCTATTGTGATCGTTGGGCGCGAGACATTTCGCAGTCTGAGGACTGAGCCTGTTTTCTCGCCCGTAGTAGCCTCCTCGGCCAGGAGGGCCTTGGCTTCGTCGGGGGCCTTTCCAGGCCAGAGCTCGATCGTCGGTCCGCACCCGGGCAGGTGTCGGCGAAGGATTTTGTCTCCGACCGAAAGGTTCGCCTCGTCGCCAGGTCCGGCCGCTTGGGCCAGCCCGAAGGCAGCGGCGAGAATTGTTACGATAATCATAGCTTTCATCATTTTACGTGGCTTTCCTTGCCCGGAATTTTGGGGCTCTGAAGATTGCGAATCGTATGAGACACTCAGGCCACATCGTGGCCGGGTTCTGGCGAGCAGGTGCTGTTTCAGTCCCAGTGCTCGTCGATGATTTTCTGAATCTCCGGGTATTTCTCATCCGTTTCGCAGAGTTCTTCGCGGGTGTGTTTCAATTGGACCTTCATGTCCGCGATGATCTTTGCGTACTCGGGATTGGCGTACTCGTTTGTCATCTCGTGGGGGTCTTTCTGGAGGTCGTAGAATTCCCACGCGACGGGCGTCTTGTTTCGGCCTTTCGGATCGCAGCCGTAGAAGAAGATCAGTTTGTATCGTTCGCCGCGGATGCCGAAGTGGGCCGGCACTCGCAGTCCGTGGGCCATGTGCATCCAGTAGCGGTAGTAGGTGACTTTTCGCCAGTCGCCGGGCTTTGGCTGACCCCGAAGCGCGGGGGCAAAGCTGCGGCCCTGCATGTAGTTGGGCGTCTTTGCGCCGGCGAGTTCAAGGATGGTCGGTGCGAAGTCGGTATTGTTGATGAGCCAGCCGTTGGTCGAGCCCGCCTTGGCGAGCTTCGGATACCGGACGATAAATGGCATGCGCATGGATTCCTCATACATCCATCGCTTGTCCATGAAGTCGTGCTCGCCGAGGAAATAGCCTTGGTCGCCGGTGTACATGATGACCGTGTTGTCCAGTTCGCCGATTTCGCGAAGGTAGTCGACGATTCGCTTTACGTTGTCGTCGACGCCCTTGACGCAGCGCAGGTAGCGCTTGAGGAATTTCTGATAGACGGCCTTGCCGTATTCGGGCTCGGGCAACTTGCTGTCAATTCCGAGTTTCCGGCCCAGCCCCCAACTCGGGTGGTTTTTGGTAACGCCCGCGCCGTAGGTCCGGGTCGCCTCCGAGCCGAACCCCTCGCCAGGCTGGTTGTGGAGATTGCCCGGTTCCGGGATGGTCACGTCTTCGAGGTAGCTTTCGTATCGCTTGGCGTTCTGGAACATGTCGTGCGGCGCCTTGAAATGGTGCATCAGGAAAAAGGGCTTGGCCCTGTCCCAGCCGCCCTTGAGCCATTGAATGCCGATGTCCGTAACGGCGTCGCTGGAGTGCTGTCCATCCTTGGTGATGAGGTTCCTGGGCCAGGGCTTGTCGCCTCGGATGCGGAAGTCCGGATTGAAATACTTGCCCTGCCCGGGGAGCACGCAGTAGTAATCGAATGAGGATGGTTCGTTCTTGAGGTGCCACTTGCCGATCATGGCGGTGTGATAGCCGGCCCTTTTCATTTCCTGCGGCAGATACTCTTTTTCGGGCGGCAGCTTGCCGCTTAGGTCCAGCACGCCGTTGGTCTGCGAGTACTGGCCCGTGATGATGTTGGACCGGCTGGGAGTGCAGATCGAGTTATGGCAGAAGACGCGGTCGAACCGCATGCCGTCACGGGCCAGGGCGTCTATGGTGGGCGTGGGATTCAGCTTCGCCAGGTGCCCGCCGTATGCGCCGATCGCCTGGGCGCAGTGGTCGTCGGACATGATGTAAAGAACGTTGGGACGCTTCGGCTCAGCTCCGGCCGCATCGCCCATCCGGGCTGCCGCCAAGGCTACGCCGCCCATTCCCATCGCCTGCAAGAATCGTCTGCGTGTCAGCATGTACATGTCTTCCTTTCCGATTCTCGTCCATGACTGAGGTTCGCCTTCCGCCGATCCGGGCCAGTTATTGTAACGCCCAGGCAGTGGGTTCGGTAGCGGCCAGAACAATTCGAGTGGTTGTTGGGGAGTTGACTTCCCTGGCGACTGGGCATAACATGCTTTGGCGACATTCAGGCGCAAAGGCAAAAGGAGCCAACGGATGAGTTCTGAACACCTGATCGAAGTGACTGATGACAACTTCCAGCAGGAAATCCTCGACGCGGATACCCCCGCGCTTGTGGATTTCTGGGCTGAGTGGTGCATGCCCTGCAAAATGCTGCTTCCCACCATCGATGAACTGGCCGAGGAATACGCCGGCCGGATCCGAATCGGCAAGCTCAACACCGATAACAGCCAAGGCGTGGCGCAGAAGTACGGGATCAGCGCGATCCCGACGCTGCTGCTGTTCAAAGGCGGGGAACTGGTCAAAAAGTTCGTCGGCCTCCAGCAAAAAGCCGATCTCAAGGCGGCGTTCGACGAGGTGCTCAAGGGCTGAAGAAAAGCTCTTGGCTCGTAGGTCTTGGATCTTAGGTCTTATGGTGGGCAGAGCCCTTCGCGGCGAGGTCGGCTTTTTCGTTGCGCCCTA
>CAZMBZ010000079.1:0-17543 GCA_964564285.1 uncultured Planctomycetaceae bacterium | reverse complement strand
TTTTGGCCTGAGCCGGCGAGGATGTTGGCTACGCTGCATTCGGGGCGGACTTCGCAGACCTGGATTCGGCCGATGGCCAGGCCGGGCTGATGGCCTATCACGTCGCCGGTGTCGGGGTCTATTATCGGCGAGCCGAGCTTGTAGACTTCGTAACTGACGCCGCTCTGGACGCGACGGTTGCGCCCGCCGTTGATGACCACCATCCCGCCGGCCTGGACAAGCGCGATTCGCGGCTGCCACGGGCGGGCGGCGATGCTGCGGGTAACCCGGCCAACCGCCTTGTCGATGACCCTGGCCGTCACCCTGCCCAAGGGGGTGCGGTAAAACACGCTGCCGCCCAGCGACACGTCGCGGTACTGGGCCTTTACCGTAAGGTCCGACGCGCGGACCGATTCCTCAAGGCTCTCGCTTGCGATGATCTCGCCGCTCTCGACATCCACGACGTAGAGCGTCATGCCCATCACGGCCTTGTGGCTGGAGCCCCACATTGCCATTGGCTTGAAGCCCAGAAAACCACTGGTCGTCGCGACGTGGCCGAAATCGGTAATCGTCGCCTTGATCAGATACTGAACGTTCTTGATCCGCCCAACCTCGGCCCGGGCGTGCTTACGCGTCATGCCGCTGTTCTGAATCTTCAGTTCATTTACAACCGAATCCAGCTCCGGGCGCTCAATCACGTGGTATCGCCCGGCCGCGACGAGGCGGTCAACGAGAATGTCCCGCATTCCCCCGCCGAGATCCCATCGCATGGGGAACTGCGCGCGGTTCTCGAACTTCATCACCGCCACGGTGGGCTTGATGTACGCGGCAGGGTCGGTGGCCAGGCTCGAACTGCAACCGGAGCAGCAGACCAGGGTCCTGACCGCCAGGATCAACACTATGGAAGCGCGAGTTCTCATCAGCAATGTCTATCGGCAAGGAACGGTCGGACAGTTTAAGCGGAGTTCGGTCGGATGGAGCGAGTTGACCGAGGTCAATCCGCCTTGACGCGGTCGGCGTGAACCTGCATGCCCTTGACCTCGCCTTTGGGCTTGGTGTCCAGGCCGTAGATGTGCGGGACGGTCTTGCACTGGGCCGCGGTGTCGGCGAGTCGGCCGCGAGAGAGGTCGCCCTTTTCCGGCAGCTTGAAGTGCAGCGGCTTGCTCGCGCCGTTTGGGTCCACGTGGATGCTGAGTTCGGGGAAGTATTGCAGGTCGATCTTCCGCCACTGATCGCGGCTGACCCGCTGGCGGTGAAGTACCCGTTCGGAGTTTGCCAGTCGATCCCAGCCGCCGAACTCGTTTTGCATGTACCAAAGCTCGACTCGCCAGACCAGCTTCCCCCCAGAAGCGTGAAACTCGCGGGTCCGCATAAGCTCGACGAGCACCGTCGCCCGTTTGCCCATGCCATTTACGTACAGCACCCGCTTGATCTCCATGAAGTCTTTCCAGTCCTCGACCCATTGGAGGATAGCCTTGGCGTCGTCGAGATCGAAGCTTTCGCCACGCTCGGGCGGCATGTTCAGTTGCTTTCGCCGCAAGGCTGCCAGTCGGAGCATGCGGGCCTCGATCCACGCCAGGTCGATGCCCTCGATTGTTCGCCCATCAGTGGTCGTCACGCGAACGTCGTAGTCGGCGTCGCCGGGCAGGTCGGCGAATCTGAAACGCCCGCTCGCCTTGTCGAACGATGCGGGGCGGTAGGTCTTGAGCGTTAGCCGAGAGACGGCCTCGATTTTCGCGACCTTGCCCGCGGGTATGATCGTGCCGGTAACATCTCCGCTTTTCGGCGGGGAGACCGTCGGCGGGTCTTCCTTGAGCTGCACCTTGGCAGTACAGACCATACTTCCAAGGGCAAGAGATATTCCCACAACCAAGTATCGCAGTCGCATCGAAACGGCTCCGCGGGTGTACTCGCTCCGCCGGAACGGGGCTCACTCAGCCAAGATATCAGCCGCCCCATCGACTTCTCGGACGGCGACTATCTTGCCATAGTACACACGATGAGGCACATCGTCCACGTACAGCCCCGAAAGGTCCGCGGGCATTTTGTTTGGCAGCACTTCGTTGGAGTGGATCACTTGGCAGTCGTAAGCCAGCGGACACTCAGCCACGCGGGGAGCAAGGACGTTCTCGCTCGGCTCGGCCGTGACATGGGCAGCCTCGAACTTATCGACCTTGGCCCCGGTCTTGCTGCCCGCTATCACGCACGCCATACCGAGCGCCTCGGTCGGCACGTTTACGGTGAAGCACCCGCTGTGCTCGATGCAGCGGTAGGTGTATCGGCTGGGCCGAACCAGGACATTCCAGACCGGCTCGCCCCAGATGCTTCCGATGGCGCCCCAGCCGATAGTCATTATGTTGGCCTTGCCGGCGGCGTCATAACTGCCCAGCAGCAGCCCGTGCGATATGAGCGATTTCATCACTGCGGCGTAGTGTTCGGTGAATTTCATGCTATGCGAAACCATTTCGGCGCTCCTTATTTTACTCGGCGTGCCATTATAGCCCGGGCGCGGACCTCGACGCGCAAAGTTGGAGTTCGCAAAGGCGAAAAATCAGCTTCCGCGGGATTTGCGAGCCTTCTTTGAGGTCGCGGCGGGAGCTTCCTCGTAGGTCCGACCGCTGCTGCCGGTCTTGCTCTTGCGGGCCTGCTCGATCAACACCTTGCCCATAGGCGTGGGCGGTCTGCCCGTAACGCAACCGGTGCATATTTTCCGGCCTTCGATCTGGATGCACGGCCCGAGGTCGTCTACTTCGAGATATCGCAGGCTGTTGACGCCCAGGACCCTGGCCATCTTAGCTAGCATTTGCGGCGTCGGGCTGCCCTTGTAGCCGGGCGGCGCATATCGCGGGGCGAACAGTTCCTCGAACGTAGACATGTCGATGCCATAGAAGCATGGCGCGATAATCGGCGGGCAGGCGACCCGAACATGGATTTCCCTGGCCCGGCCTCGGTCTAAGATTTGCTTGACCAGTCCCCTCATGGTCGTCGAGCGGACGATCGAGTCATCGACAAGGAACACCCGCTTGCCCTCAAGCACCGACGGCAGGGGCGTGTATTTGCTGTGGGCACTATTGCCCCGTATGTCCTTGGGCTGAATGAAGGTCCGCCCGACGTAGCGATTGCGGATAAGCCCCTCGACCGACGGAATCCCCAGCCGATACGCGAAGGCGTCGGCGGCAGCCTTGGCGGTATCCGGCACGGGGACGACTATGCAGTCATCGTCGATGGTCTCGGTTTCCGCGTCGGCGAGGCACTGGCCACCACGGGCGCGGGCGAGGTACACGCTGCACCCATCGGCCACGCTGGCGACGCTGGAAAAGTACACCCACTCGAAGAAGCAGTGCGAAGGCGTTCGCTTGGGGGCGAACCGCTCGAACCGCAGCTTGCCATCTTCGATTATCGCCATCTCGCCGGGCGCCAGGTCGTGGATGTCCTTGAATCCCATATTGCTGAGAGCGACCGACTCGCTGGCGGCAGCGAAAAGCCTGCCCTGCACTGCCCAACTGAGCGGCCTGAAACCGCGCGGATCGCGAGCGATGAACATTCGGCCCATGGCATCGAGGTAGGCTATGTTGTATGCACCGTCGAAGTCCCTTGCCATCGACGCCATCACGCGGCGCAGCGACGGCGCGCGGTCGCCGCGAAGCCGGTATGCCAACGAGTGCATGATGATTTCGGTGTCGGTATCCAGCGTGAAGTGGTAGTGGCGCTTTTTGAGCAGGCGGTCGCGAAGATGGGCGTAATTGGCCAAGTTGCCGTTGAAGCCGAAACTGAACCACTTCCACCGCCGCCCGTGGTGGCGCTCGAACGGCTGGGCGTAGCGAACGTCGTCCTGGCCGCACGTGGCGTACCTGGTATGGCCTATGGCGGCCGAACCGGCATACTCCTCGATAATCGCGCGGTGCTTGGCTGGGTGCGACATCCGGAACACCTCAGATACGGCCCCGTTATCCTTGAACGTATCGAGAAGCTGCGCCCTGTCCGCATTAAAACTCGACAGCCCAGCCGCCAACTGGCCTCGATTCTGGAGGTCCAGGAGCATCGCCGGCATGGCCGGGGTAACATTGCCGCCCCTCACGGCCCGACTGGCCGGACCGGCGGGCGACATCTTCTCATTCAGCCAGTAAAGCGCCGCAACTCCGCACTCATGATGTAGTTCGTCGCTCACAATCGTCTCCGCAAACCGACTGCTGCCTCGGCCCAGATGGCCGGACGGCCACCAAAAGCTGAATATAGCCGAAACGTTCGCCGTAACCAAACGATTCGCCGCTTGGTTCGCGAGTACCCGGCTGATAAGATGCTGCCATCGGCCTGCGGGATTCGGAAAGGATTCTCCGATTCTTGACTGGCTGTGCGTTCGACGCCACAAGCAAAAGGAAAGGCACGGCAATGGGCGGTTTCTTCGGCGTGTCCTCGAAAGAGGACTGCATGCAAGACCTGTTTTACGGCACGGACTACCACTGCCACCTCGGCACGATGCGCGGCGGGCTGGCGGTGCATAACGGCAACGGGCAGGGCAACGGCTTCACCCGCGTGATCCACAACATCACTAACTCCCAGTTCCGGTCGAAATTCGAGGACGATCTGCCGAAGCTTCGAGGGCGAAGCGGAATCGGCGTCATCAGCGACTTCGAGGACCAGCCCCTGATCGTCGGCTCACACCTTGGCGTGTTCGCAATCGTAACTGTCGGCGTGATCAGCAACGTCGAGGCAGTCGTCGCCGAGGCCTATCGCAAAGGCACAGTGCATTTCTCGGAGATGAGCGGCACGGGCATTAACCCGACGGAACTGGTCGCCACGCTGATCGCCCAGGAACCAACCTTCACCGACGGGCTGCGGCGAGTCCAGAACATCGTCGAAGGCTCGTGCTCGATTCTGCTGCTAACGCAGGACGGCCTGTATGCGGCTCGCGACAGGTTGGGACGAACGCCCGTAATTCTGGGCAAGAAAAAGGGCGCATGTGCGGCAACGCTGGAAACGTGCGCCTTTCCTAACCTCGATTACGAAGTCGAGCGGGACTTGGGTCCAGGCGAAATCGTGCGCATCACGCCAGACGGCTTCGAGCAGCTTTGCCCGCCAGGCGAGCGGATGCAGATATGCGCGTTCCTGTGGGTATACTACGGCTACCCGGCGAGCAACTACGAGGGAATCAACGTCGAGGCGACACGCAACCGCTGCGGCGCGGCCCTGGCGCGGCGGGAGGAAATGGACATCGACATCGTCGCCGGGGTTCCGGACAGCGGCATTGCCCATGCCATCGGCTACGCCCACCAGGCGAACATCCCGTACCGCCGACCGTTCGTCAAATACACACCGACCTGGCCTCGGAGCTTCATGCCCCAGAACCAGAGGATGCGCGAACTCGTAGCCCGCATGAAGCTCATTCCCATTCGCGAGTTGATTCGGGGCCAGCGTCTGCTGTTCTGCGAGGACTCCATCGTTCGCGGCACGCAGCTTCGCGACACGATCGAGCGAATCTACGAATACGGCGCGAAGGAGGTCCACATGCGCCCGGCATGCCCGCCGCTTATACATGGCTGCAAGTACCTGAACTTTTCGCGGTCGAAGTCCGAAATGGACCTTGCCGCCAGGCGAGCCATTCGCGAGATAGAGCCGGTCGGCGAGGTCGACCTGTCCCCCTACTCGGACCCCGACAGCGACAAGTACGCTGAGATGATCGAGCGTATCCGCTGCCGGCTGAACCTCACCAGCCTGCGATACCAGCGACTCGACGACCTCGTCGAGGCCGTAGGCCTGCCGAAGGAAAAGCTCTGCACCTACTGCTGGGACGGCGCCGAAGGAACCTGCGGCACCTGCCCGGCCAACCCAAACGGCTGATCGGCACCTGAGTTCTCCGTTAATAAGCCACACGCCCGGCACATGTGCCGGGCGTGTGTTTTGCGCCGTGCAGCCGGGAAGCGAAATCAGTCCTCTATCCGCAGCTTTATCTCGTCGGAGTTGGCCTTGAGTTCCGGGGCGTACATGGCGCTTGCCCTGGTGGGCAGGGCGCTGAACTTGCCGGGAATCTCCGCCCGCATGCGGTAGCTCACGCTGTGCTTACCGCGGGCCAGCGCCCGGACGAAGAAGCACACGCGTTCGTCGCGAAGCTCCATATAAGCGCCCATATCGTTGCCGTTGTAGCCGCTGCGGACCTCGACCGGCTCGAACCCGGCCGCCTTCATGTCCTCGAACATGATGTACTCGTAGTCGTTCTTGCTATCGATTTCCAACTCGATCTCGATCAGGTCGCCGCTCTTTAGCAGCGCGAGATTCTTGAGTTCCTGCCGCTCGTATTTCTCGACCTTCTGCATCACGGCTTGCCCGCGAGCCCCGACCGCGTGGACCTTCTTATCGACCGGCACGAGTTTGTAGTACTTGCGGTTGACCTTGATCTCCAGCCCGGCGGCCTTGATGGGATCCTCGAGCGTGAAGTTCGTCAGGTAGGCGTTGAAGTACACCGGCCCAGTGCCGGCCCTGCGGACCTCGATCTTGTGGGCGCCCGTTGTCACCTCGTCGCCGGTCAGAACCAGCTTGTTGTCGAAGCTGAACAGGTTGGACCCGTCGATCTTAACTTTCTTGACCTGCTTGCCGTCGATGAGGATATGCACGGTCATGTCCGGCTTGTCCTCGCCAGCGGCCTTGATGTAATCGGCGAAGGCCTCGATAACCACGGCTGTGTCACGAGTGGAGTTCCAGTACGTCGCGTGCTTACGGTTATTCAGCAGGTACTTGACCAGTCGCGACGCCTTCTCGCTCTTGGGCTGCACTGCCGCCAGGAGCTTGAGGTAGTACGCCTGCGCCTCGTACTCGCTGCCGTACCAGCACCACCACCAGTTGTTCCCGGGCAGGTTCAGCCAGGCGGTCTGGTTCTCATCGTCCTGGACGAGGAACTGCTCGATGTTGCGGATGATCATATCCCGCTTCTTGACGTCGCCGACCTTGTGCAACGCCATGCCGAACATGCTCTTGGCGTAAACGGGCAGGTCGTTGCGGTCGCGGTAGAGGAACTCCCGCATTTCCTTGTTGTCGAGCTTCTCATCGACCAGAACCATGTAAACAAAGGCGTCCAGGGCACTGGCTCGGGTCTTGCACGGCTTTTTCTTCGTGGGAGCGTTCTTGAGCTTCTGCACCTCGCGCGTCTGGTAGTTCTTCAGCCACTTGATTCCGCCCTCGATCGTGCCCGGCACGATGGCAACGTCGTTGGCTCGGGCGATCTGGAGCCCGTGGACAACCACGGCCGTGGTGTGCGGGTAGGACCGCTCGCCCCATCCACTGAACCAGCCCCATCCGCCGTCGGAGCACCGCATGCTCAGCAGCCGCTCGATGCCAGCCTTGACCATGTCGCGGACGGTTTCCTCGTCGTAGACGGGGTTCTTCTTGGGCTTGACCACGCCGCCCCACTGCTTGGCGCGTTTGACATCGTCGCCGATTTCCTGGGCGTTGAGGTTGGTTCGCTTCTTGCGGATGTCCTCGAGGTTGACGTTCATATCCAGCAGGATCTTCTGCGTGATGACCGTCGGCAGGAAGCGGTTGAGCGTCTGCTCGGTGCAGCCGTACGGGTAGTCCACCATGTACGGCAGGGCGTCGATCATCGCCATCGCCAGCGTCGGCGAGTAGCGCAGTTCGAGCCGGCTCTGTTCGGGCAGTCGCTCGGCCGGGACGCGAATCGCCACGGTCGCCGCCTTCTTGTCCGGACGAATCACGCCGCAGAAGCTCTCGGTCTTGAGCATGCCGTGGATGAAGACGGGGAACTTCATCTCCATCGCGTCGGATTCCTCGTCGGTCAGGGCCTTCATGCGAACAACGGCCTCGCCCGGCTGGAGGACCTTCACGCGCCAATCGACACGCTTCTCGCCCTTGGGCTCGATCTCGACGGTCTGCGTCTGGGTGGAGATGAGGATTGGCTCGATCTCCTGCCTGCCTTGGGCGTCAACGCGACCTGCCTTGAAAACCTCCCGCACAGGTTCAAGGCACTTGCCTTCCAGTTCCAGAACAACCTTCACGGTCTTCTTGGTCTTGAGGTAGTTATGCACGTTGGCCGAGAGGACGACCTCGTCTTTCTGGACGAAGAACCGCGGGGCCTGGAGGCGGATGATGAGGTCCTTGGTGGTGACGGCCTCGGCGCTGCCCTCGCCGACTCGCGTGCCGGCGCCCATGGCCCAGACGCGGGTCTTCCATGTGGTGAGGTTCTCGGGCATGGTCAGCTCGAACTCGGCCAGGCCGTCGACCTTGGTCGTGAGTTCGCCCACCCAAAGGGCCGTGTCCGCGAACTTGGTGCGGACGGTCGGCTGGACCGTCGGAGGCTGACCGCCGCCGGCGGCACCTGGACCAACCATGCCCGCATCATCGGCGCTTTTGGCCATCGAACCCACATTCATGGGCGTGCCCACGAGCATGGGCCGTCGGCCAGAGGTCCTGCCCACCGGCATCCGCGTGGCCGCTGAGTAGGCAAACCGGCTCTCCGTCAACTGGCGCCAATCTCGGCCCCCTGCAGCCCCTTCGAATTGCGCCTCTCCCTTCCCCACCCCATCGTCCGCCACCGATCGGCCGAAGACGCCCAGGAAGCCCATGCCGATCTCACCCGGCTTGTTGATATTCCGACCGCCCTTGGCCAGGCTGTTCTGCCCGCTCGAACGATGCCGCCTTCGCCACTTCCAGAAGAACTCCTTGATGTCCGGCACGTTCGAACCGCCGGAGATGTACTCGACGGACTTATCGTACATCGTCAGTACAAGCGACCCGACGTACGGCTCGCCCGTGTGGTCGGTGACCTTGACGGTCATCTTCGCCTTGGCCCCGGGCTTGTACTTGTCGTCCGAGGGCTTTACCTCGACGTTCAGCACCCGCTTGGCCGGGGGAACGATCACCTCGCGGACGTCGCTGTAGACCTTCGCGCCGTGAACCGTCATGCCCTCGACATAGAAGTTGGGCATATCCTTCTTGATGACCTCGATCTCCTCCATCACGCTCTTGCCCTTGAGGCGGATGACCTTCGGCGGCAGGTACACGCCGTTGGACGGGCGGATGAACAACACCACGGCCGCTCCGGCGCGATCGGTGTTGACCATCAGCTTCACCTTGTCGCCCGGGGCGTATTCGCGTTTGTCGGTAACAAGCTCAATGTCGTTGAATCGGAACTGCGAGCCGTCGAATCCCTCGCCGCGAACCACGAAGACGTACGCGCCCTCGATGGTGTGCTTCTTGGAGTCGGTGACCTTGTAGCTCAGGCGATACTGACCGGCCTGGGAAGCCTTCATCTGCAGGCGTCCCTCGCCCTGGGCGTCGGTGTTGAGCTTCCACTTCTGGACCTCGGCCTCGACGGGCTTGTTGTCCTTGTAGGTGATTTTCAGCAAGCGAGCTACGCCCTTGCCTTGGACGGGCTTGCGGTCGAGGGTCTGCGCCTTGAAGCTCGCACTCACGGTATCGCCGACGCGGTAATGCCCGCGATTGACCCACGTGTAGACCTTGAACGGCTTGCGTGCAACGAGCACCGAACCCGTGCCGACGATCGTACGGCGGCTCTTATCGGTCACCTCGGCGGTGATCTCGTATTTATGATCGGTGTGGCCATAAACTGCCTTGGCGACGCCGGTGTCGATCTCCACCTTCACCTTGCCGTCGGGTCCGACCTGGACCTCGGCCTCGGCGACGATCTCAGGCTGCTGGCGCGGATGCCACTGCCACCAGCCCCAGGGCACGGGTCGGCGACAGCCCCACTCGCTCCACCCTGGATACCAGAGGTAATCGTACGCATACCACCAGTAGCCCGGGCCGTAGTACCAGTCCCATCGGCAGGTCGGGTACCACTGGGCCGAGTGGCTTACGCGCGTGACCTTGTACTTGACCTTCGCGTTGGTGACCGGCGCGCCGAAGTAGTACTTGGCGTTGATGGTCGCGGTAATCTTCTCGCCGAGCATTACCGGCTCGGTGGGTGCATCGATCTTCACCTCGAACTCGGGCTTCTTGTATTCCTCGACGCGGAAGGTCCCCCCGCCGCCAGGACTGTGTGGCAGGAAGACGCGGTAGACGCCGAGTGTCGCTTCCTTGGGGAGTTCCCACTCGCCGTCGAACCCGCCGAAATCGTCGGCTTTGAACTGCTTCTCGATTACCTTCTCGCCCTTGGGATTATTGATTCGCACCTGGAAGGACTGCCCGGCGAACTGGCTCTTGCCCTCTTGGTCGTACTGGGCGCGATTGACCCAGAACTTGAACTTCACCTTCTGGGCGGGCCTGTATACGGGCCTATCGGTGATGACGTAGGTCTTGGTCCGATTGTACGCGGCGTCGTGATGGCTATTGAACCAGATGCCCGTAAAGCCCATATACGCCAGTCGCCCAGCCGGGGTGGTGGCGGTGATGAGCCACTGCCAGTTATTGTCGACCTGACCGGGCTTGAGGATGAGCTGCCCATCGCCGTCGGTGAACTCGGCGAAATTGCGTGTGTTGATCTCGTAATGCCCCTGGCCACGTTTCTTGTTGTCCCGGATGTACTTCCGCTGGTAGCCGAAGAATTCCAGGTTCGCCTTGGCGATCGGCTTGCCGCCGACCGCGTCTGCGACAAAGAAGTACGCCTGCTTGTCGAGCCGCTTCTTGACGATCGCCGTGTCCGCAACCCACAGGACGATCCGGCTGACGTTGCCATCACCCATCTTCGCGACCACGAGATACGCCCCGGCCTTCTGGAGAGGCGTGGTTACCGTAACCCGGCGGTCGAAGTGATTGGTGCGGGGCTTGACATCCATGTCCCACGATGCGACCTTCTTGCCGACATACTGCTTCTGGTTTTTGACCACCAGCCGATAGCCGATGTCGCCGATTCTCATCTGCTGCCAGTCGAGTTTTTTGGGGGCGCTCTTGAGGTACGCCTTCACGTCGGCAAGCAGCTTGGGGACGTCGATTTCGTGGGCCTCGAAGCTGACATTCCCGCCGTTGCGGAAACGGTAGTCAACCGTCGCGCCTTCACCCGACGGGGCGGTCATCACCGGCTCGAACGTTCCCCAGTTGCCGATGATCTGGTTGAGGCGTTTTCGCCGCCACTTCCTCTCGCCGCCCTCGCCGAAGTCCTTGATCGCCTGCCGCCAGACAGTCGCGGCCATGGGATATTGGCGGCGATTCTCGAATATCTGCCCCAGCGTGGATGACGGCGTATCGCCGTAGCCCTTGGTTGCCACCAGTTCGCGGATAATTTTGAGGTAGTTGAACTCGTCGGGCAGCTTGAACCGCTTGATCCCCGTGGCCAGGCGGGCGATGGTCTCGCCCTCGCCAAGCGTGTGCAGGGCATACGTGCCGGACTCATCCTTCTCCGTATCCGAGTCGTCGCCACCGCGGCCCAGAAGCATGCCGTACTGCGCCATCGTCTGCACGCCGAACTGGTTGTGCAGGAACTGGGCGAACATCCAGCGGACCTCATTGGTCCGCGAGGCCTGGGCTTCCTGGACCATCAGCAGGGCCCAGCGCCATCGCTCGCCGTCGGTGGCGGCGGACCCCCAGCTTCGCGGAAGCTTGTGGTAGACCGGATTGCCATTCTCATCCACCGGCGCGCCGCGAGAGCCACCCCGGCCGTGGTAGTAATACCGGCCATAATAACCGTCCTCGTAATCCGGCAGCTTTGAAAGATCGCTGAGGTACTGGAGCCGCCAGGCCAAGGCCCAGCCGCGGTTGCCCATGAGCTGATTGGCCAGGTCCATGTAGAACTGACCGGCCGCGGGCTTGTCGTTCTCCTCGGCCACCAGGGGCAAGGCCTGCTGCATCAACTGAAGCGCCCGGACGCGGTCGCGCTCGTAGGAGTTGACCATCTTGGCCCTGCCGCCGCGGTGCGGACCTCGCTGGAACTCGCCTGCCACGATCGAGCCGTAGTGAACCACGCTCAGGTAGCTCCGGGCGGCAGTCTGGAGCAGGCGCCAGTTACCCCCGTGGGCCGCGATGACCTTCTCGCGGAGCGCATCAGTCTCGCTGAGCCGCTTGAGCCGCTTAAGACAATTGATGGCGTTGTTGAGGTCCTGCCCGACGAGCTTGGGAGCATCCGCCTTGTCGACGGCCAGCTTGGCGAAAATGTCGTAGGCTTCCTTCCAGTTGCCATCTTTCATGAGTTTGGCGGCCCGGGGGCGGTCCGCTTGACTGACGGGGGCATCCCCCGCAATCACCGGGACCAGCGCCGAACCGAGCAGGATAGCTATCGACAGGCTCAGAAGTACGATGCGTTTCATGGCTGGGTGCTCCTTTGATTGTCTTGCGAAGCCGGGGCGCAGAGTCCGACATCGGCGACGAACATTGGTCGCGTCTCCAGAATAGACGAACGGCAAATGGATAGGTTCCCGGTTCTCGAAAGAATCTCGCAACCGGATCGCCAAATGATATCAACAAATGATATGATTTGGCAAACCCCGCACACTGGGGAGAATTGTTAATTATATTGATCGGCTGTTTTGTCCACGGCCGGCGGAGCACTTCATCCAAACGCCCCGGGCGAGTTAGAGTAGCCAGGAAATGCAACACATGAGACGAAAACGATTCCTCAAACCGGCGGCGCTGCTGCTGGTCGCGACGTGGGTACTGGCCTGCTCGGCGGCGTGGGCGGCGGAAAGGCCCAGATCCGTCCGACGCGGCCCCCGTCGCGGAGCGGTTACTCTCAAGCCCGGCCAGGCTGCGCCCGAGGTGGCGCTGCACCCGCTGACGTTCAAGACAAACGACAAGGGCGAAGAGGTTGGCACGATCGGGCAGGAGAAAGTCAAGCTGTCGGACTACAAGCACAAGGCGCCGATTGTCATATTCTCATCGAGCTATACATGACCCCCCTTCCGCCGCCAGGTTCCGGCGGTGGAAGCCTTGTACAAGGCGTACAAGGGAAAGGCGCAGTTCTTTCTGGTTTACCTTCGCGAAGCCCACCCCAGCCGGGCCAAGCCCTCGGCCGGGACACCAAAGGCCAAGGCCCCGGCCAAAAGGCCCGGCCGAGTGAGCATCGCCCAGCACAAGACAATGTCTGAGCGCGTCATCGCGGCAGACAAGTGTATGAAGGGCATGAAGCTGACGATTCCGATCCTGCTGGACTCGATCGAGGCCGAGTACATCAAGGCCTACACCGGTTTCCAGGCCGGCACGGTAGTGATTGACATTGATGGGAAAATCGCGTACTGGACGCGCGGCGGACCCTGGGGCTGCAAACCCGCCGAGGCCGAGGCGGCGCTGAAGAAACTCATCGCTGCCGGCGGCTCGGCCATCGCCGACAAGTGGGCCGATGTGAAAATTCCGTCGGACAAACCGGCGAGCAAAAAGAAACAGACGCCGACGACCAGGCCGGCCGGCGCCGCCGGAAAGGCGCCCATGAAGCGATAACTCGCGGGCCGGCCTGCGGTTCGGCTGCCCGGAAAAACGAAAGGACTTACATCTATGACACTTCGCATATCCCTAATGGCCTTGACGATCCTCGCCGTCGTGGGCGCGACATGGGCAGCCGAAGGCTCTCCCACCTCCGCAAGCCTCGCCAAGCTCCAGGCCGTGCCGTTCACCGACGTGCAGATCCGCGATGAGTTCTGGACACCACGCATAGAAACCAACCGCCTCCGCTCCCTGCCACACAACTTCAAATGGTGCCGCCAGACCGGGCGATTATCGAACTTCGCCAAGGCGGGCAAGCTCCAGGAAGGCGAATTCGAGGGAATCTATTTCAACGATTCCGACGTGTACAAAGTGCTCGAAGGAGCCAGCTACTCGCTCCAGGCCCACCCAGATGCGGACCTCGAAAAGCAGACCGACGAGGTGATCGCATCGATCGCAGCCGCCCAGCAGGCCAATGGATATCTAAGCACCTTCTTCACGATCAAGGAGCCGAAGAATCGCTGGACGAACCTCAAGGATATGCATGAGTTGTACTGCGCCGGGCACCTGTTCGAGGCGGCCGTCGCGCACTTCCGCGCGACCGGCAAACGCACGCTGCTGGATGTGGCGATACGATTTGCCGACCATATCGATGGGATATTCGGCCCCGAAAAACGCCACGACGTGCCGGGCCATGAGGAGATCGAACTGGGCCTGGTAAAGCTCAGCCAGGTCACCGGCGAGAAGAAGTACTTCGACCTCGCAAAGTTCTTCCTCGATATCCGCGGGCGAGTCTCGGACAAACGCCCCAAAATCAATGGCCCATACTGCCAGGACCACCAGCCGGTGACTGAACAATCCGAGCCAACCGGCCATGCCGTCCGAGCCATGTACCTGTATTCCGGCATGGCGGACGTCGCAGCCGCAACGGGCGACCCGGCTTACATGAAGGCCCTGGACCGCCTGTGGGTAAACACAGTTCAGCGCAAGATGTATATCACCGGCGCGATTGGCTCGACCCGTCGCGGCGAGGCCTTCGGCGCCAACTACCAACTGCCAAACGACACCGCCTACGCCGAAACGTGCGCATCGATCGGCATGTGCTTGTGGAACCACCGCATGAACCTGCTGCACGCCGACGCCAAGTACGCCGACACGTTCGAGCGGACGCTCTACAACGGCATGCTGGCCGGGGTGGATATCGGCGGCGAAAAGTTCTTCTACGTCAACCCGCTGGCGAGCGACGGCAAGCATCACCGCCAGGCGTTCTTTGGCTGCGCGTGCTGCCCGACGAACGTCGTGCGATTCATACCTTCCGTACCAGGCTACGTTTACGCCGCGTCGGATAGCGCCGTGTACGTGAATCTCTACGCGGCTGGGACGGGCAAGGTCAAGCTCGCCGGCGGTACCGTCGAGCTCGCGCAGCAGACCCGCTACCCGTGGGAGGGCAACGTTAAAATCACGGTGACGCCAGACGTGGCCGGCGGCGAGTTCGACGTCATGCTTCGCATCCCGGCATGGACGGCCGCCAAGGCCCCCGCCGACGCTCTTTACCAGCCCAAGCCCATGCTGGCTGAGCGGGTAGCGCCGACGATCAAGATCAACGGCAAGTCCGTCGCAACTTTTGATATGGTCAAGGGCTACGCCCGCCTGAGCCGCACGTGGAAACCCGGCGACACCATCGAACTGAACATGCCCATGCCCGTCCGCCGCATCCACGCCCACCCGAGCGTGAAGGCCGACACCGGGCGGGTCGCGCTGCAGCGAGGACCGATTGTCTACTGCTTCGAGGGCGCCGACAATCCCGGCGGCGTGGACAGCTTCTACCTGCCGGCCTCGGCTCGTTTTCTGATCGAGTCCAGCAAGGACCTGCTCGGCGGCGTAGCGACCATCTCCGCCAAGGCGAAGGCCCTCCCCGCCGACGGCACGAAGGAGGCCGACGTGGAAGCCCTCGCCGTGCCGTACTATGCGTGGGACCACCGGCAGCCTGGCCCGATGGCGGTGTGGGTGATCGAAGACCCCGCGAAGCTCCAATCCGCCCCGGCGGCTGGGGAAAAATGACCGCGCACGGGACAACCAGCGAAAACAAGCTTCACTGTCGGCGGCAAAACGACGTGTAAACCCATCTATTTCAATGCTTTGCGTATTATAGCCTGTTACAGAGTAAAGGAGCAACACTCATGACCCGAACCATCGCCGCCACTGTGATCGTGTTCCTCGCCGTCGGTTCCGCATCAGTGTCGGCCGGGGCGGACTGGAAGTGCGTCCCGGGGCGCATCGTCACACGCTGGGCCAAGGATGTCTCGCCCGAAAACGCACACCCCGAGTACCCTCGCCCGCAGATGGTCCGCAAGCAATGGCAGAACCTCAACGGCCTGTGGCAGTACGCCCCGGCCGAGGCGGACCAGCCGGCCCCGATCGGCAAGACGCTGGAGGGCAAGATCCTCGTGCCGTTCCCCGTCGAGTCCGCCCTGAGCGGCGTGGGCAAGCACTTCGACCGCCTGTGGTATCGCCGGACGTTCAAGGTGCCCGCCGATTGGAAGGGCAAGCGTGTGCTGCTGCACTTCGGCGCGGTGGATTGGGAGTCGACCGTGTATGTCAACGGCAAGGCCATGGGCACGCATCGCGGCGGCTACGACGCGTTCAGCTACGACATCACCGAAGCCCTGACCAGCGGCGATAACGAGCTGATCGTCGGCGTCTTCGACCCGACCGACAAGGGCCCCCAGGCCCACGGCAAGCAGGTGCTAAAGCCCCGCGGAATCTGGTACACCCCCACCACCGGAATCTGGCAGACGGTATGGATCGAGCCGGTCGCCATGGCCTGGATTGGCAAACTGCAACTTACGCCTGATGTGGACGCCGGTGTTCTGCGAGTGAAAGTCACGGGCAAGGGCACTGTGGAAGAGGCCGTGCCGGTTGAGATCATCGCCTTGGATGGTGACAAGGAGGTCGCCAGAGTCATGGGCGAGCCCGGCAAGCAGCTCTCGCTGCCGATCACCAAGCCGCACCTCTGGTCACCTGATGACCCATTCCTCTACGACTTGAAGATCAAGTGGGGCAACGACGCCGTCACCAGCTACTTCGGCATGCGGAAGATATCCCTCGGCAAGGATGAAAACGGCGTCACGCGCCTGATGCTCAACAACAAGTTCATCTTCCAGATCGGCCCGCTGGACCAGGGGTTCTGGCCGGACGGCGTGTACCTGGCCCCCACCGACGAGGCCTTGCGATACGACATTGAGGTAACGCGGAAGCTCGGGTTCAACATGGCCCGCAAGCACGTGAAGGTCGAGTCCGACCGGTGGTACTACTGGGCGGACAAGCTCGGGCTGCTGGTCTGGCAGGACATGCCCGGGGGCAACACGACGGCGGACCGCCCGCAGTTCCGGCAGGAACTGACGAGGCTGGTCGGCGGCATGCGAAACCATCCCAGCATCGTCATGTGGGTGGTCTTCAACGAAGGCTGGGGCCAGGCCCGCAAAGACCCCGCCGACACCAAGGCCCAGGTGGAACTCGTCCGCAAGCTCGACCCGTCGCGGCTGATCAACGCCGCCAGCGGCTGGGTCGATCACAAGTGCGGCGACGTCGTCGATATGCACAAGTATCCCGGCCCGGCCAGCCCGAAGCCCGAGGCCGACCGCGCCGCCGTGCTGGGCGAGTTCGGCGGGCTTGGCCTGCCCGTCAAGGGTCACCTCTGGCAGACCGACCGGAACTGGGGCTATCGCAGCATGTCCGACCGCGACCAGCTCACGTTCAAGTACGTCGAGTTGCTGCGAAAAGTCCACGAGTTCAAGAAAGACCCTGGGCTCTCGGCGGCGGTGTATACCCAGACCACCGACTGCGAGGGCGAGGTCAACGGCCTGCTTACCTACGACCGGGCGGTCATCAAGCCGGATATCGCCAAGACCGCCGCCGCCAACCAAGGCAAGTTCCCGCCGAAACCCAAACTCGTGCCCGTCGCGCCGACAAGCGAAGCCGCCGGAATCGAATGGAAGTACACCACCGAGAAGCCCGCCGATGGTTGGACCAAGCCGGACTTTGACGACTCGTCATGGAAAGCGGGCAAGGGCGGCTTCGGCACGAAGGGCACGCCGGGCTCGATCATCCGGACCAAGTGGGACTCGCCAGATATCTACCTGCGCCGCACGTTCGAGTTGAAGAGCCCGCGATTCAACGACCTCCATCTCCGCCTGCACCACGACGAGGATGCGGAGATCTACCTCAACGGCGTACTCGCGTGCAAGCTG